>CAMCQR010000005.1 GCA_945877115.1 Synechococcus sp. UW140 | reverse complement strand
GTGAAACCTTATGCATCATTCAGTTTTCTTGGCACCTAGCCTGGGCTGAGCGAAGCGATGATTGATCGTGAGGTTGTACTGATTTGTGACTTTGCTGCTTAGTCTGCCGTTTGATTTTGGTAGAGGGGGCTTAGGGCAAAATAATTGGTTTGACCAATCACTTGATTCTTAAATTTAATGTAACTTGGGTAGGGTATAGACAAAGCGACTCCATAGAAATCCCACGCTTACTGATACCAATGCCACACAGAAGGTAAGTGTTGTACGGTCAAGCTGATTTCGAAGTAAAGTTACGGTCAGTAGATTAGCCAGGGAGACGGGAACGGCCGATAAAATATAGCGATTTGCGGTGACTTTGTAACCCTTAGAGGCTGGAAAGACAAACCACCGAAAACTTATAAAGCGAAGACTATGGGCAAAAATTTCAGAGACGCCAACAGCTATAAAAGCACCTAGTGGATAGCTAATCCAAAGCAGACTAGGGCCAAGAGTGGTAAAGAAGATGCCGCTTAGACAAAATCTTATAAATGCATTGTTGCGTCTCATTCGCTATTCATTTTTAATTGGCGATGGCGCACTTTTGGCCTAAAGTTTTGGAAACGTAAGGCTTCAATCTGTCTGGAGACAACCCCAAACATCAACATTTGAACCCCGAAACTACCAATTACTAGGGCCATGACGGTTGGAATGCCACCGTGATACTTGCTATTCCCAGATAAATAGTTGAGCAAGAGGAACATCGCCACTCCTAAGGCCACTATCAGCCCAGTTGACCCCATGCTTAATGCTAAGCGACTTCCGGCTGCGTCAGCGGCCAAAAGGGTACGTATGGCGAATTGAACATAGCCCAAAATGCTATAACTTGACTTGCCACGCAGTCGGTTGGGTTGATCGTAGTAAATATACGTAGGTGTTTGGGAAGCATTTGACATGCAGGTTCGCAGGTTTAATCCCGTTTCATGCCAGTAGCTCAGGGATTCACGGATGATATCGGTTCGGAAACAACCAAATCCGTGAAATCCATCCGGTACAATTTGTAAGCGTGATGAGTAGCCCAGTATTTTATAGTAGCTATGGCGTAATGCACGCAGTAAGGGGCCTCCTGAAGATTTTTGTTTTAAGGATAGGCAGGCATCATATGTTTCATTCAACAGAAGATCTCGAACCATTTTGACCGTTAGTTCGGGTGGATCTTGTAGATCGGAGCATAAAAAGATGATAAGGTCACTATTTTCAGCTGCCCGATCAAGCGCGATAGCAAAGGACGGTTCGGCACCATAATTCGTAGCGTTAGTGATGCCTATAACCCGAGAATCGGCGTTTACAAGATTTTGGATGATTTTTAGCGTATCGTCCGTACTGCAATTATCTACAATAATCATTGTATAGTCTAGCTCAAACTTGCCTTTCCATTCGTTTTTAATGTCTAAAAAAGATTCCAGGCAGCGGCTATAAAATTCTTGGAGATTGAGCCCTTCGTTATAGGCGCTGGTAGCATAGCTAATCTTTAAGGGCCGCATGTTTTCGATGTCTTTTTGATGCAAATCAAATCTTTCATAACTATAGCATCCAGCTTGTTAGCAAAAACGCCCCGTAATATCGGGGCGCTATGTAAATGCATTTGCATTTGACAGTCTATTGAGGCCCTTTTAAGTGGGGCATCGATGCTTAACCAAGTGATTTTGCCTGGGCAACAACGTTTTCGACGGTGAAGCCGAATTTTTCCATGCAAAGAGGCCCAGGTGCTGAGGCTCCGAATCGGTCAATTGAGACGACGGCACCATCAAAGCCTGAGTATTTGTGCCAGCCAAAAGAGGTGGAGGCCTCGACGACGACGCGACGACGGACGGCAGCGGGAAGGACGGATTCGCGATAAGCGGCATCCTGCTCTTCAAACAATTCGATACAGGGCATCGAAACCACCCGAACTTGGCGACCTTCGGCACGCAGGCTGGCCGCAGCTTTAACACAAAGATCCAGTTCTGTGCCAGAGCCGATCAAGATGATCTCTGGAGTGCCCTGGCTGTCTTCCAGGATATAACCCCCCTTGGCCACGGCAGTGGCAGAGGAGTTGGCTTGATTGGCCACGGCCTGGCGACTGAGAGCCAGCACCGTTGGGCGCTTGCGATTGGTTACCGCGACTTGGTAAGCACCACTGGTTTCGTTGCCGTCTCCGGGGCGAATGACCAACAGATTCGGAATGGCGCGGAGGTTGGCCAAGGTCTCAATCGGTTGGTGAGTGGGACCGTCTTCACCTAAACCAATCGAGTCATGGGTGAGCACATAGATCACACCCAGCTCGGAAAGGGCGGATAGGCGCATGGCCCCAATCATGTAACCAGCAAAGACAAGAAAGGTGCCCCCGTAGGGAACTAGGCCACTATTGTGATAAGCGATACCGTTCAGGATCGCCGCCATGGCATGTTCACGAACCCCGAAGTGCAGATAGCGGTTGGCTTCGCTGCCCTTTTGGAAGCTCTTTTCACCCTTGATGTCCGTAAGGTTGGAGTGGGTGAGGTCCGCTGAACCACCGATGAGTTCGGGCAGCCGAGGAGCGATGGCATTGAGGCAATTATAGGAATGCTGCCGGGTCGCTAGGCCTTTGTCCTCCGGGGCGTAATGGGGAAGATCGGCATCCCAACCCTCGGGAAGTTCGCCACGGAGCATCCTTTCAAACTCAGCAGCTTCGGTTGCATACTGGCTGCGGTAGGACGTAAGGACGGAGTTCCAATCCGTTTCGGCAATCTCGCCACGACCAATGGCCTGACGCCAATGCTCATAAGCCTCTTGGGGCACTTCGAAGGGTCCGTAGCCCCATTCAAGGGCTTTGCGGGTCAGTTCAGCTTCGTCCGATCCCAAGGCGGCACCATGGACACCGGCCGTGTTGGCTTTGTTCGGTGATCCGAAGCCAATTGTGGTTGTGATCTTTATAAGGCTTGGTTTGTCGGTGACAGCTTTTGCCGCCGCAATCGCCTTGGCAATGTCCTCAACGTTTGTGTTGCCTTCAGCAACATGCTGGACGTGCCAGCCGTAGGATTCATAGCGCTTTAATACGTCTTCAGTGAAGGAGACTGAGGTGTCTCCATCAATGGTTATATGGTTATCGTCATAGAGGGCAATCAATTTGCCCAATCCAAGATGGCCAGCCAAAGATGCTGCTTCTGAAGACACACCTTCTTGGTTGCAACCATCACCCATCAATACATAGGTGTAGTGGTCAACAAGGTTGAGGCCGGGGCGGTTGAACTTGGCGGCCAGATGGGCCTCGGCGATGGCCAGGCCTACGGCGTTGGAGATGCCCTGACCTAAGGGCCCAGTGGTGACTTCAACCCCAGGGGTCTCAAAGGTTTCGGGGTGTCCTGGTGTCTTGGATCCCCACTGACGGAACTGCTTGATGTCCTCAATGGTTACCGAGTCATACCCGGTGAGGTGAAGTAAAGCGTAAAGAAGCATGCAGCCGTGGCCAGCGGACAACACAAAACGATCACGGTTGAACCACTTAGGGTTCTTGGGGTTATGGCGGAGAAACCTGTCCCAGAGGGCGAATCCCATCGGGGCTGTGCCCATGGGCAGACCTGGGTGGCCCGAGTTGGACTTGTTGATCGCGTCGACCGCCAGAAAGCGGATGCTGTTGATGCAAAGGCTCTCGACCGAAGTTGTGGTGGCTACGACCATGGCGGAACGCGGTAGGGGGGGAGAAGTGGCTTGGGAATGGAGGACTTCCGGCAGAGCTGGGCGTGAACCGAGACGGGTCTTTGCTCAGGTGAAGCGCCGGAACGCTAAGCAGACGTTGTGACCGCCAAACCCGAAGGAATTGGAGAGTACGACGTTCACGATGTGGTCGCGGGCCACATTTGGGACCACATCCAGATCGCAAGCAGGATCCGGGGTGCGGTAATTAATCGTAGGTGGCACCAGGTTGTGGCCGATGGCCAGGACCGAGGCTACGGCTTCAATGCCGCCACTACCCCCGAGGAGATGGCCGGTCATCGACTTGGTCGAACTGACAGGAATCTGACGAGCGTGTTCTCCCAGGGCGGACTTGATGGCGGCGGTTTCGTTGCTGTCGTTGGCCTGGGTGCTCGTGCCATGGGCATTGACGTAATCCACATCCTCTGGCTTCAGGCCGGCATCGACTAGGCCCAGACGCATGGCTTCGGCACCACCGACGCCACCGGGAGACGGAGACGTGATGTGGTGGGCATCACAGGTGGTGCCATAGCCAACGATTTCAGCGAGAGGTGTGGCCCCTCGGGCTAGGGCGTGGTCGAGGCTTTCAAGGACGAGCATCCCCGCCCCCTCTCCAATCACAAATCCATTGCGCTCCAAGTCGAAGGGGCGACTCGCGGTCGCCGGATCATCGTTGCGGAATGAGAGAGCCTTGGCGCTGGCGAAGGCCGCTACCCCAAGGGGCGTGATCGCCGATTCGGCCCCGCCACAGATCATGACGTCAGCGAGACCTAGCTGGATCTGGCGAAATGCGTCGCCAATGGCGTTGGAGCCGGCGGCGCAGGCGGTGGCGACAGCACTGCTGGGACCACGGGCGCCCAAGGCGATCGCCGTCAATCCGGTAGCCATGTTGGGGATCATCATGGGCACGCAGAACGGAGTGACCCGATCGGGTCCCCGGTCATTGAGCACTTGGGCCTGAGTCTCCATCATCAGCAGGCCGCCCACGCCAGATCCAATCGAGACACCTACCCGAGTTCGGTTGGTGTCGTCAATGCCGAGATCGGCATCCTGGACCGCCTGCTTGGCAGCCACGACTCCGAACTGACAAAAACGGTCCCAACGCTTGGCTTCTTTGGGTTCAAGCCAGCCCGTGGGGTTGAAATCCTTGACCTCAGCCGCGAAGCGACACGCATGTCGAGACGCATCAAAAAGGGTGATGGCGGCCACACCATTACGACCGCTTCGCAGTCCTTCCCAATACTGGGCCACATCGTTGCCGATCGGCGTGACCGCCCCCAGACCGGTGACCACGACGCGGCGGAGTGCCTCCACCATGGACGATCAAGCCTGTTTTTCTAGGATGTACTTGACGGCATCTCCAACGGTGGTGATGCCTTCTGCGGCCTCATCGGGAATTTCGATGTCGAAGGATTCCTCCAGAGCCATGACCAGCTCGACGGTGTCAAGGGAATCCGCACCGAGGTCGTTCTGGAAATTCGATTCGGGTTTCACCTCAGCGGCATCGACGCTGAGCTGATCGGCAACGATCGAACGGACTTTCTCGAAGATCGCTTCCTGGGACATGGCCGCTGGAGACAGTGAACGGCATCCTACGGGTCGCCCCGGCCCGTCCCCCTGCGGCGTATGAACAAGGGTGACGGGCTGCCCGGTGCGCACCCGTGGTTCCCGCTCCTGCCGGTACCTTGACTCCACGCCGTCCGTTCACCGGCCCAGCCGCAACAAGGCCCATGTCTCACGCCGTCAAGATCTACGACACCTGCATCGGCTGCACCCAGTGCGTCCGGGCCTGCCCCCTCGATGTTCTGGAAATGGTTCCCTGGGACGGCTGCAAGGCTGCCCAGATCGCTTCCTCCCCCCGCACCGAAGATTGCGTCGGTTGCAAGCGTTGCGAGACCGCTTGCCCAACGGACTTCCTAAGTATTCGCGTCTATCTGGGAGACGAGACCTCGCGCTCCATGGGCCTCGCTTATTGAGACGGGTTACTGGCCGCCATAAGCTCATGCCCGGCCTGTGCCGGGCTTTTTTGTGGCGCTCCCCCTTCCCCCATGTGCGGCATCGTTGCCCTGATCGGTTCGAGAGAGGCTGCGCCCCAGTTACTGGAGGGACTGCGCCAGCTCGAATACCGCGGTTATGACTCCGCCGGCATCGCCACGGTGGAGGCCTTGCCGAACGGGGGCGGGGCACCAGAAGGGCGATTGCATTGCCTCAAGGCCGAGGGCAAGCTGCTGAACCTCACAGCCCGTTGGGAAGAGCAGGGAGCTGCTGGCCATTGCGGCATCGGCCATACCCGCTGGGCCACCCATGGCAAACCGGAAGAACGCAATGCCCATCCCCATCTCGATGGGAGTGGCCAACTGGCTGTGGTTCAGAACGGCATCATTGAAAACCACCGCAGCCTGCGCGAGCTCCTCCAGGCTGAGGGGGTGATGTTCCGTTCTGATACGGATACCGAGGTCATCCCCCATCTACTGGCCCGTCGCTTGGACGCGCTGGAGAAAGAGGGGCACCTGATCGATGCGGCCCTGCTGCTGAGGGCCGTGCAGGAGGTGTTGCCCCTGTTGCATGGGGCCTACGCCCTGGCGGTGGTCTGGGCCAAGGCTCCTGGGGCCCTGGTGGTGGCGCGGCGCCAGGCCCCACTGCTGATTGGTCTGGGGGAAGGGGAATTTCTCTGCGCCAGTGACACGCCAGCCCTGGCTGGCTTCACCCGCACGATCCTGCCGATGGAAGACGGCGAGGTGGCCTTGCTGACGCCCCTGGGCATCGAGCTTTACAACGCGACCGGCGAGCGGGTGCAGCGCAACCCCAGCCTGCTGACCGGCACCGAACACGTGGCGGATAAGAGAAGCTTCCGCCATTTCATGCTCAAGGAGATCCATGAGCAGCCCGAGACAGCAGCGCTGTGGGTGGCCCGCCACCTGCCCGAGGGGGCCCTGGTGGCCTTACCCCTCGATGAGGCGGTCTACTGCGGTGTGGAGAGGATCCAGATCCTGGCCTGCGGCACCAGTCGCCATGCGGCCCAGGTGGGGGCCTACCTGTTGGAACAGGTGGCCGGCGTGCCTACGACTGTGTTCTATGCGAGCGAATTCCGCTACGCGCCGCCGCCCCTTTCGCCCCACATGCTCACGATCGGCGTCACCCAGTCCGGGGAGACCGCCGACACCTTGGCGGCCCTGACCATGGAACAGCAACGGCGTCAGCGTCACGGTGACCCGGCCTATGCCCCGCGGATGCTGGGGATCACCAACCGGCCCGAAAGTTCGTTGGGGCGGCTGGTGAGCCACATTCTGGATATCGGCGCCGGGATTGAAGTGGGAGTGGCAGCCACTAAGACCTTCATGGGGCAGCTCTTGGCCTTCTATGGGCTCGCCCTGGCCTTCGCTGAGCGGCGGGCTGCGGCGGGTTTGCGGCAGCCGGGGCTGCCGGATCACGGGCGGCTGATGGCCCTTGTCGCCCAGTTACGGGAATTGCCGGCCCTGTTGCAAGCGCTTGTGGAGGACCACGACCGCCGTTGCGCCGAGCTGGCCCACCTGTTCACCGATACCCAGGATGTGATTTTTCTGGGCAGGGGCATTAATTATCCGATTGCGATGGAGGGTGCCCTCAAGCTCAAGGAAATCAGCTATATCCATGCCGAGGGCTACCCGGCCGGTGAGATGAAGCATGGTCCCATCGCCCTGCTCGATGCCCGCGTGCCGGTGGTATCGATTGCCGTACCGGGAACGGTGTTCGACAAGGTTCTTTCCAATGCCCAGGAGGCCAAAGCCCGCGATGCCCGTTTGATCGGCGTCGCCCCGGCCTGCCCGGATACCGAACTCTTCGACACTCTGCTGCCTTTACCCATCGTGGATGAGTTGTTGAGTCCCCTGCTGACGGTGATCCCGATGCAGCTGCTCAGCTATCACATCGCCGCGCACCGAGGCTTGGATGTTGATCAACCCCGCAACCTCGCCAAGAGCGTCACGGTGGAGTAACCGACAAAGCCTTAATGAGGTCGGCGGACTTCAGAGGTCCAGGAGTCCTGGCGGAGGAGTGATTCCGAGCCAGCCTTCCTGGAGGTTGACGAGGGGCACGATCGCCTCGACAAAGGGGATCAACACCTTGCGGCCTGCGGCCGGCTGGCCGCCGGCCGCAGGCGGTTCCGACTCGGTTGGGGCCAGTTCCACCGCCAACAGATCGTTGCCGCCGTGGATCAGGTCGACCACGCGGCCAATCGGGGCCCCGGGGGCTGGGGCGGGTGCGGCGACATCGAGCAGGCGCACCTGGAGGCCCACCAGATCCAGCAGGTGGAATTCTCCGGGGGCCAATTTTGGCCGTTGGCTGGCATCCACCAGAAACTCCTGATGGATCAGGGCTTCCGCCGCATCGCGGTTGCTGATGCCGGCAAAGCGCACCGCAAACAGGGATTTGCCGGGCAGTTGGCGTCCCCCCAGTAGCTCAATAGCTCGGGGAACACCCTGGCGCGCCAGCAACCAGCGCGGGCCTGGTTGGGTGAAGCGCTCCGGGAAGTCGCTGCGGGGCAGGATGCGCAGTTCACCCGCCAGGCCCTGGGCCGCCACCAGGGTCCCCACCACCAGCAGGGGCTTGCCCTCGGCACTCAGGTGATCGGCTTCGGGGGGCGGGGCTTCGTTGGCGTTCACGCGGCGGCTGGGGCGGTCAGCACCCAGTGTGCAGTCCCGGGTTGGCGAAACAGGCCTCCGAAGGCGATGGCGGTGCCGATAATGGAACGGCTGGCCTTGATTCAGGAGCCCCGATGACGTCACTGCCGATCCTGCCGGGCACCACCGTGGTGGTGAATGATCCGCGTTCGATCTACAACGGCTATAAGGGCTTTGTGCAGCGCATCAGTGGGAGCCGGGCCGCCGTGCTGTTTGAGGGGGGCAACTGGGACAAGTTGGTCACCCTGCCGCTGGGGACCCTGCTGCAGGAGGGCTGAGACCCAGGGTTTCCAGGGCGGCTCGGGCCGCCTGCTGCTCGGCCTCGCGGCGGGAGCCGCCCCAGCCTTCCCCCAGGGACTCACTGCCGACTTCCACGTGGCAAAGGAACCGGCGGGGATCGCCATGGATCCGGCTGCGCTCGTCGCTGCGATAGGTCGGCAGGCCGCGGCGCTGGCCCTGGCTCCATTCCTGCAGGGCCGATTTCCAGTTGTGGCGATGGGGATCGTCCAGCAGTTCGGCGCTGGTTCGATGCCAGTGGGGGGTGAGCCACTGCAGCACCGGTTCCAGGCCGCCGTCGGAGCCCCCCCAGGCGACGAACAGGCCACCGATCAGGGCTTCGCAGCATTCGGCCAACACGGTGGCCCGACCGGCCCGGTCGCCGGCCGCCATGGGCCCTAGGTGCAGCAGGGGTTCGAGGCCGCAGGCGAGGGCTAGTTCCCCCAGCCAGCGATCACTCACCAGCTGGGCCCGCAGGGCGGAGGCCTGGCCCACACTCAGCAGGGGGTGGTGCCGCCGCAGGTAAAGGGAGGAGGCGAGACGCAACACGGCATCGCCGAGGAATTCGAGCTGTTCGTGGTCGACGGGCCGGCCAGCCGAACGGTGGCTGAGGGCCTCCTCGATGGGGGCGAGGGCCCTGTCGCCGGTGCCGGGCCCGTCCGGCGCCGCTGGGTCCAGGCCGAGCTGGCGCAACAGCTCCAGAAGCTGGCGGCGGCGCTGGGGGGTCATGGAGGGGGCCGCCGGCGACTGGGGTAAAGGGGGTGAAAGCAGGACATAAGCCGGGTTCTGTTCTCGCTGGCGCCCCGGGGATGGGAGGCCGAAGACTCCTGCCCCTGGCGTGCCGGCGGGGTGACCATCTGTCTGGGACCGCCGTTACCGACGGCCTCTAGCGGCGCACTTGGATCGGGACAGGGAAGATGGCCAACCGTTGTCCCTGGGCCTTGCTCCCAGCCGGGGTTTACCGAGCCGGCACCTCTCGATGCCGCTGGTGCGCTCTTACCGCACCCTTGCACCCTTGCCTGTGCACCCGGCGAGGCGAACTCAGCGGGGCCATCGGCGGTGTGTTTCTGTGGCACTGTCCTCACGGTCGCCCGCACTGGGCGTTACCCAGCAGGCCTGGCCATTGGGGAGCCCGGACTTTCCTCAACCGAGCGAACGTCTGCCCAAGGGCAGTCCGATCCTCGATCGCGATCACCTCGCCTGCTTTCGCCCCCAGCTTAAAAGAACGCACCGGCCATGAAAAAGCCCCCCGGAGGGGGGCAGTGGAGCACGGAGCGAAAAGGCGATCAGCCGGCTTGGCGAATGCGCCGGCGCAATTGGCGGGATACACCGAATGCCGCGAGAGCGCCGGCGATGGGTAGGGGGCCTGGGGCCGGAGGATTGTTGCTGCTTACAACCGTGTTGTAGCGCGAAAGGTCGACGAAACCGTTGGCTGGCTGCCCCGTTGAGGCTGCGACGAGGAGACCGCCGGCGGTGTTGTTATCGCTGTTGGACAGTAGGTTGACTTCAAGTCTGGCGCCGTTGAGAAGGGAAGCGTCTGCGGCAATGCGGTAACGGATATATAGGGAATTGCTAGTTGGGGTTGATGAAATATTGACTATATTTGTAAAATAGGTGGTAGAAGTTTCGCTGGCGATCAAGCTGCTGGTCGTGAAAGCGGTCCAGCTAGTCGGCAAGGTGTTCGCTGGACTGGTGAAGCCGTACTCAATATCAGTGATGGTAAATGTTGATTCTAGTGGACCAGTATTGGCATCATAAAAGGCCATCTGGAAATATTGGTTAACATCGATATTAGAGTCAAGATATTGGACATAAGCGTAGTCCGGCGCCGCATTAGACTGAGTGCTGGGATTAAACGTAAGGCATCCGTTCCCATCGGCTAAGACACTGAGATCGCCCGTGAGACACGCGGCCTTTGCTTGGGGAGTGACCAGCAGCAGGCCAGTCGCCGAAATACTGAGGCTGAAACAACCTGCCAAAAAAGCGCGTTTCATAAAAAAAAAGAAACATGCAAATCTTAAATAAGCATAAAGCCCTAAGTCAAGAAATTCGCCGCTTCTTTCGGCTTTTGATTGGGGTCGAAAGAGAAAGTTTTGGCAATATGTTGCTAGGGGCCTGCGAAGTAAATTTATCGAGAACCTTTTGCGGCCTTGGCCAGCCCGGCGGGAGGGCGTGGAATAATGGCAGCGATGGGGCTGTAGCTCAGCCGGATAGAGCGACGGTTTCCTAAACCGTAGGTCGTGGGTTCGAGTCCCGCCAGCCCCGTGACGTTGATGGCTGCCTTGGGGTCTTGGCGCTCAAGGCACCAGCAGATCCCCATTGTCCTCTTCCAGGCGACGGGTCACTTCATCGCCGACACCAAGATCATTGGCGGCGATCTCACCAGGCCTGTCACCAGGCTTGGTCAGGCCGCTGAAACCAAATCCATAAAGAAAGGCCAAGGAGCCATCACGTAACCATTGAAAGATCAGGTTTTGCAAGGCCCTGTTATAGCTCTTGTTGGTTTCGTTTTGCAGTTTTAGAGTCTGAGGCGCAAGTTGGCCGATAATTTGTTCTTTTACCGTCGCAATCGGTACAATCAGCTTGCCCTGGGGAATATTGCGAATGCCAACAGCACTGATACCGGAACGCAGTGCCGTCTCGTCCTGGGCATTGCGAATCATCTCAACGCCACGGGTAAGGACAGATAATTTTTGCGTGGCTTCCCCCTTGGACTGGCTCAGAACCCTGTAACTGGCAAGGCCTTGTAGGGGGATTAGCAGAAAAAATCCAAGGGCCGCCAGGGGGGCGAATTTCCGCACCCATTTGCGATGCTTACTGATGATGGTCGATTGACGATCCATCTGGTTGGCCAGAAGAATCAGGACCCCACCGATCAGAGGTAGGAACGCGATGCCCCGAACCGCATCCAGAATCTCGATGAACCACCTGGGATCGCTGATGCGGGGCGGTATCACCGCAGCGAAGAATAAAATGAGATAAATTCCAATTAGTACTAGTGCCACCCTGTCAAGAGCTGACGCCAAATCCTTGCGGGGGCCAAGCGAAGAGCCCATGGGTGTAAAACTTGATGATGTTCAATCTTAGCTTGGCGACCATGATTGTCGATTCATGATCAGGTGAAGCGCACCAAAAAAAATCCGCCCCCTGGAGGGCGGATGGGGAAGGACGAACGTCTCGATCAATCAGCCGTTGGTGGCGATGCGACGACGCAGGCGACGGGACATGCCGAAGGCGGCACCAAGACCCACCAGGGGCAAGGGGCCGGGAACGGCACTGGTTGTGGGGACGTCTTTTTGGGTGAATTTCTGGGAAATGTTGTTGAAAGTGGCGCCATCGCTCGTAGAGAAGCTGGAGGAAACGTTTATCACATTAACGTCGCTGCTGAAACTCTGAGGACCGACGCTGGTTCCGTCGTTCGAAACAGGGAGTCCAGTCACCCCTGTTGAGGTGACTGTTTGAGTCGTTGAACCACCACTAATTGTGGTGTCATCGCCTTGGACTTGGATTCTAGAAAAGATCTTGGTGGGATCGTTGATTGTGATTTTGTAGTTGAGGATTGCGGATATATTAGACGTCAGATTTTGGTCGGGAGCGAAGTTAGTGCTGACGACCCAAGCTCCGCTAGCGATTGAGAAATCTATGGTTTGAGCGGCCGTAGGAGTGAAGCCAGTCAGGGTTATGTCACTGATGGTTTTATCGCCCGCAGTGATAGTCTGTCCTAAGAGGTTATTCAAAGAGAGGGCTTGGGCTTGACCCGCTGAAAGGGCTAAGCCAGCGGCGCCAGCCAGGCTGAGGGCAACGAGGCTAATTTGGGCGGATTTCTTGAGTTGGGTTGCGAATAACATTGGATTAAGCAGGAGAAGAAGGCTGTCGGCTGCATTGCCAACCCAAGATTAGTGCGAATAGGCAAAGATTCCCTAGATGCCTGCTTTTCTTAAGAAGTAAGCGGTTTATTTGGAAGTATTAAAGGATTTAAAGCGCCCTTTATTTCTTAATGATCTTAGGTTTTCTTCGCAAATTAGCTTTGCTTTGGATTTAAGATTGCTGTCGGATCTTGCTTCGTCGTAATTTGGCGTTCTTGGCGATGGGAGGCTTTTGGGATCCGGTGAGGGCAGCCGATGTAGGGGCACTAAAAAGACCCAGGCCTAGGGCGCAGCTGGATGTGGCAATGAGGGTGGTACCTAGTCCTGCCTTAAGTCTTGAACCAAGACCCTGCAGACGCTGCAACGGAGAGGCCATGGAAGCGAAGAGGAAAATTGTGTAATTTATTTGCCCCGCATTGGCGGGATTCCGAGCCAGGTGTGGCGCTGACGCTCTTTTTGAGGATCCCGTCAAATTCCGCGGAGTTGGTGCGGCGTTTGCCGGGAATCGTTGGGCTGACGAGGGACTGGGTGCCCTAGGGGTGGTGTTGGACATTTTTGGGGCGCTTTCGCTAGCGTGGGTAGACATGGTGGTGCTCGATGACCCCCCTTCATGACCTGCGACTGCGGTTGCTGGTGCAGCAGGAAAGCGAGCGAATCGCCTGCACAGACCCCCAGGAGATGGATCTTTCGGTGGTGCAGGCCCGTTGTCTCTGCTGGTTGGCCCTGTTGGCCGAGGCCCATGAGGATCAGGCCTGTAGCGCCGAACATCGGGGCGACGTGGATCAGGCCATGGGCTGGTTCGCCGATTCCATGCGCCTGCGGGACGTGATCAACGTGGTCAGCTCCATTGAGATCCCTCTGCCGGCTGCCGATCTGGACCCACCGGAGCCTGATTTCGGCAGCCCATCGGCGGCAATGCCATGATGGGTGTTGATTGACACAAGGGGAAGCGGTGAGCGAAGAGCCCTGCCAATGCCCTGATTGCCAGCGGTTTTACCGCGAGCACGACCGGTTGATACGCGAAAATCCCAGTCTCCGGCAGCAGCAGGAGCTGAATTGGGCTGCATTGCAGTCGTTTCGCACCTTGGCCGGCCGGGTGCTTGAGGAGCTTCAGAAGCAATACGGCGACAGTGAAACGACGGTTCCAGCCCCGGTCGAACCCGCCAATGCCGATACTGCGGACGAGCCTGATGCCATGCAGCAGGCCATGGCGGATCTAGAGAATATCAATGCCCACCTCTTCTCGATCGAAGCCCTGATGGAGCGCATTTTTGATGTGCGTGTACCCGAAGAGGTGGAGCAGAAATTTCGTGAGGTGGCCGGCGAACTAGCTCCCGACCCCCTCAATGCCGATCGCCTGCGGCTCAATCGACTACTACATCAAACCCCCGACCTTCCCGACCACCGACCCTGAGATCATTCCTCAATCTCACAGGTGATGGTGACGGGGTATTCTTCGGCCTGCCAGATCCGGGTGGCGTACTCACGGATCGAGCGGTCTGAGGAAAAGAAGCCTGTGCGGGCCGTGTTGAGCACCGACATCCTGTTCCAGTGGGCACGATTGGACCAGGCGGTGTTGACGGCAGATTGGGCCTCCATGTAAGCGGCAAAGTCGGCTAAAACGAAGAAGGGGTCGTAGCCGGTGAGGTTCTGCAGCAGGGGTCGAAACAGCTCCCCATCTCCCTGGCTGAAGTGTCCCTGTTCGATCAGGCGCAGGACTTCACCCAATTCGGGTACGGCCGGGATCAATTCCCAGGGGCGATAGCCCTGTTGTTCCAAGGAAACGAGTTGGTCGGCGGTGTGGCCGAAGAGGAAGAAATTCTCCGCTCCAACCTGCTCGCGTATTTCGACGTTGGCGCCATCGAGGGTGCCGATGGTGAGGGCCCCATTCATGGCAAATTTCATGTTGCCAGTTCCTGAGGCCTCCTTGCCGGCCGTAGAGATCTGCTCCGAGAGGTCCGCCGCCGGGTAGACCCGCTCACCGAGTTTGACGTTGTAATCGGCGAGGAAGATAACCCGAAGTCGGCCTTCCATATCGGGATCGGAATTAACCGTTTCGGCAATGCCATTGATGAAACGGATGATTAATTTGGCCATAGCGTAGCCCGGTGCAGCTTTGCCGCCAAAGATGACCGTCCGTGGCGCGCTGCCATCGGCTTTTCCGTTTTTGATACGCAGATATTGGGCAATCACCTGCAGGGCATTAAGGTGCTGACGCTTATATTCGTGGATCCGCTTCACCTGAACATCGAACAGGGATGACGGGTCCACAAGGACGCCAGTATGGGTATGGATGTAAAGGCTCAGATCCTTTTTGACGGCTAGTTTGGTGGCCTGCCAGCGCTCCAGAAAGGCGCCGTCTTCGGCCAGGGGCTGCAGGCGTTCGAGTTGCCGCAGATCGCGGATCCAGCCGTCGCCAATGCTTTCGTTCAGCAGGGTTGTCAGGCGGGGATTAGCCAGGGCCAACCAACGGCGCGGGGTGACGCCATTGGTCACATTGGTAAACTTTTCGGGCCAGAGGGCCGCAAATTCTGGGAAGAGATCCCGCTGGACCAGGTCGCTGTGCAGGGCGGCAACGCCATTGACGTGGTGGCTGGCCACGGTGGCCAGATTGGCCATGCGCACCGAACGGGATCCCTCTTCATCGATGATGGATACCTTGCGTAAAATCCTTTCATTGCCGGGATATTTGAGGCGTACCTGTTGCAAGAAGCGTCGATTGATTTCGTAGATCAGCTCCAGGTGACGCGGCAGCAGGGACCCGAAGAGTTGCAGGTCCCATTTCTCCAGGGCTTCGGGCAGCAAAGTGTGGTTGGTGTACGACAGCGTGCGGGTCACGATGTCCCAGGCTTGCTCCCAGCTGAGGTTCTTCTCATCGAGCAGCAGCCGCATCAACTCGGCCACGGCAATGGAGGGGTGGGTGTCATTGAGCTGAACCGCCCAATGGTCACTGAATTCCTGGATGGGAATGCCCCTGGCCTCCAGGTTCCGCATCATGTCCTGCAATGAGCAGCTCACAAAGAAGTGCTGCTGCTTCAAACGCAATCGGCGACCTTCGTCAGTGCCATCATTGGGATAGAGAACCTTGGAGAGGGTTTCAATGCCCACTTTTTCTTCGACGGCGCCGTAATAATCGCCAATATTGAAGGCATGGAAATCGAAGCTTTCGGTAGCGTCAGCTCGCCACAGCCTGAGCCTGTCGCAGGTGTTGACCCGATAGCCCAGCACCGGGACATCGTGGGGTACCCCGATGGCGTGTTCGGCGGGAATCCAGCGCACTCGATAGGTGTCGTGCTCGTCGCGGTAGCTCTCGGTGTGGCCGCCGAAACCCACGAAGCAGGCTTGGTCAGGATGGGGAATTTCCCAAGGCCAGCCGCTTTTGAGCCATTTATCGGTGATCTCAACCTGCCAGCCGTCGCGGATCAGTTGGTCAAAAATGCCAAACTCATAACGAATGCCGTAGCCGGTGGCTGGAATCTGGAGCGAGGCCAGGGATTCCAGAAAGCAAGCCGCCAGTCGCCCCAGCCCGCCATTGCCTAAACCCGGTTCTTCCTCGACGTTGAGAATCTCATTAATGTCACTAATGCCGAACCCCCGCAGGGCTTCGGCGGCCTCCTCCTGGATGCCCAACATCAAAAGATTGTTGCCCAGTTGGGGGCCGATCAGGAATTCGGCGGAGAAATAGGCAACCACCCGGGTGGGAGTGGCATTGATCGCCTCAATCCCAGCGAGATAACGGGTCATCAGCCGGTCGCGCACGGCGTAGCTGAGGGCCATGTAAAGGTCGTGCTGGCTGGCGGCTGGGGCCAGCTTGCCGAGGGTATAAAAGAGGTGTTCGGTCATGCCGTCGAACACATCCTTGGCTTTCAGGCCGCTGCGGTCGGGGTCGGCGTAGCAGCCTGGGGTCGGCAGCCGCAGGTTGCGCGGTTTCAGCTCGGACATGGTGGGTGCTCTCCGGCTGTCATGCGCCCGCTTCAAAGCCAGCGCGTATTTGTCAGACAGTAGCGACCGTTGCGGTTTTACAAGCTTCCGGCGCTGAGATCCACACTCGAGTCGGTTACGACCGGGTATCTAGCGCTGCGCCTTGCGCCCTAGGGTCGCCTCCGGATCGCTGATTACATGGTTCTGCCCCTGCTGCTTGAAATCGGCTCCCACCAGGAAGATGTGGCGGAAACCCTGATCCTGGTGGGTCGTTTCCTGATCATTTTTCTCGCCGCCCGCAGCCTCGCCGAGCTGATGGTCCGCTTGCAATTGCCCTCGATCCTGGGGGAGTTAGTTGCTGGTGTGTTGATTGGCGTTTCTGGTCTGCATCTGCTGCTGCCGCCCGAGTCCGGCGCCCAGCTGGCTGCCTGGCCCGTGCAGCTCGTCAGCCAACTGGCCTCAGTCTCAACGGAGCGGGTGCGCGAGATCTATATGAGCTCCTTTGGCAGCCTCCAACAGTTGTCCACCCTGGGTCTCTATGCCCTGCTGTTTCTGACTGGTTTGGAGAGCGAACTGGATGAACTGGTGGCGGTGGGTCCCCAGGCGGCCACGGTGGCCATGACCGGGGTGGTGTTGCCGTTTGCGGCCGGCAGCGCTGGCCTTTACTACCTGTTCCATCTGCCCGCCATCGCCGCGGTTTTTGCCGGGGCGGCGATGACGGCCACCAGCATTGGCATCACCGCCAGCGTCTTTGGCGAATTGGGCTTCCTGAAAACCCGGGAGGGGCAGATTGTCATTGGTGCCGCCGTGCTCGACGACATTCTTGGCATCATCATCCTGGCCGTTGTGGTGTCTCTGGCTTCGGGCAATGCCCTGAGCCTCGCCCCCATTCTCAAGTTGGTTCTGGCGGCCCTGCTGTTCGTGGCTGCCGCGATCTGGCTCAGCCAGCGGGCCGCTCCCCTATTTGACAAGTTGGTCGACTGGCTCAAGGCGCCTGGGGAGGTGGTGGTCGCCGCCTTCGTGGTGCTGATTCTGTGTTGTTTTGCCTCCCAGGCGATCGGCCTGGAGGCGGCTCTAGGGGCTTTTGCTGCCGGTTTGATCCTGAGCCAATCCGAGCGCACCGAAGCGATTCAAGAAACGGTCAAACCCCTGGTGGCCCTCTTTGCCACCATTTTCTTCGTGTTGATCGGCACCGCCATGGACCTTTCGGTGCTGAATCCCTTCGATCCGGCTAACCGTCAGGGGCTGGTGGTGGCCGCTTTCCTGCTGGCCGTGGCGATTGCTGGCAAACTGGCTTCCGGTTGGACCTATTTCAGCGCCGAACCCACCCGCAGACTGGTGGTGGGACTGGGCATGTTGCCCCGCGGCGAAGTGGGTTTGATTTTTCTTGGCCTCGGCTCCCAGGCGGGCCTGTTGACCCCCTCCCTTGAGGCAGCAATCCTGATGATGGTGATTGGCACCACTTTCCTGGCCCCGCTGCTGCTGCGGGCTGTTTTGGTGGGACCCGATCGCGATACCCAGAAGGCCTGAGCATTCAGGGCGTCCTTCCGGTTAGGACCCAGAACAGGGCCCACAGGGCCGTCACGAATCCCAGGCTGGAGGCCCAGCTGGGTCCAAGGGCCCATCCCAGGATCAACTCCATTGCCAGTCCCGCCACCAGGGCCAGGCTGAGGCTGCCCAGCACCAGCACGATTTGTTGGCTGGCCCCATTGAGCGGGCCGCTTGCCAGACCCGCCTCCAGGGGGGCCAGGCTGAGGCTCAGGGGCCAGTAGAGGGCCAGGGCCCAGAGGGCGATGCCGGGCAGGAGCATGGGCCAGGCCATGGCCACGGGGATCAAGGGCATGGTCGGGTTTCTTCCGCGTCAGCCTCCCTAGCATCAAGCACCTTCTGTACCGCGCCTTGTGGGGCTGCGGCCGTAACCCAGCCGATGCCGTCCACGTCCTCTCCAGTGCAGCGACCCCTGACCCCTTCCGAAGACGTCCCTGCGATTGACACGCCATCCGCCGCCTGGAGTTTTCTGGGCCATCCCGTGCATCGCGTCAGACAAGGCCCCCAGCAGCCCCAGGGTCCTGCCCTATTGCTTGTGCACGGTTTTGGGGCCTCCACGGACCATTGGCGTCACAACATTCCCGTGCTGGCCGAACGCCATGAGGTCCATGCCATTGACCTGCTGGGATTTGGCCGCAGTGCCAAGCCTGCGGGGCTCCCCTACGGCGGGGCCCTTTGGCGGGACCAGCTGGAGGCCTACGTGCGCGCGGAGATCGGCCGGCCGACGGTCCTGGTGGGCAATTCCCTCGGGGGCTACGCGGCCCTGGCGGCCGGCGCCGTCCTAGGGGAGCAAGCCGCAGGGGTGGCCCTAATCAATGCCGCCGGTCCCTTTTCCGACGAGCAGCGCCAGCCCACGGGCTGGGGGGCCATCGCTCGCCGCACCATCGGCGGGGCCCTGTTTCGCAGTCCACCGCTGCAACGCCTGCTGTTTGAGAACCTGCGGCGGCCGGCCACGATCCGGCGCACCTTGAACCGGGTCTATCTCGATCGCACCAATGTGGATGAGGCGCTGGTGCAGTCCATCCTGGGGCCCGCCCGCGATGCGGGGGCTTTTGGGGTGTTTCGCACCGTCTTCGATCTTCCTAGTGGCGAGCCCCTCGATCACCTTTTCGCCCAGCTTTCCTGCCCCCTGTTTCTGATCTGGGGACTGCAGGACCCCTGGATCAATGCCCCCGGCCGGCGCGCCAGCTTCCTCAGGCATGCACCGCCGGCAACCCGCGAGCTGTTGCTGGAGGCCGGCCACTGCCCCCATGACGAGGTGCCCGCACCGGTCAATGCTTCCCTGCTTGATTGGCTGGCCAGCCTTTCCTAGGCCTGGGGCCTGGGAGGATGGCCCGCAATCTGGGCCACTCCCGGCAGCCTGCCGGGAGCCAATTGGCCCAGGCCATCGAACTGATGTTTGATCCGTTCGATCAGGGGGCGGGAGGGGGAGTCCTCCCAGGCATTGAGGCCGCTGCCCTCGGGCTGGCTGAGAACCGTGAGATGGCCCCCAAATCGATGGCATCGCCGCCGCAGGTTGGTCACCTGGTCTGGGTTTAAAGCCCCTGCGGCGCCGTGGGAGTCGCCAGGGGCCCCTGCCCAGGCGATTCCCAGGCCACTGCCAGCTCCGAGTTCCAGGGGGATGCCCTCCCATTCGGGGGCGGCCAACAACAGGGGGGCCTGGGCGGGATTGACCCCAAGACGCAGCAGCCAGGCGGGGGGTGAGCCGTTGCCACCCCCCGCCACCGCCAGCAGTTCCTCCAGCCGTTCGGACGTCAGCACCTCGCAGGCCAGGGGTGTTTGGGCAGCAATGGCGGTGTACTGCTCCGCCATGGTGCTGGCGTCCACGCCGGCCAGGCCCAACAGCAGCAGGGGCAGGGGCGCCAGACCCGCAGTGGCGGCCAGGGCCGGGCTCCACCAGTCGATCCGCTCAGGAGTCAGACTGGAACCCAGGAGCCATTCGCCCAGCGGCGCCAGTTGGCTCAGGGGCCCCTGAATGAGCAGGCCGCTGCGTCGCGGCGGCAGGGGCATGGTGCGCATAGTGACTTCGGTGATCAGGCCCAGGGAGCCCCAGCTGCCGGCGAAAAGGCGCATGAGGTCGTACCCCGCCACATTTTTGACCACCTGCCCCCCCGCCTTGGCCGAGACCCCATCGGCCCGCATCAGGCCGATGCCGATCAGTTGGTCGCGGATGCCCAGGTACTTCTGGCGGTAGCCCCCCGTGAGGCCCCTGGCCACCAGGCCAGCGATGCTGCCGCCCCCCAGGGCCCCACTGCCCCAGGGCCAATCGACGGCCAGCCATTGGCCTTGCTCCGCCAGGGCCTGCTGCACGGTCTGCAGGGGCGTCCCCGCCTCCAGTCGGATCGTGAAGTCGCCGGGGTTGTGGTCCAGGATGCGATTCAGACCGCTGGTGCGGATCACCGTGCATGCTGGGGCCACCACAGCTCCCCAGCCCAGGCGGCTGGCCTGGCCAGCGGGCAGCCAGGGACAGCCCTCGGCATGCAGCGCCAGCACGAGGGCGCCCAGCTCGTTGGCTTGGGGTTGGAGGATTTCGGGGCCAGTCATGGCAGAGATGGTGCCATGGGGGGGGACCCTGGCACGGCAGGCTGGGGCCGATGGATTCCAGTTCCGCTTTGTTCCCCCGGGCCGCCCTTTCTCCCCGGGAGACGATTCCTCTGAAGATCGTCGTGATCGATGACGATCCCACGGGGTCCCAGACCGTGCACGGTTGCCCCCTGCTGTTGCGGTGGGAAGCCGCCGACCTGGCGGCGGCCCTGCGCCATCCTTCGCCCCTGATGTTTGTGCTGGCCAACACCAGGGCCCTGGCGCCTGCGGAGGCCCGACACCGGGTGGGGCAAATCGCCGCGGCCCTGGCCCCGCTCTTGGCCGAAGCCGTGGAGCAGGGGGTTTGCCGCCACTGGCTGATGGTCAGCCGCGGAGACTCGACCTTGCGGGGCCATTTCCCCTTGGAGGTGGAGGCCATCTCCACCGGGTTGGGACCCTTTGGGGCCACCTTGCTGGTGCCCGCCTTCCTGGAGGGAGGTCGCACCACCGTGGCCGGTATGCATCAGCTAGATGGCCGCCCCGTGCACGAGACCGCCTTTGCCAGGGATCGCCTGTTTGGTTTTGGCAGCAGCTATCTGCCCCAGTGGGTGGAGGAGAAGACGGCTGGCCGGATGGCCGCTGACCAGGTGCAGCGCCTCGACCTGGAGCTGATGGAAGCCGCCGCCGTGGCCTGGGAGCAGGGGGGTGGACCCGGCATGGATCGGCTGGAGGCCCGCCTCGCCGCCCTGGGAGGCGGGGCGGTGGTGGCCGTGGATGCCGAGCGGCCTGGCCATCTGGCGGCCTTGGGGACGGCGATACGGCAGTTGACGCTGGCCGGCCCCCCAGGGCCGAGCCCCTGGCTGTTTCATTCGGCTGCTTCCGTACTGGGCGCTTTAGCCGCCCTGCCCCCCCAGCCCCTGGGACCCCCCGAACTGGCGGGCCTGCGGCGGCGCGGCCCGGCCGGGGCCTGGCCGGGGTTGGTGCTGGTGGGTTCCCATGTGCCCCTGGCCGATGCCCAGTTGGAATACCTGCTGGCGGATCCGGGCTGCGTTGGCGTTGAGTTGCCGGTGGCCAAGGTGCATCGCCTCCTGGAGGGACCCCTGCCCGATCTACTGCTGCCTTCCCTGGAAGCCGCCTGGCTGGAGCAACTGACGGCGGTGCTGGCTTCCGGTCGCACGCCCGTCCTCCATACCAGTCGCGGCGAGCTGGTTTGCCGCCATGCCGCCGAGCGGCGGGCCCTGGGCCAGGCCCTGGCCACCACCATGGCGCGGTTGGCGGCGGCCCTTGCCCCCCAGTTGGGCTATCTGATCAGCAAGGGGGGCATCACCAGCCACGTCCTGCTGGCCGAGGGCCTGCAACTGGCTGCGGTGGAGCTGCAGGGCCAGGTGCTGCCTGGTCTGTCCCTGGTATTGACCCCGGCCGGTTCAGCCGTGGCCGCTGCGGAGTCGGGGGCAGCGCCGCTGCCAATCCTCACCTTTCCTGGAAATTTGGGCCAGGCGGACACCCTGCGCCTGGCCTGGCAATGGATGGAGGGCCAGCTCAGCCCCCGCTGAAGCTTTGCTCCAGCAGCTGGACCGGATGCAGCACCGCAATGGGCCTGGGCTGATCTTCCATGTGCCGGCGAATCTGCAGGCTGCAACCGATGTTGGCGCTGACCGCCAGATCGGCGCCCGTGGCGCTCAGGTCGGCCGCCTTGAGGCGCCCCAGTTCAGCGGCCTCCTCGGGCTGCACCAGGTTGTAGATGCCGGCGCTGCCGCAACAGACCCCGGCTTCGACGGCTTCCCGCAGGCGCACATGGGGGATCTGCCGAAGCAGGGCCCTGGGCTGGTCCCGCAGACCCTGGCCATGGATCATGTGGCAGGCATCGTGGTACGCCAGGGTCAGGGGGTGCTCGGCCGTGGCGGCGCTGCCATCGGCGTGGCGCAGGGGTTTGAGGGCTGCCCGGAAACCGGGACTGAGACCAACGCGATCCAAAAATTCCTGGATGTCAGCCACCTGGCCGGCGAAGGCCGCTCCCCGTTGCATCCAGCCGGGTTCCTGGGCCAGGAGGCTGTCGTAATGCTTGAGAGTGTGACCACAGCCGGAGGCTGCCACCAGGACGGCATCGAGGGGTTCGGGGCCTGCCGGTTGTCCCTCCCCCACCACCTGGGCGAAACGATCGATGAGGGCCGTGGCCAGGTCACGCGTCTGGGCCAGCTCCCCCTGGTGGTGGGTGACAGCGCCGCAGCAACCCTGGTTCGGCGGAATCACCACCTCAATACCGTTGGCGCTCAGAACGTTGATGGCGGCGCTGTTGACGGCGGGGTCGAAGAGCCGCTGCACACAGCCCAGCACCAGTCCCACCCGGTATCGGCGTGGGCCCTGGGCCGGCACAACCACCGGCCAGCGATCGCGGAAGGCCTCGGCGGCCAGTGGCGGCAGCAGTCGCTCCATCGCCTCTAGCTGGGGCCCCAGCAGGCCCGTTAAACCCCGGCGCCGGGCGAAGGCCTGCAGGGGGGTGCCGGCATAGGCCCGCAGGGGGGTGAGCAGGGCCCGCAGCCGCTTTGGGTAGGGCAGCAGGGCAAACAGCAGCTGGCGAAAGGAGCGCTGGGCGGGGCTGCGCAGCTCTGGCGCATTCAGCTGGGGCCGGGTGGCTTCGATCAGTTGGTCGTAGCGAACGCCGGAGGGGCAGGCCGTCACGCAGGCGAAGCAGCCCAGGCAGGTGTCGAAATGGCTGGCCACCGTGGCATCCAGTTCAAGTTCACCGGCGGCGATGGCCTTGAGGGCATGGATGCGGCCGCGGGGGGAATCCATCTCCGTAGCCAGCACCCGATAGCTGGCGCAGGTCGGCAGGCAGAAGCCGCAGTGCACGCAGGGGTCGGTGGCGCTGGACAGGGGGCTGGTGGCGGATGGGGGGGTGGCCGCAGAGGGAAAGGTGGTCATGGTGGCCAGTCTGGCTCCAAGGTGCGGCAGGGGTGGTCAGGCCACGGCCTGGGCCTGCTGGCCAAGGAAGGTGGCGGCCAGCCGCAGGTGGATGTTCACGCAGGGCACCATGTCGAGATAACGGAACAGGCCGCAACGACCGATGAAGGTCTTATTGGGTTCCGTCGCCGCCAGGGCTTCGTATTGCTCGTAGCGGGCCAGGGTTTCGCTGTTCCGTACTGGGTAGTAGCACTCGTTGTTGTTGTCGGCGGCGTCGCAGGGAATCTCCCGGGTGACCGTGTGCTGGCCATCCTGGCGGCGACCGGAATTGGGGATCAGGTCCCACTGGGTGCAGCGGGTGTAGATGCCGGTGTCGGTGTAGTTGATCACCGTCGCCGGTTGGTCGGCACTGACGCTGCTGGTTTCAAAGCGGATTGAGCGATAGGGCAGCCGGCCGAAACGGAAGCCGAAGTATTCATCGATGGGCAGGCTCAAGAATGTGTGGGATACGTCGGCATCCAGGTCGGGTCCATAGGACTGGCCGAGACTCACAGAGATCAGGGGGTGATCAAGAATGCGTTCAAACATCGCCGTGAAACCGTCCTTCGGCATTGCCTGGAAGGAATCGGTGAAGTAGCGATCGTCCCGGTTCCAACGCACCGGCAGGCGGGCTCCGACGGCGGCTTCCAGTTGGGTGGGGGACACTCCCCACATCTTGCGGGTGTAGGGGCGAAAGAAAATGTCGGCGAGGCGAGGCCCCACATTGGCCAAGAAAAACTCATCGGTGTTGTTGGGGGTGCCGGCCACCACTTCGCTGGCCAGCAGCTCCTTGGCGGATTCCTCCGTGGGCAGTTCCACCCCGAAGACATCTTCAAGGGTGGTGCGATTCACGGGCAGGGGAGTGGTGCGTCCATCGGCCAGGACCGCCCGCACCCGATGCTCATAGGGCTCCCATTCGGTGAAGCGACTCAACCAGCGGATCGCCACCGAATCGGCTTCTCCATGCAGCAGGTGGGGCCCATAAACATGGAGGCGCTCGCCGTGTTCATTGAGCGCATCAAAGGCATTGCCACCGATGTGGGGCCGTCGGTCGATCACCCGGACGGTTCGACCCGCCTCCGCCAGCTCACGGGCCAGAACCGCCCCGGCAAAGCCAGCGCCGACCACGAGCACTGCAGATGACATTCTCATGGAAGGCAACGGCGGCAGCTTATCGGCAGTGGCTGGGTTTCCCGGCTCAATCGCCAAATCGGCGCACCACGGCTTCGGCAAATCCAGAGCAGCTGAGGGGTTCGACCCTCGGCTCCATCATGCGAGCCAAGTCGTAGGTGACTTCGCCGTTGGCGATGGCGGCACTGATGCCCTTGGTGATCAGGTCGGCGGCCTCCTGCCAACCCATGTATTCGAGCATCATCACGCCGGAGAGAATCACCGAACCGGGGTTGATGCGATCGAGGCCGGCGTGCTTTGGGGCCGTGCCATGGGTGGCCTCGAAGATGGCGGCCTTGTCGCCGATGTTGGCGCCGGGGGCCATTCCCAGACCCCCAACCACGGCGGCGGCGGCATCGGAGATGTAGTCGCCGTTGAGGTTCAAGGTGGCGAGCACGGAGTAATCGGCCGGTCGGGTCTGGATTTGCTGGAAGATGCTGTCGGCGATGCGGTCATCCACCATCACCATTTTTTTCCACTGGCCCTGGCCATGGCTGGCGCCGATGGTATCAAGGACGCCCCGAACTTCGTTGCAGACAGCGGCCTGTTTTTCGGGGGTGAGGGCATCGAAGCCGGGATCTACCAAACGGGCATTGGCTTCGATGCTCAGCCCCGGATCCCCGGCAAGGTTGTCGAGAATCCAGCTTTCCCGTTCCGTCACACAGAGATCGCGGAATTCCGTCGTGGCCAGCTCATAACCCCAGTCCCGGAATGCTCCCTCCGTGAATTTCATGATGTTTCCCTTGTGCACCAGGGTCACGTGGCGCTTGTCTCCCTCCAATTTGAGGGCATGCTGAATGGCCTTACGGATGTGGCGCTGGCTGCCGTTCTTGCTCACGGGCTTGATGCCGATGCCGGATCCCGCCGGGATACGGCGCTGGCCCAGTTTGCCGTTGGCGGGAATCACCTCGTCGTTGAGATGGCGAATCAGTTCGATGCAGACTGGATCGCTGGCTTCCCATTCAATACCCATATAAATATCTTCCGTGTTTTCGCGATAGACAACCACCTCCAGATCCTGGGGTCTTTTGTGGGGGCTCGGCGTGCCCGCGTAGTAACGGCAAGGCCGCACGCAGCAGTACAGATCGAAAATCTGCCGCAGGGCCACGTTGAGGGAGCGGATGCCGCCGCCCACCGGCGTTGTCAGGGGCCCCTTGATGGCGACCCCGTAGGTCTCGATCGCCGTGAGGGTGTCCTGGGGCAAGTATTGATAGGTGCCGTACAGCTCACAGGCTTCGTCACCGGCATACACCTTGAACCACTCGATGCGACGCTCACCGCCATAGGCCCGGGCGACGGCCGCATCCAGCACCCGCTGGGTGGCCGGCCAGATGTCCACTCCGGTGCCATCGCCGCGGATGAAGGGGATGATCGGGTCGCTGGGCACCACCGGCTGGCCGTTCTCGAAGCGAATGGCGGTGCCGCTTGTGGGGGCGGTGAGCTTCTCGTAGGTGGCCATGGAGTGGCTGGACGCAGATACGGTCGGCAGAGCCTATGCCTGCCGACGGGCGCGGAAGGTTTGCAGGGATCAGCACGCGGGCAGGACCGTCTGTTTGTAATCGCCCCCTGCACCCTGAAGCGGCACCTGCCGCTCCCTTGTCCCGATTCTGGGTCGATGGCAGCGTTGGTGCGGGGGCGGCAACCAAGCTCACCCTTGGTGGGGTTTTTCTGCAGGATGGGGCCCATGAACGCAGCGGATCAGGCCCATAGTCCGGAGTTGGCACAGGCCATTGCCGCCGCTGTGATCCTGTTTCGCTCGGCCTTCCCCGATGCCCGGACCAACCTCACTCCCTGGCGCGATGATCCTGAAACCCGCCGTTTCGATGCCAGGGACAACCTCGATTTCTCGCTCCATTTCCCCGGTTGGAGCCCCCGGCTCGAATGCCGTTCCCTATTGGTGCAGCTGCGCCTGGAACGTTCGCCCCAGGGGGGGGCGGCCGGTCGCCCCCGGCTGCTGGGTGTGCTGATCCGGGGCCTCACCTACGAAGCCGAACGCTGGCGCTTCACCACCTTGGGCGACTGGCAACCCTCCGGTTCCCATCTGCCCAACCCTGCGGTGGTGTCCAGCCTGCAGGGGCTCTGCCGTGAGCTGTTTGTGTTGTTTGGTACCGCCGCGACGTCCCCCTTCGATTCGGACGACATCGCGTCCTGAAGCAAGGCCTGAAAACCCATGGGCCGGCTGGATAATGATCCTGACTTGCTTGGAGCCGTAACCCTTTGCAACCTTGTGGCCATGGTTGGGAGCGCCACACCTACTTTGGGCTGAATGCTCTTTTTGCGTTTCAAGCGCCCCGCCGAAGATGTCTGTCGCACTGGCTTCCCAGCTCCGTGAGGGAACGAAGAAGGCCCACACCATGGCCGAGAACACCGGTTTTGTGAGCTGCTTCCTGAAGGGTGTGGTCGATAAGGCCAGTTATCGCACCTTGGTGGCGGACCTCTGGTACGTGTATTGCGCCATGGAGGAGGAGATCGGCCGCCTCGCCGACCATCCCGTGGTCGGGCCCATCAACTTTGCCTCGCTTAATCGGCGCGAATCCCTGGAGCAGGATCTCGCCTTCTATTTCGGTGCCGATTGGCGCAACCAGATCAAGGCCACCCCTGGGGCCCAGGAGTACGTGGCCCGCCTGCACCGCGTGGCCGAGGAGTCTCCCGAGCTGCTGGTGGGTCACCACTACACGCGCTATATCGGCGATCTCTCCGGCGGCCAGATCCTCAAGAACATCGCCCAGAAGGCCATGAACCTGGGCGAGCACGACGGCCTGCGCTTCTATGAATTCGACGCGATCCCGGACGAGAAGGGCTTCAAGACCAACTACCGCACCGTGCTCGATAACCTGCCGATCGATCAGTCCACCGCCGATCGCATCGTGGCGGAGGCCAACCAGGCTTTTCATTACAACATGAAGATGTTCCAGGAGTTGGAGGGCAACCTGGTGGCAGCCATCGGCAAGGTGCTTTTTGGTTTCCTGACCCGCCGTCAGCGGCTTGGCAGCACCGAACCCGTCGTGGCCTGAGGCTGCTCCCCTGGGGTGACTTGCGCCAGAGTCGTGTAACGATTGCGACTCTGGTGTGCGTCCCCTCCGTTTTCTGGTTCCTGGCACCACGGGCCGCTACCGCTGTGGCGGTTTGTTGGTGGAGATGCAGACCCAGCGGCTGACGGCCCGATTGCGCCAAGCCGAGCTGGTGACCTATCGGCAGCGGGAGCCGGATCACCCTTTTTTGGATGACTTGTTGCGGCGGGAGCCCCGCCCCGGTGGTGCCCTATGGATCGTCAGTTGGGGCTTTGACGTGCCGCCGCTGCTGCGGCGCTTGGCCGGCCGCCCAGTGGCTTATCACGCCCATAGCAGTGGTTACGGATTCAACCTGCCACCTGGGGTGCCCATTCTGGCCGTGAGTCGCAACACCCTGGGCTACTGGGGGGATCGGGCGCCGCGCCATCCCCTCTTTTTGGTGCCCAATGCCCTCCAGCCTCGCTGGCTGGAGCGGGGCGATCGCCATCATCCTTTGAACAGCGTTGGTGTTCAGCGGCGCCGCCGCATTGATGTCCTGGTTCAGGAGCGCAAAAATAGTCGCTATGTGATCGACCAACTGGTCCCGGCCCTGTCGGCGGCCGGGCTGCGGGTGGAACGGCAGCGCGGCTGGGTGGAGGATTTGGTGGATTTGTTCAATGACGCCAGTGTGGTGCTCTACGACTCCGCTGATTATTGGCGGGGTAGGGACGTGAGCGAGGGCTTCGGCCTGCCACCCATTGAAGCCCTCGCCTGCGGCTGCGTTTTGTTCAGCAGTTTCAATCACGCCTTGGCCGACACCCTTGATCCCGGGTTGCTCGGACATCAGATCGGTTGCGGCACCTTGGAGAACGACCTGCAAAAGATCCGATCTGCCGTGGCTGACCCGGCGGCATGGCGGCCGGCACCGGAGCGTCTGGAGACCCTGTTGGCTGGCTGCGCCGAGGAGACCCTGCTGGAGCGCTGGCGCCTCGCCCTAACGGCGATCGATCAGCACTGGGATCGGCTGCAGGCCGGTGCGGTGCCCTTGGCCAGCCCTGCTGTGTGGCAGCTGCGGGCCGATCAATGGGCCCAGCGGTTGCTGCGGCGCCTGCCGGGCCGATCCTGATGATCTGGTTGTTGCGCTGTGGAGCGACTGGGGCGGTAGCGGCGCTGGCTGATTCCGCCGGAAACGGTAACGGTTACCCCATAACGTAAATGTATGTTCAGTCTTCCAGGGTGTGAAGTTGCTCGGCAGGAGTAAGACCTATCAGCAGCTGCGGGCCCTGATGGCGTTTCTGCCCCAGCAACGCATGCGCCAGCTCCAGTGGTTGGTGCCTTTGTCGATTATCCCTGGATTGTTTGATCTGCTTTCGGTCGCTGTTATTGCCCGTTTGATGGGAGCCCTTGTTGGGCACAAATTGGATGACCGTTTGCCTGGAATCAAGGTGTTTGGCGGTGATCAGGTTGACCAAAGTTTATGGCTAATATTCATGTTTGTTGTGTTGGCGTGGCTCGCCTCATTCAGCAAACTTGGCTTGCAGTTTTTTCAACAGCGTTTGACCGCCAGGGTCTGGATTGATCTCTCCAATCGCATCCACGCCAATGTGTTGGCACAAGGTTACGAATACCACCTTTCAAAAAGTACGGCTAAATTGTCCACAATGGTACTTAGTCATATCAAAAAAACTTCAAATTCTGTCGTTAATCCCCTTCTCAAAATGGTGGGAAGTATCTTCTCGATTCTTTTGCTTTCCATTGGGATATTAGTGATTGGCCGCGGCCCTGCCCTGATCTTGATTGCATGTCTTTTGGGATCTTACGTGATTCTTTCCCAGTCCATTACCCCTTATTTGCGCCATAATTCCAGGCAAAAAATAAGGTTGGAATCATTGACAGCCCATATTTTATTCGAGTCTCTTGGTTCCATTCGGGATATAAAGCTTACCGCCTCTGAAGATCACTTCCGCAGGGCCTTTGTCAATACTGGTGAACGGGCCAAGGGCCATGCCTGGGTGGCTGAGATCCTGCCAATTATCCCGCGCATGCTGATAGAGCCGCTTGGCATCACTCTGATCTTTCTGTTGGGCGCCGTTCCCCCGCTCCTGCGGGGCGACCGCTCCGACATTCTCTCCATCTTGCCCTTTATGGCATCCCTCTCGGTGGCGGCCCTCAGGCTTACCCCTCCCCTGCAAGACTTTTTTGCTTCCCTCAATCAACTGCGGGGTGGCCTGCCGGTGATTGATTCCACATTGGAGTATCTGCGCTTGCCCGCGGGGCTGCCCGTGCTGGGTGACCCTAATGTGCCTAGTCCGGCCGGGGTGTTTCCCTCCCGCAGCATTGCGCTAGAGGATGTCTGGTATGCCTATCCTGGAGCGTCGGATTGGGTGCTGCGGGGTGTCGATCTCACCATCCCAGTGGGTTCGAGAGTGGCGTTTGTCGGGGCCACCGGTAGCGGTAAGACCACGACAGCCCAGATTCTCCTGGCCCTGTTGCAACCGGGGAAGGGTCACCTCAATCTCGATGGCATTTCTGTTTCCAACAACGACATACCCGCCTGGCAGGCTTCTTGCTCCCAGGTGCCCCAGTTCATCAATCTTCTTGACGCCAGCGTGCTGGAAAACGTCGCTTTTGGTAAAGACGTCGAATTGATTGATCAGCGGGCGGTGTGGGAGGCCCTGGAAGCGGCCCAGCTCGATGAATTCGTCAGTGAATTGCCCTACGGACTGCACACTCCGATTGGCGAGAATGGTTTACAGCTCTCCGGTGGACAACGGCAGCGACTGGCCTTGGCCCGTTCGTTCTATCGCCATGCGCGATTTTTATTGCTGGATGAGGCCACTAGTGCCCTGGATAACCGTACTGAGAGTGACATTATTGAAGCCCTTGAGGTCATCGGGCGCCGTTGTACCACGGTGGTCATTGCCCATCGACTTTCCACGGTCATGCGCTGTGATCGTATTTATGAATTTGAGGCCGGACGAGTCAAAGCCTTTGGTACCTATCAAGAGTTGCAGAAACGTTCCGATACTTTCCGAGATCTTGCTGGTTTGGAGAGGAAGCTGGTGGGCTGATGTGTAGGATTTGCCGACCCTTAATTCTCCAAGCGTTCCGATGCCTCTGACCTTGGTGGCTGGTCCCTGTGTTATCGAGAACGCCGACCTCGTTTATTCTATTGCTGCCAGGGTGAAGGCCATCTGTGAGCCGCTGGGGATTGACTATATTTTTAAGGCCAGCTTCGACAAGGCTAATCGAAGTTCGGGGAGTTCCTTTCGGGGTCCTGGGTTTGAGGAGGGGTTGGCGGTTTTGGCCGAGGTGAAACGGCGCTACGGGTTGCGGGTGCTCACGGATATCCATGAAAGCCATCAGGCCGCACCTGTAGCTGAGGTGGTGGATGTGTTGCAGATTCCCGCCTTTCTCTGTCGCCAGAGCGATTTGCTCCTGGCCGCCGCTGCTGCTACCCGGGGCACCGACAAGGTGATCAATGTCAAGAAGGGCCAGTTTTTGGCCCCCTGGGATATGGAACAGGTGGTGAAAAAGCTGCGCGATGCCGGCGCGGAGCACGTGTGGCTTACCGAGCGCGGCAACAGCTTTGGTTACAACACGTTGGTGGTGGATTACCGCAGCCTGCCCCAGCTCCAAGCCCTCGGTTGTCCGGTCATTTTCGATGCCACCCATTCGGTGCAGCAGCCCGGTGGACAGGGCACCAGCAGTGGCGGCCAGAGGGAGTTCGTTGCCCCCCTTGCACGGGCGGCGGTTGCCGTGGGTGTAGATGGTCTTTTCCTTGAGGTCCATCCCGATCCGCAGAACGCCCTCAGCGATGGACCCAACATGGTGCCGTTGCACCGGCTGGAGGCTCTCCTGACCCAGTTGATGGCGATTCGGGCCACACTCTCGGCGGGACTCGCAGAGAGTGTGATCTGAGCCGAGGTGGCCGATTCGCTCCTACGCCTCTGGCGCCATCAATGGGCTGCTCGCTGCAGCCACAAAGCTTTGTGCCGCCTGAGGTTGCTGGTCCTTGACGTGGATGGGGTGCTCACCGACGGAGGGTTATGGACCACCGAAACCGGTGAAGTGCTCAAACGTTTTGATGTGCGCGACGGCCTCGGTATCCATCTGTTGCAACAGGCGGGTCTGGAGGTGGCTTTGCTCAGCGGCGGCAAGGGCGGCGCCACCGAGCAACGGGCCCGCTATCTGGGAATTCGGCATGTGCTGACCGGGGTCAAGGACAAACCCGCCGCCCTCACCGAACTGCAACGCACTTTGGCGATTTCGCCTGGGGAATGTGCCTTTGTGGGGGATGACCTCAATGATCTGGCGGTTCGCCCGGTGGTGGGTTTGTTGATCTGTCCGGCCGATGGGGTGGAGCCCCTGCGGGCCCGGGCCGATTGGGTCTTGGATCGCAACGGTGGTGACGGCGCCGTGCGCCGTCTGGCAGAGGCGATCCTGCAGGCTCGGGGCGACTGGGACCGCTTGGCCCGCTCGGGCTGGAGGGGACGCAATGATTGAAGCCGGTCGACTGGGCCGCTGGTTGCAGCAGCTTCTGGTGGCCGCCAACAGGCGGCCACCCCTGGATTGGCTGGGGGCTTTCGAACGCGATCAGTGGCAGTCCTTGGCGGCCCACCGAGGGCTCGTGCACCAGGCGTTCCGAAGCCAGCCCCTGGCCCCTCAGGTCAGTTCCTACTACTGGCTTGACGGTGCTTTCGCCGATGCGAAGGTGCAGCCGGCTTTCTTCAATCCGGCCTTGCGTGAGAAGGAGAGCTCCTCCCATCATTACGGTCACGATGTCCAGCTGAAACGTCATGCCGGCTTGCCCCTGATCGGCCCCCAACTGCCCTGGGTGTTGGAGCACGGGCTCAAGGTGAGCCGCAACGCCAGCTTCGAAAACCCCAAACCCTGGATGAGGGGCTACCTCTGCATGGGCCCCCTGCGCGCCCGTTGGCTGCGCGAGCGCTATCGGCTGCCGGCGGTTTCCATCGGTCCCTGGATCACCTACGCCAGACCCGTGTTGGAAGCCACCGCCATGGCCCGCTTGCGTACCCAGCTCGGCCCCACCCTGTTGGTGGTGCTGGCCCACAGTTGGGATCGGGTCGAGCGACGCATGGACCTGGGCGCCTGCATCGAGGCCGTCGCCCGTCTGGCCCGCGGGGGGGGCTATCGCCGGGTGATCTGGTTGCGGCACTGGAAGGACCCGGAGATCGAAGGCCTGCCCGCAGACTGGATCGTGGCCTGCAATGGCCATCGCTCCAACCCCTGGTTCCTGGATTCGCTGCGAACCCTGATCGAACTCAGTGATGGTTTGGCCAGCAACGCCTTCGGCACCCATCTCGGTTATGGCGTCGCCCTGGGGCTGCGTCTGCACTGGATTCCGGTGGCGGTTGAGGAGGATCTCGTCCGTCTGTCGCCCGAGAAAATCACCGAGGAGCAAGAAGAATGGCAGGAGCGCCAGCGGCTGTCGATCGAGTTGCGTGATCGCCTGGACGGCGGCGATGGGGCGGCGGCCGTGCGGGAGCTTCTGGATCCTTACTGGGGGTTTGATGCCATGAAGGACCCGGCGGCCCTGGCCAGGGTGCTGCGGGGGCGGAGGCTGGCGGATGCTCGCTGAACTTGCGGTCCTAGGGGCTGCTTTCCCGGCCGGAGCTCCCTATCGGATTGATCAGGTGATGGCGGCCCCAGCAGCCATGGCGGTCCTGTTTCTGGGACAGCTCCTGGCGGCGTCGTTGCTCTCCTGGTGCGCGGTTTCCAAAAAAGGCCGCAGGCTATTGGGGCTGGCCACCGCAGGGCTGTTGCTGCTGCAGGTGGCGCTGTTCTTCAGCCTGGCCAGCTGGGGGACCAGCGACATCACCAAGCTGAGCCACTTCCTGAGTTTTGATCGTTCTGCCATCAAGGGCGAACCCTTCTGGCTGTTAGTGGCTCCCCTGATCGTGGCCCTGCCGTTCCGCATGGCCATGGTCCATGGGTTGGTGGTGGCGGGCTATGGGGTGGCGGCGCTGGGGTTGGCACGCCACTGGCGGGCCTGGAGCTGGGCCGGCTGGTGGGTCCTGCTGATCTGTTGCAGTCCATTGCTGCGGGGCTTCATGCAGAACGCCCATTCACGGCAGGCCCTCTCGACGCTGCTGCTGCTGCCGGTTTTGCTTTGGGCGGGTCGCCTGGTCCGGGTGCCCCGGCTGATGCTTGTCGTTTTGCCCCTCTGGGGGCTCACCTGCCACACCACCGCCCTCTTCTCCTTGCTGCTGACCCTGTTGCCCAGGTTGCCCGGGATAGGGACCTGGCCAGCAGGTTCGGGCCTCCAGCGGTCCAAGGACCCGGCCCAGGGTGCCACGGCCCACTGGTTTCAGAACCAATGGCGTGCTGCTCGTTGGAGGGTCCTGGCCTTGGGGGGGCTGTTTCTGGTTGGGGTAGTGGCATGCCTCTGGGCCTGGGAACTGGTTCCCATGCTGCGGGCCAAGTTGGATAGCTACTGGTCCCAGCAGGGTTATGCCAATTCCTATCCCCTCGCCGCAGCGGTTGGGCGTCTGCAGCTGGCCATGGCCATCGGGGTGGTCCTCACCTGTCACCAACGGCATATGGGGCCAGCCCGGTTCCTGGCCTGTGACCGCAGTCGCCAACTGGTGATCTACAGCTTGGTTTATGGGCTGGTGGAGTGGGCCCTGGCCTTGGGCCTGGTACCCCAGATCACCAGCCGCCTGGCCGATCCGGCGGGGTTTTTTCTGTTGATTGTCTGGCTGGCCTGGCTGGAGCGCTATCGCTGCCTCTGGGCGGCCCTACCGGCCCTACTCGTCACCCTGGATTATTGGCTGGTGGAGCGATTGGCCGGTTCCCAGGCTCTCCATTGCGGTAGCAACGACACCTTTCTGTGCGTTCCGGATCGCTGGCCCTGGCAAGTGCGCTACTGAAGTTCTGTGATGCCCTCCCCCCCCCCTTTCCCCCTCGTTGCTCCCTTTCGGATCGACCAGGTCACCCAGGCACCCCAGCTGATGGCCGCCCTGTTCTGGGCCCAGGTGGCGATGGCGCTGGCGATCCAGCTGACGGCGGTACTGCAAAGGCCGCGGCTGTGGTGGGCCGCTGTTGGTCTTTTTTTAGGACTGATCCTGATCTTCTTCACCCTGGCAAGTTGGGGCAACAGCGACACCACCCGCTTTTCCCATGCGCTGCAATGGGATCCTGCACTCTCACCGCCGGAGCTGCTCTGGGTGGTGCTGAGGCCCTTGATCCTGGTTCTGCCTTATCGCATGGCCGGCTTGCATGGCTTGATCGCCACGGGATTCGCCCTGGCCATTGTGCTGCTGGCCCGGGGATGGCGGGCGCAAGCCTGGGCCGGTTGGTGGGCCCTGTTGATCTGTTGCAGCCCCCTGCTGCGGGGGTTTTTGCAGAACGCCCACAGTCGCCAGGCGCTGGCCACCCTGCTGCTGCTGCCCCTGTTTTTGCAAAGCGCCCGTCTAAGCCAGCCCCCCAGGAGTTTGTTGGGGGTTGGGGTGGTGCTTTCGGCCCTCAGTCACAACACGTTTGTCTGGAATCTGCCGATCAGCTTCTCCCCTTGGCTGGTGCGTCTGCCGGAGCTGGCGGCTCGCCGCCGGGACCAGCCCAGCGGTGGCCAGGTGGGCTGGCGCCGCTGGCTGCCATGGTTCCTGCTCGCTGGGGCTCTGCTGGTGTTATTGGCGCTGGTGGCGCCCGCCGCCCTGCAGCGTTTCCTTGACTACAGCAACGACGACTATTACAACCTTTATCCACTCCGCCCCGTGGTGGGGCGCTTGCAGCGGGCCATGGCCCTGGGGCTGGTGGTGGCGTGTGTGCAGCGGCGACTGGATCCCAGGATGTTGTTGCGTTGTTCCCTGACCCAGCTACTGCTGGCTTTTGGATTGTTCTACATGGGGATCCAGGCCTCGATTGAGCAGCACTGGTTGGCCCAGATCACCAGCCGTCTTGCTGATGGGGTTGCTTTCTTCTTGCTAATTCTCTATCTGGCTTGGCTGCACCGTTACCGGGCCCACTGGTGTTTGATCTTTCCGCTCTGGGTCACCCTGCAGCATTGGTTGGATGGGCGCATCCTGCGCTCAGCGTTCTATGCCTGTGGCCAGAACGATGAATTTCTCTGTGTGCCGGACCGCTGGCCCTGGCAGGTGCGCTACTGAGTCGCGCCGCCTCCCTTGCCCCTCAGGAATCAAGCTGGGCTGTAAGGCTTTGCATCCGTCTTACCCGCAGCCAGCGGTGCAGAAATTCCAGCGGTTTGCGGCGGTAGAGGGGATTGCTGCGCCATAGGGGCCCCAAGGGCAGCCAGATCACCGCGGCGTCGGTCAGGGCCCGCACGCCGTAGAGGGCAGAGGTGAGTCCTGTGACGACCACCGGGCGATCTGGATTGGCTTGTCGCAGACGTTCCACCAGCACCTCAAGGGGCACCGGCGCCCGCACCGGGCCCGCCAGCCACGGGGCCTCCAGGGGGCCGAAGCTGCCTGAGGGCGGGGCCTTGGGATGGTCCAGCAACACCAACCTGTCCCTGGCGGTATCGAAGCCATGGTGCTGCTCCAGTCGCTGGCGCCACTGGTCCAGGACCGTTGCGGGGATCCGCTGGCGGGGGAACTGGTGGGCCAGGTTCGGCACCGAGCACAGCCAGATCGGCCGACCTGGGCCGCTTGCTTCCTGGCAGAGGCGGACCCAGCCGGCGGCCGTTGGGGCTTCCGAGGCCAGCAAGGTGCCAAACAACTCCAGCCGTTGGCTCAGTGGTGGCGGCTCCGGGGCGATCGGGGGGCGATGCCAGCGGGGCTGGCGGCCGCTGACCACATAGCGAACCTTGAAGCCCGCCTCGCCGATCGCTAGGCCCAACAGGCTGGGGGCCAGGGCCCGCAGTTCCCGGGGGCAGCGGTAGTACAGCCCCAGGCCATCGCCGCACACCACCACCTCGGGGATGGCCAGGCGCTGCACCAGCCGGCGCTGGTCCTTCAGCCATTGGTTGTTGAGACAGGCCAGATCCCACTCTCCAGGCCGTAGGGCCTCCGCATCAGCGACCTGATGGAGGCCCGCGAAGCTCCTGGGGTTGTGCTGGCGCAGCCGTGCCAACCAGCGCTCGATGGGGGCTTGAACGCTGGCCAGGGCGACGGGGTCTTTGGTCAGAACCCCCGTGATCACAACGGCGATCGGGGGCGCCGGGCCTGGCGAACGGGCCTGGAATTGCGGCAGCGTCTGCACCACGGCCAACTGGTGGACCAGGTGGATTAGGCCGCCGGTGGGAACCAGCACCCTGGGGAGAGGCCCCTGGGCTGGAGAGGCGCCCGGGTTCACGCTGGATCGGTGGACACCGGTTCGATCGGGGCCAGGCGGGGATCCAGAATTTTGGGCCCCATCCCCTCAAACTTCACCGCCAGGGAGAGCCTCTCCCCGGAGCCGAAAAGGTGGGTGATCGTGCCGACTCCGAAGCTGGCGTGCCGCACCGGATCGCCCACAGCCCAGGGGCGGGCCGGGGCACGGCGCCGCACGGCGTTGACGGGCCGGGCCGCTTCACCTCCTGCCGCCACCCGTCGGCTGTCGTCCCGGTCGACGCGGGTGAGCCGCTCCAGTCGCTGTTCGCGGCGGATGGCCGCGCCGCCGCTCTGGGGCAGATCCCCCTGCAGGAGTTCGGCGGGCAGCTCGGAAAGAAACACCGAGGGCACCGCCGGTTCGCGCATGCCGCCCCATAGACGCCGTTCGCTGGCATGGCTAAGGAACAGGCGCTCTTTGGCCCGGGTGAGGCCCACATAACAGAGCCGGCGTTCTTCTTCCAGGGCGGCGGGATCCTCAAGGGAGCGATAGCTGGGGAACAATCCCTGCTCCAGTCCCACCAGAAAGATGACTGGAAACTCCAGTCCCTTGCTGGCATGGAGGGTCATCAGGGTGACCCGGTCGGCAGCGGTGTCCTTGCTGTCGGCGTCACTGGCCAGGGCGGCGCTGGCCAGGAAGCCTTCCAGGGAGCCCTCCTCGTTTTCCTCCTGGTATTGCAGGGCGGCATTGACCAGCTCCTGGAGGTTGCGGCGGCGTTCCTCGGATTCGTCGCTGGCCTCGGCGATCAGTTCGGCCACGTAACCGCTCTGCTCCATTACCCGCTGCACCAGCTCGGAGGGGGGGGAGTCCTGGGCGCGGCGGGCCAGATCATGGATCAGTTCGGCGAACTGCAGCAGCCCCTTGGCCGAGCGCCCGCCCAGGGAGCGCACGGCCTCGGCGTCGGTGACCACCTCCCAGAGGGGCAGGCCCAGCTGGTTGGCAGCATCGGTGAGGCGCTCGACGGTGGTCTTGCCGATGCCGCGGCGGGGCACGTTGAGCACCCGCAACAGGCTGACGGTGTCGGCGGGATTGACCAACAGGCGCAGGTACGCCAGCACATCCTTGATCTCACGGCGGTCGTAGAAGCGCAGGCCGCCGACCACGAGGTAGGGAATCCCCCAGCGCACCAGGGATTCCTCCAGGGCCCGGCTCTGGGCATTGGTGCGATAGAGCACGGCCATATCGCCCCAACGCAGGTCCGGGTGGGCAGCGTCCAACATCCGCATGCGATGCACCACCGCCTCGGCTTCGGCGATTTCGTCATCGCAACGGATCAGGTGGATCGGTTCGCCCTCGCCGCGGGTGGGCCGCAGCACCTTGTCGATGCGCTCGCTGTTGTGGGCGATCAAGGCGTTGGCCGCCTCCAGGATCGTGGCGGTGGAGCGGTAGTTCTCCTCCAGCTTCACCATCGTGGCCGTGGCCTCGTCGGTTGCCCCATCACCGAAATCCTTCTGGAAGCCCATCAAAATGGTGAAATCCGCCGCCCGGAAGCTGTAGATGCTCTGGTCGGCGTCGCCGACCACAAACACCGAGCGCTCGCCCCAATCTTCAAATTTGTCGGGGTCCTGGCCATCGGTGACCAGCAACTTGATCAGGTCGTATTGGGTGCGGTTGGTGTCCTGGTATTCGTCCACGAGCACGTGGCGAAAGCGGCGATGCCAGTAATGGCGGACCTGTTCGTTCTGGCGCAGCAGCTGCACGGGCATCAGCAGCAGATCGTCGAAGTCGAGGGCATTGTTGGCCGCCAGGGCCCGGCGGTAATGGCGGTAGGCCTGGGCCACCTGGCGATCGCGCTGGCCCCGGGCTTCGGCCTCCAGTTGCTCCGGCAGCTGGCCTTGGTTCTTGGCGCTGCTGATGGCCCAGCGCACCTTCTTGGGTTCGAAGCGCTTGGGATCGAGTCCCAGCTCCTGGGTGACGATTTCCTTGACCAGGCTCTGGGCGTCGTTCTCGTCGTAGATCGAGAACTGGCGTGTCCAGCTGAGCCCTTCGCCGTCCTTGTACTTATCGATGTCAAAGCGCAGCAGCCGGGCGAACAGGGCGTGGAACGTGCCGATCCAGAGGTCCTTGATCACTTCCCGGTAGATGCGCCCCCGCAGCTGCCGCTGTTCCGCCGCCGGCAGGGTGCTCCAGGGTTGGCCGAACTGGCTCTGGGCCAGTTTCTGGGCCAGCAGCAGTTCCAGCCGCTCTTTCATTTCCCGGGCCGCCTTGTTGGTGAAGGTGACGGCCAGCACCTCGGCCGGATCGACGCCGTGGTGGCCGATCAGGTGGGCGATGCGGTGGGTCAGGGCGCGGGTCTTGCCGCTGCCGGCACCGGCCACCACCAGCAGGGGCCCGGTGTGGTGATCAACGGCCTTGCGCTGGGCGTCGTTGAGGCCGGCTAGGAAGCTCATGGGGGGATCGTATCGAGGCCTCCAGCTGATGTTGGACGGGGATCTACATTGACCTGGCCCCAAGACACGGCAGGCGTTGGCCCAGGGAACAGCGTTGCCCCCCATCCCGATTTTTATCGGTTATGACTCCCGCGAGCGCGCCGCCACCAACGTGCTGATCGACAGTCTGTATCAGCACAGTCGTCGACCCCTGGCGATCACCCCGATCGTGAACACCCAGCTCGAGTCCATCTATTGGCGCGAGCGCGATCCCAAACAGAGCACCAGTTTTTCCTTCACCCGCTTCCTGGTGCCCTCATTAATGGGGTATCAAGGCTGGGCGATATTCATGGATTGCGACATGCTTTGTCGCGGTGATATCAGTGAACTCTGGGATTTGCGTGATGACGAATATGCCCTTCTTTGTGTTCAGCACCAACATGTGCCCAACGAGACCGTCAAATTCCTTGGCGAGGTTCAAAGCCCCTATCCCAAAAAAAACTGGAGCTCTCTGATGTTGTTCAACTGTTCCCGTTGTACAGCTCTGACGCCCGAGTACGTCAACAGCGCCAGTGGTTTGGACCTACATCGTTTCCACTGGCTCGCCGGGGACCACGAGGTCGGCTCCCTCCCTAACCGCTGGAATCACCTGGTGGACGTGCAGCCCCCACCGCAGGCCAGGGCTGAGGACGGGGGCCCAATCCTGCTGCACTGGACCCTGGGGGGGCCCTGGTTCCGGGACCAGCGAACGATGGGGGGGCCGCTGGCGGCCGAGTGGTTCGGGGCTAGGGATGATGCTCTGAGTCTGTGGGACTGAACGATGGGGGCGCCGGCCCGAGCCGCATCAGCGTCGTGACCGTCTGCATGAATCGCCGGGACCACCTCTGGCTTTCCGCCCCCTTGGTGGCCCAGGTCCCCTGGCATGTCGAGCATCTGATCGTCGATTGGAGTAGCCGGGAACCCCTGCGTCGTGAGGACCTCCCCCCCGATCCCCGCCTGCGGCTGGTGCGGGTGGAGGGTGAAGGCCGTTGGAACCTTTGCCGGGCCTACAACTTCGCCTTCGCCAGGGCCAAGGGCGAGTTGATCTTGAAGCTGGATGCGGATGCCTGGCCCACCGAGCGTTTTGATCCGGCGGCGGCCCAATTGCAGGCGCTCGCCGACGACCCCAGCCGCCAGTCGGTTCTCTGTGCCTTTGGCAGCGGGCCTGAGGGGCGCAAGGGGCAGTTTTTGATCGAGCGGCGCCTGCTGGCGGCGTTGGGCGGCTTCAATGAATTGTTGGTGGGCTATGGCTTTGATGACAAGGATCTGCTGGCCCGGCTGGGGATGCAGCTCGGTATCCAACCGGCGCCCATCCCTGAGGCTTGGTTGGCGGTGATTGCCCACTCCGACGGGGAGCGCGCCGAACGGGGGCCGGGCGAGGCCTCCGCCACCATCGACCGCAGCCACGGCGAGGCCGCCATGCGGGCCACCCGGCTGGCCAACCGCCTGGTGGCGGCCCATTGCCCCTGGGGATCCCGCAGTCGGGCCAGTCGCTATCAGCAAGAGCACCCAGGCCGCTGGCGGGTGGAGCCCGATTCGGTGCCCCATCCCCCTGGGGCCGTGGCCGCCGAGGTCGAGCACGCTTGCCGCATGACCTTCTGGGGCCATTTCCTGGCGATTCCCGAGGTGTTCCTGGAGGTGTTGCCCTATCGCCTCTTCCCCCCATCCCAGCGGGGTAGGTGGGACGTGCGGCCCTGGCATCGGCTCTGGTGGTACACCGGCCGGCAGCTGCTGCAGTTGCCGGTGCGGCTTGTGGTGGGGGCCATGGAGCTGGCGCGGGGACGCCAGGGCACCGTGGGCCCCAGGGGCGGCGGAGCCCCGGGGGCGGGTTCATGAGCCTCAGCATCGTCACGGTCTGCATGAACCGGAGCCACCATCTGCTGCAGTCGGCGCCCCGGGTCGCCTCGCTTCCCTGGCATACAGAGCACCTGGTGGTGGATTGGAGCAGCATCCAGCCCCTGCGGCGCGAGCTGCTGCCCCCGGATCCGCGGCTGCGGCTGCTGCGGGTGGAGGGGGAGCCGGAGTGGAACCTCTGTCGGGCCTACAACTTTGCCGTGGCCCAGTCCAGTGGCGAGGTGATCCTGAAGCTGGATGCGGACGCCTGGCCCTCGGCCCGCTTTGACCCCGGAGCGCCGCAGCTGGGGGAGGCGGGTCGCCCCTGCGCCTTTGGCAGCGGCGGGGAGGGACGCAAGGGCCAGATCCTGGTGGCCCGCTGCCTGTTTGAGGCGGTGGGCGGATTCCATGAGCTCCTGGTGGGTTATGGGTTCGATGACAAAGACCTGCGTGTCCGCCTGACCCAGCTCCTGGCCCAGGAGCCCGCCTGGATCCCCGCCGATTGGTTGGAGCTGATCAGCCACACCGACGCCGAGCGGGCGGGGGGACAAACGGGGGGAGGGGCCCTAGGGGCCTCCAGGGGCCTGGCCACGATGCGGGCGTCCCGGTTGGCCAACCGCCTGGTGGCCGCCCACGCTCCCTGGGGCGCCGGGGCCCGCCATTCCAGTTACGCCAGGGAGGTGGGGGGGGCATGGCGGCTGGTGGGCGGCTCCAGGCCCCAGTTGGAGGTTGAAGTCGCCGATGAGATCGCCCATGCCCGTCGCATGACGTTCTGGAGTTGTTTCCTCGCTATCCCCGACATCTTTCTGGAGGAACTGCCCGTCAAGCTGGTCCCTCCGCCCCGGTCAGGTCAGTGGCCAGTGGGTTGGTGGCATCGCTTGTGGTGGCACTCCGGCCGCCGCCTTTTGCATGCACCGTCGCTGCTGTTGTCCCTGGGCCGCGGCCGCTTGGCGAGGGGCCGTCGTTCGGACGGCCGCGGATCCCTGGATCAGGGGCGCTGACCATGGTTCAGGTGGTGCTGGCTTTCAATGCCATCCATCTGGAGGCGGCGCGGCGGATTCGGCACAGCCAACCGGCCGCTCAGCAGGAGTGGGAGGTGCTGCTCTACGAACCCAGCCGCCTCGCCCTGGAGGCTGGGGATCGGCGGCTCTGGCCCTGGCCCTGGCGTTGGCCGATCCACCCCCTCACCATGGCCGCCGTGGCCCTGGCGGCCCGGCTGGGGTTGGTGGGGCGCCTGCGATTGGCCCATCTGCGCGGCGCCGGCCGGGCCCTGCGGCTGCTGGTCCGCCATGGCCGCCAGCTGGAGTTGCTCGATGACGGACTCGACCAGTACCGGTTCCAGCCCCGGGCCCTGGATCCCCAGATGTTTGCCGCCGGCCTTCCCTACTGGTTGTTTTGCGATCGGCCGGCCCATCGCGCTCCCTGGTGCGCCCGTTTCGATTGCCGCGAGCTGGGACCCCTCTTTGAACCCCATGGTTCTGCGGAGGGGGTCACGGCTGGTCCGGCCCAGACCGCTGGGGTCGTCCCCCCCTTCCGCACCCTGATTGTGGATTCGCCCGGGGTGGAGCGGTTGGTTGCCGAGGCGGATCACTGGCCCCACCCCTGGCGGCTGGTCCCCCATCCCGTGGCGGCGAAACGCCACTGGATCGGGCCCCTGGCGCCCGAAGACCAGACCCTTGGCGGCCCCCCCGAGGCGGTTTTGCGGGGGTTCGGGGGGATGGTGGTGGTGGGCGAAAGCCTGGTGTTGCTCGCGGCCCTGTCCCTCTGTGGCCCCGGCGCCAGGCTGGTCGTTGCGCTTCCCCGGCAGGCGGACGCAAACTTGTGGCGCCTGATACGGGAGGAGGCGGTGCGGGATACACGGCTTTGGGTGTTGCCCTAGTTCGATGGTTTTCAGGTGGTGGGATCTATGGCTGGATTTTCGTCATCGTGGCTGCGTTGGGGCCTGATTTTTACCGGCCTGTTTCTGGCGATTCACTGGCAGGAGGTCACCTCCCCCACCTGGAATGTTGATGATTGGGCCTTGCTGGGCCAATCGTTTGACCAGGCCAACCAGAGTCGGCCGGGTTGGGATCTTCTCTACGGGGCCCTCTTCCAGCATGCCTATTCCCCTTTCTTTGGCTGGTTGATTGCCGCAGGTTCGATTTATGCCTTGGCCGCGGCCCTGGCCTTGTTCGTGCCAGCGGTCACGCCCCCCTGGATTTGTCTGCTGGCGCTGCTGATCAGTGGCCACGCCTATCTGCTCGATCTTTTCAACTTCAGTTTTGCCATCGGCCTGTATCTGCTGCCGGCGGCTCTATCGGTATGGGGTGGGGTGTTGATCGCCTACCGCAGTGGTCCGCCTTTGTTGGGGCGCCGTTGGCTTGACGGCATCCTTGGCCTGCTGGCGGTAGCCTTTGCTCTCTCGATTTACCAGCCCACTGGTTATGTCGGCATTGCTTTGCTTGGCTGGAATGGCCTGGCCAAGGCCCTCGGCAGCCGGCCCTTTGGCCTGAGGGCGCCCAAGCAGTTGGTGGCGGGTGTGCTGGCAGGGGGCTTCAGCTACTACCTGGTCTCCCGGCTGGCCATGGCGGGCCAGACCCCCAACAGCCGCACCGGATTTGCCTCGCTGGAACGTTTCTGGCAAAAGCTCACCGATGGGGGGGTCTACCGAGAGGTTTATGCCACGGATGTGAGCCTGTTGCCCCGGATTCCCCAGCAGGCGCTGGGCGTGCTTTTCCTGCTGTTACTCGCCCTGACCACGGTCCAGTTGCTGCGGGTCACACCCAAAGGCCCGCAGCGCTGGCGACGCCTCGGCAGCCTCTGGGCCGCCGCCGGTTTCCTGACGCTGCTGCCTTTTCTGCTGTACTACATCCTTGATGCCGGGTTTCCTTCCCGTGCCTTCAGCCTTGGCAATCTCGGCGTCGCTTCCCTGATTGTGGCTGTGCTGGCGACCATGGCGGCGCCCCTGACGGCCCAACGGCTGGGGGCCCCCTGGCGGGGCTGGAACCCGAAACTCGCTCGGGGGCTGGTGGGCCTGCTGGTGGTCGGTTATGTGGTGCCCCAGGCGGCGTTTGCCTCCCGGGTGTGGGAATTCACTGCTTTGTTGCAAATGCGGGACATGGCCCTCTCCCAATCGATCCTGGCCGATGTGCGGGCGGCCTCGCTGCAAGGGAGCACGCCGATGGAGCCCTTCTCTATTTTTGGCACCACCGAGCGCACCGAGCCCTTTCCCCATTGGAGCAGCGTTGGCGAATCGTCCTTTCGCCGCGAATGGAGCATCCCGGCCCTTTTCCTCAATCTCCACCAAGTGAAGGTGAAACACATTGCCTATCGGCACGAGGGCAATGAGGCCGAGGTGCGCGCTGGCCTGCCCCCCTGCCGCGCCTATCCGGAACCTGGGGCGATCGTGCCTTATCAGGGGGATTGGTTGGTGTGTCTGGAGGCCAATCCGGCGGCGCCGGAGCGTCGGTAGGCGGCCCTGGTGAGTGCAAAAGACAGGGCGGACCACGCTGCATAGGACACCAATCCCACCACTATTGTGCTGGAAAAGGGTTTTGGCAGTCGCTCAAGCATGGCTGCGCTTAGGAGGCTGACCAGCAATCCAAGCGCTTGGATGGCCGTGTATCGAACCAAAAGAGAACGGCTGAAGTGCACCCGGAAGCTGACGCGGGCATGCATCACAGCATTGAAGATCAGGCAGAACCCGCCGGCCAGGCTGATGGCCACCATGTTGGACAGTCCGGAACGCACCGCCAGGGCGAAAAGGCCTAGATAGAGCAACTCCCCACTTCCCCCCACCAACAGGAAGCGCAGCAGACTTGAATCAAGCCCTCGCCGCAGTAGGGCCAACGGCCGGTTGGTCATGGCCGCCGGGCCTCCAGCATTAGGGAGCTGCCCCAGGGCAGGGGCAGGGCCCGGGAGACCCGTTCTTCCCATTGCAGCAATCCGATCAGCAGGTTGTTGAGCCCGAGGGGGGGCAGGGTCACATCGGAATCCTCGTTTTCGCCCCCTTCCGGCAGCAGCGGTTCCAGCCGGGTCTGGAGCCAGAGCAGGGGTGTCAGCCAAGAATTCCAGTAGGACACCGATTCTGGCTGCAAGCCGACCGCCCGCACCTGACGGCTCAGCCCGTCGGCCAGGAAGCGGCGTCCGCCCATCACCCGTCGATCGTGGCGCCGCTCCAGGCAGGGCATGGCCGCCACATTGATCAGCAGCAAGCCCCCCGGGCGAAGCATGGCGGCCATGCCAGCCAGGGCCCGGGGCGGATCGACCTGGCGGTGGTAAAGCACATCCAGGGAGATCACCGCGTCATAGAGATCGTCCCCCACTGGCAGTTCATTGACGGACTTTTCCACCACCTTCAGACCCCGCCCATGGGCATAGACCAGGGCCAGGGGGTGGAGGTCGCAGCCGGCGGTGGCGGCAATACTCGCCTCGCTCTGGAGTTCAGCCAACATGCCGCCGGTGCCACAGCCGGCGTCAAACACCTTCAGGGCATGGCCCTGGCGGCCAGCTTCCTGTCGGAGTCGCTTCACCACCCGCCGCCGCAGGCTGCGATACCACCAATGCCGCTGCTCTAGGGCGGCGAGCACGTGATATTCCTGATCCTGCATCGACCGATCCGATGGACGCGGCCATCATGCTTGGCCTTGGGGCTTCTGGAGAGGTTTTCAATTATCCACACTCCCGCAGCACCTCCAGCACCTGGCCGGCGGTGGCCCGCCAGTCAAAGTCCGCGGCCCGGACAGGTCCCGCCGCCGCCAAGCCGGCCGCCAGGGCCGGATCCCGCAGCAGCTGGTCCAGGGCCGAGGTGAGGGCGTCGATGGAGCGCGGATCCACCAGCAGGCCCGCGTCCCCCACCACCTCCGGCAGGGCGCCGGCCCGGGCTGCCACCACCGGGGTTCCGCAGGCCATGGACTCCAGGGCCGGCAGGCCAAAGCCTTCCCAGAGGCTGGCCATCACCAGCGCCTGGGCGCGATTCAGCAGCTGCAGGCGCTCCCCATCGCTGACCCAGGGCAGCCAGTCGCAGCGCCCGGCGATGCCCAGTTCCTTAGCCAAGGCCTGCAGCCGGGGCGTGTAGCGCCGGTCGTGGGGACCCACCAGCTTCAGCCGCAGGGGGCCGCCGGGGTCCTTGACCTTGGCGAAAGCCCGCAGCACCCGGTCCAGGTTCTTGTGGGGGTCGTGGCGGCCCAGCACCAGAAAAAAAGCCTCCCGCCGCAACCCCAGCGGCCGCAGTCGCCCGGGATCGAAGCCCAGCCGGATCGGCACCAGGCGCCGGGCCGGTACCCCCAGGCGCCCATGGACTTCCCGGGCGGTGGCTTCGGAGTTGCACAGCACCCGCACCGCCCGGTGCAGCACTAAGGGCACATAGGCCAGGTGGTAGGCCAGCAGGGGCGAGAATTGGGGGTAACGCAGGGGCAGCAGGTCGTGGGCCAGCACCACCGAGCGCACGCCCCGCCATAGGGGGGCCTCCGGCAGCGGCGAGAGCAATAGGGGCGCTCCCCTGGCCCGCAACAGGCGCGGCAGTTCGTTCTGGGTCCACACCAACCGCCGCCAGTGGCCCTGGCGCCCGAACTCGGGCGAGAGGTCGGCGGGAATCGGCAAACTGTGGGGTCGATCGCCGCCCAGGGGGTCCAGCAGGGGCACCAGGGCGGGATCCAGGGCGTTGACCAGGTCGCGGGCCACGACGCCGATCCCCGTGGGGCGCTGGCCCAGGTAGCTGCCGTTGAACAGGGCCAGGGGAGAGGCGGCTCTCATGGCTGGATGGGATCAGGGCCCAGCGCTGGGCCGATCCCCTGCAGCACCGCCAGGCTGCGCCGGGGCTGCAGGGGTAGGCGCAGCAGGGTGAGTGCCAGGAGCCGCAGGGTTCGCAGCAGCAGCACCCAGGGGGGGCAATGGCGCCGCAGAAAACGCAGATAGCTGATGGTGGAGAGGCGCCGCCGCAGCGGTTCCCCCGCGCTGGACCCCTGACCGCGGTGGTGGCGCACGCTGGGTTGGGGCAACCACAGCACCGGGGCACCCCGGGCCGAGAGCCGCAGGCAGAGGTCCATGTCTTCGTAGTACAGGGGAAAGGCGGGGTCGAAGCGGGCGGGCGGCTTGTGGGCACCGGGCCGTAGGGCCAGGCTGCAGCCGCTCAGCCAGTCCACCGCCAGGGGGGCCCCGGCGGCGAGGGCGGTCGCCTCCAGGCGCCGGGATCGGAAGGCCAGGCCCGGATCGATCCAGCCCCCACTGGCCTCCAATCCGCCATGGTCATCGAGCACAGCCGTGCCCACCAAGGATCGCTGCGGCAATTGGGCCAGCTGCTGCCCCAATTGCTCCAGTTCGTTACCGCCTGGTAGGCGGGTGTCGGGATTGAGCAGCCACACCCAGCCGTCCCAGCCTTCAGATGCCAGCTGGTTGAGGGCCCGGTTGCAGCCCACCCCAAAGCCATCGCCTTCGTGGCCCGCCAGGCACCGGATCGTCAGGTTGGCTGGCGGGTCGGTTTGGGGCCGGGAGGCGGTCCGCAGCGGTTCCAGGTCCAGGGGGGCCACCAGGGGACTGTTGTCCACGAGCAGCCACAGCTGGGGCCGGTGGCGCTGGCGGGCCAGATCCCTGGCCAGGGCCGGCAGAACCGCTTCGCTGTGATACGCCACCGTGACCACCACTAGAGGCGGCGGTGACTCTGGCGGATCCGTGGCCGCCGACAGGGGCTGGAGCGGGGGCACAGCAGCGGCGGGATGGGGGCGGGATGGGGGAAAGTGGAGTCGGCCCGGGGCCTCCAGGCCCGTCAGCTTCGCAGGCCGGCCCCTCTGTGCCATGTCCCCACCCCTTGCCGATTCGCCCACCAACGCCCCTGGGCCGGGCTGCCCGATCTGTGGGCTCCAGGCCGATCCCCTGGCGTGGCAGGCCGATGGCATCGCCCGCTTCGGCATCGGTTGGGTTCTGCGCCACCATCCGGCGCCGGCGCCCCTGCTGGGCTGGTTGCTGCTCGACAGCGGCCGCCATCTGGGGGGCCCCGCCGACTTCGACGCAGCCGAATCGCTTGCGTTCGGCGAGGCCCTGCGCCGCAGTTGCGCCCTGGTGCGCCAGCTGAGCGGTTGTGATCGGGTGTACGCGATCGCTTTTGGCGAAGGCGCCCCCCATCTGCACGTGCATCTGATTCCGCGCCACGGCGCCGAGGCCGCCAGCAAGGCCTGGGGTGTGGCGGATCTTTATCGCGCCGTTGAGGCGGGGGAACGGGCCGCTGCGGACCCCGCCGCCGTGGCCGATTTCGTGGCGCGGGCCCGGCGGCAAACGGCGGATTGGTGATATCGCCTGAGGGGCAATGGCTTGGTGGCATCGCTGCTGGACCCCAGGGAGGCGGGGCTTTGGCGGCTGGTCGCTTCGGAGGCCGGCGATAGGCTCGGCCCAGCAAGAGCGACGCTGATGCGGTTCGTGGTGGCGGTACCGGCCCGACTGGAGTCCTCCAGGTTGCCGGGCAAGGTGCTGGCCGACATCGGTGGCAAACCCATGATTCAGCGGGTCCTGGAGCGCTGCGCCCTGGCCCGCCGGCCCGCTGCCGTGGTGCTCTGCACCGACAGTGGTGATTTGATGCGGGCGGCGGAAGCCTGGGGGTTCCCTGCCCTGGCCACGAGTCCAGCCTGTGATTCCGGCAGTCAACGTATCGCTTCGGTGCTGGAGGCGATCGTTGCCCTGGCTGGAGCCCCTGCGGAGGAAGACCGCGCCGACACAGTGATTATCAACGTTCAGGGCGACCAGCCGTTCCTCGATCCGGCGGTGATCGATGCCATGGCCGCCGCATTCGAAGCCCGGCAGCCCGTGCCGGAGGTGCTGACACCCGTCTACCGCCTGGGGGCCGACTGCCTTCATGATCCCAATGTGGTCAAAACCCTGGTGACCAGCGGCGGTCAGGCCCTGTACTTCTCCCGTTCGGCCATCCCCCATGTGCGCGGCATCGATCCAGCCGACTGGCACGCCCACGCCCCCTATTGGGGCCATGTGGGGCTGTATGGCTATCGGGCTGATGTGCTGGCCCGCTGGGGGGACTTGCCCGATTCCCCCCTGGAGGCCATCGAGAAACTGGAGCAGTTGCGTCTGCTGGAGGCCGGTATCGCCATCAGCACCTTTGCGGTGGCGGGGGAACCCCTGTCGGTGGATACGGCCGAGCAGCTGGAGCAGGCCCGGGCCCTGGCCGCGGCTGGCGCCTGAGGCCGTCCTGCGTCTTGAGGTTGTCAGGCGCCGGTGGTGAGTCCGGCCTGTACCAGGTCGTGGAGGCGCAGCAGCCCGAGCATGCGGCGTTCGTCGCCCACCACCGGCAGCACGCTGATCGACTTGCGGCGGTTGCTTTCCATCTCTTCAAGGGCATTGATCGCCAGGGTGTCGCCGCTGACCGTGATTGGATCGGCCGTCATCAGATCGCTGGCCGTCAGCAGGCTCCATTCGGCAGGGGGATGGCTCTGCAGGGCGCGCCGCAGGTCGCCGTCAGTGATCAGTCCACCCAGTTGGTTGGGCAGCCCTTCCCGGGCCACCCAGCAGGCCCCCACCCCGTCGGCGGTGAGGTGCGCAATCACCTCCGCCAAGGGGGTGACCGTTTCCAGGGGGCGTAGGGTTGCGGTGCCAACCATCAGGTCGCCGGCGGTCAGGGTCAATTGCTTGCCAAGGGAACCGGCTGGATGGTTGAGGGCAAAGTCCTGGGGCGAGATGCCCCGCCGTTCCATCCATACCGCCGCCAGGGCATCGCCGATGGCCATGGCCACCGCCGTGCTGGCGGTGGGGGCCAGGTTGAGCGGACAGACCTCGCGGTCCACCGAGGCATCCAGCACGACGTCACAACCCCGGGCCAGGCTGGAGTTGATCCGGCCCACCAGGGCGATACGGGCGGTGCCGCGGCGGCGGAGATGGGGCAGGATTTCCAGCACCTCTTGGGTTTCGCCGCTGTTGGAAAGCAGCAGGGTGACGTCGTCTGGCGCCACCAGCCCCAGGTCGCCGTGCAGGGCATCCACCGGGTTCAGGAAGATGGCCATCAGGCCAATGGAGGAGAAGGTGGCGGCGATTTTGCGCGCCACGATGCCACTTTTGCCCACTCCCGTGATCACGAGCTTTGATCGGGTCTCAGCGCAGCGTTCCAGCAGGTCCAGCGCTGATTCCACTTGCTGGCCATCCAGGCGGTGGGCGCTGGCGGCGATGGCCGCCGCCTCCTCCTCCAGGCAGCGCGTGAGAGCGGACAAGGGGAAGCTCCGGGATGATGCGCCCATTCTCCCTTGCCCCCTTGCCTGCGAACGCCTTCTGGGATCTGCCGGGATTGCCCCCCTCCCTGCCCCCCCTGCTCGTGGCGGCGGCGGCGGGAGATCGGGTGGCCCTGGTGGGTGGGGCTGTGCGGGACCTGCTGCTGCATCGGGTGCACCACGATCCCTGGCTGGGAGTCCCGGATCTGGATCTCGTGGTGGAGCCGGCTCGGCTGGCGGGGGCGGATCCGCCCGTCGCCCCCGCCCACCAGTTGGCGCGCCGTCTCGGCCAGCGGCTTGGCCCTGCTGGGGTCCTCAGTTACCGGGAGCACACGGCCTATGGCACGGCCGAACTGGAACTGAACCTGGAGGAGGGGCCAGTGCTCCTGGATCTGGCCAGTGCCCGCCACGAGGTCTATCCCGCACCCGGGGAGAATCCCAGGGTGGCTTTCGGGAGCCTGGCCGATGATCTGGCGCGTCGGGATTTCACGATCAACGCCATGGCTCTGATGGTGGGGGATGCCAGCACCACGCTGCTGGACCCCCATGGCGGCCTGGCCGATCTGGGCTGCCGCCAGCTGCGGCTGCTGCATGGCTCCAGCCTGCAGGACGACCCCACCCGCATCGTGCGCGGCGCCCGTTATGCCGCCCGATTGGGGTTTACCTTCGCCCCAGAAAGCCTTGAGCAATGGACCACGACCGTGGCCCGCTGGCCCTGGGCCTGGCGCCCGGGCGATCCCGCGGCCCTGGCGCCGCCGGCGTTGGCTACCCGTTTGCGCATGGAACTGGCCCTGCTGTTCGAGCGGGAGCCGTGGCGGGCTGGCCTGGAGGCGCTGCAATCCTGGGGAGCCCTGGTGCTGCTGGACCCCGACCTGCAGCGGGACCGGCGCTGGCCCTGGCGATTACGCCACGCCGATCGGATGGGCCTGCCCTTGCTGCCGGCCCTTTTGTTAGCGGCTGGGGATCCGCTGGCCCTGGCGGAGCGGCTGCAACTGCCCCATCACCACCATCAGCTGTTGGTACAGGCGCGGGTTCTGGGGCAGCGCCTGGCCGCCCTGGACCCCGGGCAGACGCCAGCCCTTTGGGCCCCATCCCGTTGGTGTGACCTGTTGGAGGCCCCCGGCGTGACGGCCGAGGCGGTGGCCCTTGTGGTGGCGGCGGGTGGCCCCTGGCGTCGGCCCCTGCTGCGCTGGTGGCTGCGCTGGCGCCATCTGCGTTCACCCCGCACGGCCGCTTCCTTGATGGAGGCCGGCATGGCACCCGGGCCCGAGCTCGGCCAACGGTTAAGGCAGCTGCGCGCCGAGCGCCTCGATGCCGAACGGCGTTGAAGTCCCCCTTGGCTGCCTACCATCGCCGCCAGCAATGTTCCGGTGTTTCCATGACCCCCCTCACCGTTGTCAAATTCAGCTCGGAGGACTGTGGAACTTGCCACCGCATGGGCCACTACGACGCCAAGGTGGCCGAAGAGCTGGGGCTCTCCTTTGTGAGTGTGATGCTGCAGGACACCGACACCTACCGCCGCTACCGCAAGGTTCTGTTGGCCCAATACCCCACCAAGGAGGGCATGGGCTGGCCCACCTATCTGTTGGTGAGTGCCCCGGAAGAGCCCGACTTCGTGATCCACGGTGAACTCAAGGGGGGGATGCCCAAGGGCGATTTCCGCGAGCGTTTGCTCGCCCTAGTCCCAACGGCGTAGCGGGTCGTGGAACCCCCTGGCGTCGGAGGCGCGGATCGGCCCTGGCTGCGCTTGGGGGCGCCACCGCGCTGGGTGTGGGTGGCCCTCTGGACGTTGGTGGTTGGGGGGCTGGTGGGGCGGGCCGTCCGGCTGCCTGGGATTCCCGGCAGTTATCCAGAAACCCTCGATGGCCTGCTTTATGGCGGGGCTCGCCTGCTGCGGGGCGAGCTTCTCCATGCCGACTTCGTCACCGGCCAGGGCGCCATTACCCAGTTTTTGTATGCCCTTTCCGCACGGACGGGCTCCCTGCCCCTGCATCGGCTGCTCATTCTTGGCGTTGATGGGCTCGGGGGCTTGGTGCTGGCCCGTTCGCTGGGGTGCCTGGCCCAGGCCGGCTGGATCCGATGGCGGCGCCACTCACCCCTGCCGGTGTTGGCCGGGGGGCTGTATGTGGTGATCAACCAAGGCCTTCCCCTTGGGGCGGCCGGACTGCCGCCCCATTTCGCCAATTTGTTTCTGGTGATGGCCTTGGCGACGGCTTGTCGCCTGGGGGTTCGCCCGCAAGGGACCCGGGCGCCCGGGTCCTGGCTCCTGGGACTTGGGGGGTGGCTGGGATTGGCGATGGCCACACGCCCTGCCCTGGCCTTACCGCTGCTGACGCTGCTAGCCCTGGCGCCCTTCGTTCTGGGCCTGAGGCAGCCGCCTAGCACCCGCATCGCGTCTCTGCTGGCTGGCCTCCTGATTGGCCTGGTGCTTCCCTCGGTCCCCTGCCTGCTGCGCCCTGGGGGGGTGGCCCTGGCCTGGGCCGGTGGCGTGTTGTTACCCCTGCTGGCGACCGATCCTGGAACAGCAGCGGTTCCGCCCCTGGGCCCGATCCTCCGGCAGGCCTTGATCACCCCTGTGGCGGGCCTGCCCCTGGGGAGCTTGCTGGTGTTTCCCCTGGGGGCTTGGTTGGCCTCCCGCTGGCCGGCCCGCCCCTATCCACCCGTAGCCAGGCCCGACCGGATGGCCGCCCTGGCCGCCCTGGCCCTGGTTGCGGTCCTGCTGCCGCTGGAGACCCTGCGCCGGGAGGGGTTCCAGCGTTCTGAGCTCGCTTTGCTGGCGTTGCCCCTGGTGCTTTTGACGGTCATGGGGCTGGGGGCTTTGGAGACCGATCCCCGGCCCTGGCCGCGGCGAATGGCCCTGGCCAGTTCGCTGCTTCTGACCCTGATTTTGCTCAACAACGTGGCCATCGCCTCCCTATTGCATCCGCCCCACCAGCCCGCCGAGTCTGTCCGTGTCCTGGAACAGGATCGGGCCCGGGTGGCGGGCTACCTGGGATCCCTTCCCCCCCAGGAACGCGGCTTCACAGCACCCCAGGACGTTGCCCTGCAGCGCCGCTTGAACGGGCCAGCTTCCACCCACGGCATCGGCCTCCGCTGGAGCCTGGATCAGCAGCATCTGGGTCAACACTGGGCCAGCCGGATTCTGGGGCTGCCCGCGGATGCCAATGGGGCCTGCCGCCAGCTCACCGCTGGCCAAAACCGCTATTTGGTGTGGGTCCGCACCGATCCGACGCTCGCCAACAGTCTCGATTTTTTTCGCTCTTGTTTGGTCCTTGATGGGGACCACTGGGAGGACATCACGGCCCGGTTGGGGCTGGTCAGCGGCGAAATGAAGCTTTTTCGCCGACGTGTTCCCTAAAGCAGAGCGATCCCCACAGGGGCAAAGCCGCGGGCAGGTGCTTGCGGAATTTTGCACGACTAGAGGTAATGTCGCGTCCGATGAACGTTTGTCGCCGATGACCACCACGGGTCCCATCCGATCCATTTGCTGCATCGGCGCTGGTTACGTCGGCGGTCCAACGATGGCGGTGATCGCTGATCGGTGCCCCCACATCACGGTGATGGTGGTCGATCTCAACGCCGAGCGCATCGCGGCCTGGAACCACGATGACCTGGCCCGCCTGCCCGTCTACGAACCAGGGCTGGATGCGGTGGTGGGACGGGCCCGGGGCCGCAACCTGCACTTCACCACGGCGGTCGATGATGCGATCGCTGGGGCTGACATGGTTTTTCTGTCGGTGAACACCCCCACCAAGACCCGCGGTGTAGGTGCTGGCCAGGCGAGTGATTTGCGTTGGATCGAGGCCTCGGCCCGCCAGGTGGCCGCCGCCGCCAACGGCCACACGATCGTGGTCGAGAAGAGCACCTTGCCGGTGCGCACGGCCGAGGCGGTGAAGGCCATCCTCAGCGCCGCCCAGGGCACCGCCGGCGGCACCAAAACATTTTCGGTGCTTTCCAATCCCGAATTTCTGGCCGAAGGCAGTGCCATCGGCGATCTGGAGAATCCGGATCGGGTGCTGATCGGTGGCGAGGACGAAACGGCAATTGAGTCCCTGGCCAGCATCTACGGCCAATGGGTGTCCCAGGAGCGCATCCTGCGCACCAATCTTTGGAGCAGTGAGCTCTCCAAGCTCACGGCCAATGCCTTCCTGGCCCAGCGGATTTCTTCGATCAACGGCATTGCGGCCCTCTGTGAGGCCACCGGAGCGGATGTGCGCGAAGTGGGCCGGGCCATCGGCACCGATTCCCGCATCGGCGCCAAATTCCTGCAGGCCGGCCCGGGTTTTGGCGGCAGCTGCTTCCAGAAAGACATCCTCAACCTGGTGTATCTCTGCCGCCACTACGGGCTCGAACAAGTGGCCTCCTATTGGGAGAGCGTGGTGGGGCTTAATAGTTGGCAACAGCAGCGCATCGCCCGTTTGGTGGTCAACAGCCTATTCGGCACCGTCAGCGGCAAACGCATCGCCATCTTGGGCTTCGCCTTCAAGGCTGACACCAATGACACCCGGGAGGCGCCGGCTATCTCCATCTGCCGTGATCTGATCGAAGAGGGGGCCCAGTTGGCGATTGTCGATCCCAAGGTGGGCGATCAGCAGATCACCCAGGACCTGGGCCGTCCTCCCGTCGATCCTGTCACCGCTGCCCGGGGGGTACCCCTGGGAGGCGACGGCACCTGGATCCCAGCCGAAAGCGTTCTAGAGGCGGCGAGGGGGGCCGATGCGGTGCTGATCCTCACGGAGTGGCAGGAATACCGCCATCTCGATTGGGGAGCCATCGCGGCGGTGATGCGACAGCCCGCCTGGTTGTTTGATGCCAGGGCCGTGGCGGATGCGGCGGCGGCGAGGGCCGCTGGCCTCAGCGTCTGGCGCGTGGGGGAGGGTTGATCGATGACCTTCCGCAATCTCGTTACCGGCGGCGCCGGCTTCCTTGGTTCCCATCTCATCGACCGGCTGATGGAGGCCGGCGAAGATGTCATTTGTCTCGACAACTATTACACCGGTCGCAAGGACAATGTCCGCCATTGGATCGGCCATCCCAGCTTTGAACTGATCCGTCACGATGTCACCGATCCAATCCGCCTGGAGGTAGACCGTATCTGGCATCTGGCCTGTCCGGCCTCCCCGGTTCACTATCAGTCCAATCCGATTAAAACGGCCAAGACCAGTTTCCTGGGTACTTACAACATGCTGGGCCTGGCCCGGCGGGTGGGGGCCCGGCTGCTGCTGGCCAGCACCAGTGAAGTCTATGGCGATCCCGAGGTCCATCCCCAACCCGAGAGCTACCGGGGCTGCGTCAACACCATCGGCATCCGCTCTTGCTACGACGAGGGCAAGCGCATCGCCGAAACCCTGTGTTTCGACTATCAGCGCCGCCACGGCACTGAAATTCGGGTGATGCGGATTTTTAACACCTACGGGCCGCGCATGTTGCCCGATGACGGCCGGGTGGTCAGCAATTTCATTGTTCAGGCGCTACAGGGTCAACCGCTGACCCTCTATGGCGAAGGCAGCCAGACCCGCTCCTTTTGCTATGTCGACGATTTGATTGCCGGCATGATGGCCCTGATGAACGGCAACCATTCCGGCCCGATCAACATCGGCAACCCCGGTGAATTCACGATTCGCCAACTGGCCGAGCTGGTGCGTGATCGCATCGATCCCTCCCTGCCCCTCACCACCCAGCCCCTGCCCCAGGACGACCCGCTGCAACGCCAGCCGGTGATCGACCTGGCCCGCCGCGAGCTGGGCTGGGAGCCCAAGGTCAGTTTGGCGGAGGGCCTGAAGCCGACGATCGCCTACTTCCGCGAGCGTCTGGCCCAGGGTTGATGGCGGGCACGGTTCTCGTCACCGGCGCTGCGGGCTTCATCGGCGCCGCCGTGGCCGAGCGCTTGCTAGCCAGGGGGGAAAGGGTGTTGGGTCTCGACAACCTCAACCCCTATTACGACCCGAGCCTGAAGCGCGCCCGCCTGGAGCGCCTGGAAGTCGCCGCCGCGCCGGGACAGTTTCGCTTTGAGGCGCTGGATCTGGCCGATGGGGCGGCCCTGACCCGCCTGGTGGCTGCCGAGGCGCCCGATCGGGTGATCCATCTGGCGGCCCAGGCGGGGGTGCGTTATTCGATTGAAAATCCCGCTGTTTATATCCAGAGCAACCTGGTGGGCTTCGGCTCGGTGCTGGAGGCCTGCCGCCACCAGGGGGTGGCCCATTTGGTCTATGCCACCAGCAGTTCGGTCTATGGCGGCAACCGCCAGATGCCCTTTTCCGAGCAGCATCCGGTGAACCATCCGGTGAGCCTCTATGCGGCCACCAAGAAGGCCAATGAGCTGATGGCCCACACCTACAGCCACCTCTATGGCCTGCCAGCTACGGGCCTGCGCTTCTTCACGGTGTATGGCCCCTGGGGCCGGCCGGACATGGCGCCGATGCTGTTCGCCCGGGCGATTTTGGCCGGCGAGCCGATCAAGGTGTTCAACGGCGGCCAGATGCAGCGCGATTTCACCTACATCGATGACATCGCCGAAGGGGTGGTCCGCTGCCTCGACAAGCCCGCCAGCGCCGATCCCGATTTCGATCCGCTCCACCCCGATCCAGCCACCGCGGCGGTGCCCCACCGGCTGTTCAACATCGGCAAC
>CAMCQR010000004.1 GCA_945877115.1 Synechococcus sp. UW140 | reverse complement strand
GGCGGCGCCGGTGTCGCTGTATAGCGAGGGTGATGTGGCGCGGGTTTGTAATGAACGCTGAATGTCCAAAAACATCAAGGATCGACGCGGATCTCCCAGCCTGAAAGTGCGGTGGGCCGCTCTCCAGGGCCACGGGTGATCGTGTAAGTGAATCGGCTGCCGTCGGGGCTGATGAAGCTCACTAGATTCTGGCCGTAGGGATAGATCGCTTTGCCGATGCAGTCGGGGCTTACGTTATAAGTAGCGCGCATGGTGCCGGCGGCGCCACCGGTGCCACTGTAGGTCAGTACAACGCCTCCCTTGCCGTCATACACCTCACGGCCGCTTTCGGCGTAGGGCTTGCCATCAAGCACACCGATCGAGCTGTAGAGGTAAGTACCCTTGAGGGTGGCGTTATTGCAACGGCTTGCTGCAGCGGCAGGCTCTTCTGCCAAGGCAGGATTCATCCCGAGCATGGGCATTAGGGGAAGCAACAGGGCGGACAAGCTCAGCAGACGGAAGCGGGCAGCCATCGGGATGGATCAGGGTCTCTTCTTGTTTATAGCTACTGGGGAAGGTGGTGGCAGTGGGTGCAACCTTTGTTTCAAGACGATGCGGAATTGAGCGGCAAATTGTTCATTCGTTAGCGGTTGGCCATCGGGGTCAGAGAGGACTGCAGGAATGGCATACCGGGTTTCAATACACTTCCCCTTCGACATAGGGGATTGTTATCGCCAGCGAGCTGCAGCAGGCGGGCGCCCCAAGGCCTTAAACTCCTCGTAAATCCGGCATGGCATGGCAGATTTGCAAGGACAAGCTCCTTGGCAGGGGCAAGCGGACTGGATTCCCCGCTTGCAGGGTCAGGTGCTGAGCCACCGGTTGGAGCAGTTTCCGGCCGTTGCTTTACTAGGCCCCCGTCAGGTGGGCAAAACCACCTTGGCCCTGCAGCTGGCCGCCAGCACCCCCAGCCTCTATCTCGATCTGGAGGCCAGCGCCGACCTGGCCCGCCTCAGCGAGCCCAGCCTGTTTTTGCAGCGCCATGCCGACAAGCTGGTGATCCTTGATGAGGTGCAGCGACTGCCGGGGTTGTTTGCTGAGCTGCGCGGATTGATCGATGCCGGCCGCCGGCAGGGAAAAGCCAATGGCCGCTTTCTGCTGCTCGGCTCAGCCTCCATCGAGCTGATTCGTCAGAGCAGCGAATCCCTTGCCGGCCGGATCGCCTTTTTGAAGCTTGGCGGCCTGCATCCACTGGAGCTGGGGGCCGGCGCCCAGGACTCGCTGTGGATCCGCGGTGGCTTCCCAGGCAGTGTGCTCGCCGCAACCGATCACGCTAGCTGCGAGTGGCGGCGGCAATTCATCCGCACCTATCTAGAGCGCGACATCCCCCAGCTGGGGCCTCGGGTGCCGGCGGAAACCCTGCGCCGCTTCTGGACCATGCTGGCCCATGGCCAGGGTTCGCTGCTCAATGCCGCCGAACTGGGCCGGGCCCTAGGCGTGGATGGCAAAACCGTAGGGCGCTACCTCGATCTGTTGGTGGACCTGCTGCTGGTGCGGCGGCTACCACCCCTGCACGCCAATGTGGGCAAGCGACTGGTGCGCTCCCCAAAGGTGCTGGTGCGAGACAGCGGTCTGGTCCACGTCCTGCTTGGGCTGGCCGATGCCGATGCGGTGCTGGGCCATCCGGTGGCCGGGGCCAGCTGGGAGGGCTTCGTGATCGAAAGCCTGCTGGCGGTGGCACCGTCTGATTGTGTCGGCTGGTTTTACCGCACCGCCGCCGGGGCGGAGATCGACCTGGTGCTCGAGTGGTCGCCGCAGCGGCGCTGGGCGATCGAGATCAAGCGCAGCCTCAGCCCCCGGCTCAGCAAGGGCGTCCATCAGGCCCGCGCCGACCTCCAGCCCGAGCGCATGGTCGTGGTGACACCATCGCCCACCGGGTATCCCTTGGCCGACGGGGTGGAGGTGGTGGGGCTGGCGGAGCTGGCCGGGCAGCTGATGCAGGCAGGGTGATCGGCATCAGCTTGGGTAGCGGCCTGGCAGCCCAGTGCATCAAGAAGCTGCTCGTGGCAGGACACTGACCAGTGCCTTGAGATGGTTGGCGAAAGGCAATCGCAACGGATTTTTTTAGCGCTTCTGACGGTATCGGCCTTCATCAACCGCCGCCCGCTCGGCGTTCTCCCAGGGAAACACGATCCACTCTGCCGAGGAGTACACCTCCACCGCCTGCCACCACAGCGGCTGGGCCTTGCTGATCCACACCAGCAGCGTTGCCCCCTCCAGATCCCGGAAGGGCGCCAGGGTGCGGCCGGTCTCGAACACATCGTCCACCAGCAAGCAACCAGGCTGGGGCTTATGGAGCAACGGCAGCTCCAGGCGGTGGCTCAGGGCTACGGCCAAGACCAGCCCGCCGCGGGGAATGCCACAGATGGCGCTGATAGACAGACCGTCGCAAATCATGGCCATCTGTTCGACGGCCCGATCGAAGTCTTGCCAGCTGAGGTGGCGCATCGGCGGCAGGGACGGCTTCCCATCTTGGGCCTTGCCGACGCCGCCATGCGTGTCCAAGGACAGGTTCCTTGGCATTGGCTGCAGCCTTCTCAAGCCCACCCGGTACGTGCCAAAAGCCAGCGATTACTGGAATTACAGACCGAATTGGCAACTTGGTTCGGCGACAGGTTCGGCCTATTGTTCGTGGCAAGGAAAAGACCGTTGTAATATTTATGGCGTTTCTAATGATGGGTGCCGATAAAATCCGTAGGCCACTCCGCCTCTTTTTTGTCTTTCTTTCTGCTTGGTTTTATGCATGCAAGAGGCCTGCATCCTCATGGATGCTGTTTGTGCCCAAATGAGTGGGTAGGCATTCCTTGGGTAACGGTAGCAAGGCAGAAGATGTCACCAGCCGTATGGCATTTTTGGATCTCTTTTTGACTTAGGCCTACGGACGCCGAAGTGATGTACAAGTTCGATAGATCAGGACCGCCAAAGGTGACACAGGTTGGGCGAGGAACGGGAAGTTCAATCCTTGATCGTTCTTGACCGCTGGCATCAAAGCAAGCAACACACCAACCATCCCAAAGGGCTGACCACAGATTTCCATTGATGTCAATTGTCAAACCATCGGGCTCAACTCCTTCGGCACTGAGGTCGATCAGAATCCTGCGATTAACGATTGAGCCAGTCTCAGCCAGATAATCATAAGCAAAGATTTTATGCTGAGCTGAATCAGTTAAATAAAAGGTTGACCCATCTGGGCTCCAGGCCAGACCGTTGGCAATGGTCAAACCGGTTTCCATGGTGTGCAGGGAACCACCCGGATCGTATCGATAAAGTGCCGCCTGACCAAGACGATCACTGCAGGAGCCGATCCAGAAGCGGCCATGGGCATCACATTTGCCATCATTCAAGCGAGTACCCGCAGGGTGGGGAAACTCAATTCGATGGATGATTTCTACTTCGCCGGTTTGCAGATGCAACCAAGTCAATCGATCACTAAGGGCAATCAGCAAACGATCCGTTCCCGCCAGGGCAATGGCACTGACCACATCCCCAGTATCAAAGTAGCAGTCCTTTCCAGTGGCAGGATCAAACTGGTGAACGCGGTGATTGTAGACATCCACCCAGAATAGTTTCTGGCCGACTTCTTGCCAAACTGGGCACTCACCGAGGCGGGCTCGTGCAGCAAGTACGATATGCGGGGACTGGGTCATGTTTTCAGCCCTCAAGAGGGTGTTCACCTATAAACTTGGAGACCCCTCCACAGGTGATGGCATCCAGCACCATCTCTGGAGTGAAGTATCCCAACGTCTGGATGATCCGTGCCACACAACCTGTCCATCCTGTCTGGTGGCTGGCACCAATGCCTGCGCCGCTGTCGCCGTTAAAATATTCGTAGAATAAAATCAGATCACGCCAATGGGGATCGGTCTGAAACTTCTCGTGATTCCCATTAACGGCGCGACGACCAGTTGCATCCTGCAGGAAGATATTTTCAAGTCGCTCGGCGACTTTGGTATAAACCTGGTACAAAGTAAGATCATTACCCGATCCGGTGGGATATTCAACCTTAAATGAGTTGCCATAGTAGCCATAAAGCTGCAACAGCGCCCTCAGGAGCAAGTAATTGACAGGCATCCAGATCGGGCCTCGCCAGTTTGAATTCCCACCAAACATGCTTGAAGTTGAATCTCCTGCCACATAGCCCACCTTATACTCGTTTCCATCATGGTTGAAAGAGTAAGGATGCTCCAGGTGATGGCGAGAAAGGGAACGAATGCCAAACTCACCCAGGAATTCAGACTCATCGAGCATTCTGGCAAGCACTCTGCGAAGTTTATCTTCATTGAGAATTGCCAACAACATACTGCCCCCCACACCGGGCTGGGTCGGGAGGTGGATGTTGTGTTGCAGCTCAGGGTGCTTCTCAAAAAACCGTTGCGACTTGTTCCGAAAGCGAGGCAGTTTGTCCAGGGTTTCCTGGGGGAAAACAACCACCGCCATTAGGGAGAGCAGACCCACTAGAGAGCGCACCTTGATGCGGGTGGCCGTGCCATCAGGAAACTGCAAGACATCGTAGAAAAAACCATCCTCTTCATCCCACAGTTCATCTTGGTCTGTGCCAATCCGGTCCATAGCACCGGAGATCCACATGGTGTGCTCGAAGAACTTGATGACGAAGTCTTCGTAGAGGGGATCGTGGAGCGCCAATTCGACAGCAATCTGGAGCATCTGCTGACTGAAAAAAACCATCCATGCAGTCCCATCGGCCTGCTCTAGGTGACCTCCGGTAGGCAGGGGGGAACTGCGGTCAAACACCCCAATGTTGTCAAGACCGAGGAAACCACCCTGAAACAGATTATTGCCGCCCGCGTCTTTGCGATTCACCCACCACGTGAAGTTGATCAGCAACTTGGTAAAAGCAAAACGAAGAAACTGCAAATCCCCAACGCCCTTGTTCAGTTCGCGATCACGAAGGTAAATGTCCCAAGTTGCAAAGGCATGGACCGGCGGATTCACATCACTGAAGTTCCATTCATAGGCCGGAATCTGACCATTTGGATGCAGGTACTCCTCTTGAAGCATAAGCTTCAGCTGCTTTTTGGCAAATTCTGAATCAATCAAACTGATAGGAATGACATGAAAAGCCAGATCCCAGGCGGCATACCATGGATACTCCCACTTGTCGGGCATTGAAATAATATCTGCATTGTGCATGTGAGACCACTCACTATTTCGCACGTGGAGCCGCTCGGCAGGAGTAGACCATGGATTGACGTTGCGCTCACGCAGCCACTGGTCAACTTCATAGTGGAAGTATTGCTTGGTCCACATCATTCCTGCGAGTGCCTGGCGCATGACATTGGTGCGATCGCTATCCGCCAGGACTGAAGGGGGAATCACGGTGGCAAAGAATTGATCTGCCTCTTCAATCCGACTTGCAAAAGTTTGCTCGAACAACGTGTCAAATGGATCGCTAATTTGATCGGGTGCTGTTGTCGTCAGCCGGAATCGAAGCACCGTTGTCGCTTCGGCTTGCACTGTGAGATTGTAATGTGGGCTTACTTTTGTTCCCTTGCCATTGGGATTCACAGCCTCTTTATTGCCGTGAACGATATAGTTGTTGATGCCGTCTTTAACGAAGGGATTGGAATTTGGATTGTCAAACAATCGTTCATGATTGGTTTCGTTTTCGGTGAACAGCAGCTGCCCGCCCGGCTCGCTGTAGAAAAAGTAATCGCTGCAATCCTGTGCTTCATCCGCAGGAACCAGGTGAGCATGCACCACGCTGTGCCCTGCGGCAGTGAGCTGCTGCAGCACTGGCCTGGCGGCACCATTCTCGGAGCTGTTGTTCCAAGTGTTGCGGAACCACAAGGTGGGCAGCAGTTGCAGGGTTGCGGCTTCAGGGCCCCGATTGGCAATGCTGATTTTGATCAATACATCATGAGGTGTTGCTTTGGCATACTCGACAAACACGTCAAAGTAGCGGTTGTCATCGAAGATTCCCGTATCTAGAAGTTCATATTCAGGTTCGTAACGGCTGCGAGATCTGTTGGTGGCAACAAGATCATCGTAGGGGAAGGCAGCCTGGGGATATTTGTAGAGATATCTCATGTAGGAATGGGTAGGGGTACTGTCCAGATAAAAGTAATATTCTTTGACGTCTTCACCGTGGTTCCCTTCGCTGTTTGTCAACCCGAACAATCGCTCCTTCAGGATCGGATCTTTGCCATTCCAAAGTGCAAGGGCAAAGCACAGTTGATTTAGGCTGTCTGTGATGCCACCCAAGCCATCTTCGCCCCAGCGATAAGCACGGGAGCGTGCATGGTCATGGGGAAAGGAAGCCCAAGCATTGCCATCATCAGATGTATCTTCCCGTACGGTGCCCCACTGGCGTTCGCTCAAGTACGGACCCCACTTGTACCAATCAACCTCCCCATCCCTGGCCTGCTCAAGCCGTTTGGATTCTTGGGATTTAAGGTCAGCCATTGTTTGAATAGGAAATTAAATTAATGCTACTACTCAGGCTGACCAAGCTTCGCGAAAGTCCGCATAGAGGGTCAGCCCACCATCAATGAACAGAGTTTGGCCGTGATGTATGCAGCTTCGTCCGATGCCAAAAAGACCACCGCTGCCGCCATCTCGTTTACCGTGCCGGCCCGCCCCATGGGGATGTAGCTCTCGACAAGGACCTTCTTGGCTTGATCCCCAGTCCATGCTTCATTGATCGGTGTGACGGTGGCGCCGGGGGCTATGGCGTTAACGCGAATGCCACGGTTGGCATACTCTAGAGCCAAAGTCTTTGTCAGGCTGCCCATGCCGGCTTTACTAATCGAGTAACTGAGATACAGGGGCCGCGGAATCATTTCATGGACGCTGGAAACATTGATAATCACACCGGGACGAGCTTTTTCCAGCAGGTGTTTGATGGTTTCGCGGCTGTAGAGATAAGCTCCACGCAAGTTGACTGCAATCACCCGATCGAACTGATCTGCTGGGATGTCATGGGAGGGATGTTCTGATTGAATACCAGCGTTGTTAACCAGAATATCCAGGCCGCCAAAGGTACCCGTCACATCGTTCACGACTCGAATGATGTCGTTTTCGTTCGCCGCATCGCCTTGAATGAGACGAACCTGTACATCGGAATGCCCCGATTCCGCCGCCTTCTGCAGTGCAACAGCCCTCGTTTGCCCTGCTTCGTCCCCATCTTTTCTATAGTTGATGGCTACGTTGCAGCCTTCCTGCGCCAATCGAATGGCGATCGCTTGGCCAATACCCGAACTCGCCCCTGTAACCAAGGCGGATTTACCGACCAATCCTTTGCCATGCATGCGGGATAAGTCTCCAAAATCTATGGTTGAGGTGACTAGGTATGAATCTATTTACTTTACCCGTTTGGGGCCCCTTGACGCATCAGCGCAGGTTTTTATTTCTGATCGTTGCTCACGTTGGGGTCGTAGTGATTGGGCGCTCCACGCCTCTCCAAGTAGTGCTAGACATTCTGGCGGATTGTGACGATCGTCCTCACTGAAACGCAAGGCCAAAGCACCAGGCGTAAACGGGAATCATGCCGCCGTCAAGGTGGCGCCAGTCAGGCACAGGAAGACCCTGATCGCGCGCCTGCAACCAGCCAGGCCACTATGGGCAAAACGATGCTGGGGCTACGGCCATGGATCCGGCTACGGCCCTCGCCTGGGCGCTGCTTTCGCTGGCCGCCGCTGCCGCCCTTGGCCTGGTGATCTTGATCGCCGGCCTGGCGCGGGTGTTTGCGCGGGCGCCCAGGCTTGCGAATCAGCAGGAGTCCGGTTCTGATGCGTCCGCTTCCGTGGCCCTAGCCAGCACCTCGCTCACGGTGGTGGTGCCCGCCTACAACGAAGCGGCCAACATCGCCGCCTGTCTCACCAGCTTGCTGGGCAGCGAGGACCCCTGCGGCGACTGGCGGGTGCTGCTGGTGGACGATGGCTCCAGCGATGCCACGGTGGCGATCGCCCGGGCGGCGGCAGGAGCTTGCGGTGCCAAGGAGCCCCGCTTCTCGCTGCTGGATGCCGGGCCCCGGCCTGTGGGCGAACGCTGGGTGGGCAAGAACTGGGCCTGCAGCCGCGCCATGGAGCAGGTGGAGAGCGAATGGGTGCTGTTCGTCGATGCCGATGTGCGCCTGCAGCCGGCCACCCTGCGGCGCGCCCTGACCCAGGCGACTGCTGATGGAGCGGACCTGTTCAGCCTGGCGCCGCGGCTGAGCTGCGGCTGCCTGGCGGAATGGCTGGTGCAACCGATCATGGCCAGCCTGCTGGGGCTGGGCTTTCCGATCGAGGCCGCCAATGATCCCGCCAGTGCGGTGGCGTTTGCCGCCGGGCCGTTCATGTTGTTTCGCCGCAGTGCCTACGCGGCGATCGGCGGCCACCGGGCCCTGGCGGCGGAGGTGGTGGAGGACCTGGCCTTGGCGCGGCGGATCAAGCAGGACGGCTATCGCCTGCGCTACCTGCTGGGGCTGGATGCCCTCGAGCTGCGCATGTACAGCGATTTCGCCTCCCTCTGGGAGGGCTGGACCAAGAACTGGCTGCTGGGCCTCGACGGCGATGTGGCCAGGGCCCTGGCGGCCTCGTCTGTGGTGCTGCTGATGTTCAGCGGCCCCTGGTTGTTGGCACCGGCTGCGGGGCTTGCCGCAGTGGGGCTCGCCGCCGTGGAGTTCGCCGCGGGGCTGCCCGGCCTGCGGCTGCGGCTGCTGCTGCTGCTGAGCGCCCTGACCCTGGCCTTGGCGGGCATCGGCCTGCAGCTGGTGCTGCGCCTATGGATCCGCCGCCAGTTCCAGGTGCCGCTCACCTTCTGGTGGTTGATGGGAGCCGGTGGGCTGGTGGTGGCCGCGATCGGCCCGGTGTCGGTGTGGCGCACCCTCAGCGGTCGCGGCTGGACCTGGAAGGGGCGGCCGTTGGCCTGAACGCTGGGGCAACTACTGGCCGCTGGCCGAACGTTGCTGGCCAGCGGCCGATCGGGCTGGTTAGCTTTCGCCATCGTTCCCATAGCTGAAGATGGCCGGCTCCCGTGTCAGCGAAATCCGCATGCACTGGGTGCGATGGCTGCTCACCACAGGTTGGCTACTGATCATCGCTTCGCTGTTCTTCGATCCGTTCACGGCCCGCTTCACGAGCCCGGATCACCCCTGGAGTCCACTGCGATTAGCCGATCAGTGCGTGGCGGTGCAGGGCCGCTGCCTGGTCGAATCTGCCTATCCACTAGGCACCACGATCTTCTGGGGAGCGGTCGTGCCGGCGGGGATTTTTATTCTGCTGGTCTTCGGCCATGAACTCTGGCGGCGCATCTGTCCGCTCTCGTTCCTTTCCCAGATTCCCCGCGCCCTGGGCCGCCAGCGCCAAACCGCCAAACGCAACCCGAAGACCGGCGAGATCCGCCACCAGCTGGCGAGGGTTCCCCCCGATTCCTGGCTGGCCAAGCACTACCCCTTCCTGCAGTTCGGCTGGCTTTATGCCGGCCTCTGCGGCCGGATTTTGTTCTTCAATGCCGACCGGCTCGTGCTGGCGGGCTGGCTGCTGTTCACGATCGTCGCCGCGGTCACGGTTGGCTGGCTGTACGGCGGCAAGGCCTGGTGTCAGTACTTCTGCCCGATGGCGCCGGTGCAGTCGGTCTACTCGACACCGACGTCACTGCTGGGCAGCTCCGCCCCGATGAGCCCGACCACGATCACCCAGTCGATGTGCCGCACCGTCGATGCCAATGGCGAGGAGCAGAGCGCCTGCGTGGCCTGCCAGCAACCCTGCATCGACATCGATGCCGAACGCATGTACTGGGCACGGCTGGAGCAACCCTCCTTTGCCTTCGAGCGCTATGCCTATGTCGGCCTGGTGGTGGGCTATTTCCTTTACTACTACCTCTATGCCGGCAACTGGGACTACTACTTCTCCGGCGCCTGGGCCCGCCAGCCGGATCAGCTGGCAACCCTGCTCAGCCCCGGGTTGTACCTGTTCGGCCAGGCCATCAACATCCCGCGGCTGGTGGTCGTGCCGCTGCTGCTTGGGCTGTTCAGCTGGCTGGGCTGGCTGGCCGGCAGGACGGTCGAAGCCTGGATGCAGCGCCGCGTGCGCCGCGCTGGGGCGGAGCCCGATCGCCTCTTGATCCGCCACCGGGTCTTTCTGGCAGCCACCTTTTTGGTATTCAACTTCTTCTTCCTGTTCGCAGGCAGACCCCTGCTGCAGTTGGCGCCAGCCTGGGTGCAGTACCTGTTCGACATGGCCCTGGTCGCCACCAGCTCCCTCTGGCTGGTGCGCAACTGGCACCGCAGTCCTGCCCTCTATGGCCGCGAGAATCTGGCCGAGCGCTTCCGCCGCCAGCTCCAGAAGCTGGGGCTTGATGTGGGTCGCTTTCTGGAGGGCCGCAGCCTCGACGATCTGAACACCGACGAGGTGTACGTTCTGGCCCGCATCCTGCCCGGCTTCGGGAGCGAGCAGCGGCATGAGGCCTACAAGGGGGTGGTGCGCGATGCCCTGGCCGAGGGCTATGTGAACGTCTCCAGCAGCCTCGAGGTGCTGCGGCGTATGCGCCAGGAACTCGGCATCTCCGACGACGAACATCGCCAGCTGCTCGATGAACTGGGCGTGGAGGATCCGACGCTGCTCGATCCCGACCAGCGCCGCAGCCTGGAAGACCAGGTGCGCCTCAGCGGCTACCGCCGCTCGCTCGAACGGCTGCTGCGTCTGCAGAGCCGGATCGGAGCCGACGGCGACGGCAAAGGTGACGATGCGGCACTGCTCGATTCAATCGGCAGCCAGTACTCGATCAGCGCCCAGGAGGAAGCCCGCATCCTGGAGGCCGCATCTCCCGCCGAAGCGGCCCATCGCCGTGCCGCGATGCTGCTGGATCGGCTCGATGACTTGAGCCTCGCTGCCCACAGCCTGAGGGATCTGATGCTACGGCACCAGCCCGCCCCGGTCGCCCTACTTACAGACCGGTTGCGGCTGCGCCAGGAGCTGTGCCTGAGCGCCATCCTTGAGTGCCTGGTTCAGCTGGGATCTGCAGACGAGGTGCAGGAGCTGCTGGAACGGCTGAGCGTCGCGGCACCACCATCGCTGCCGGAGCTGCTGGAGCAGGAGCGCTGGCGGACCAAGCTCCCCGCCGCGCTGATCGACCGCCTGCGGGCCGGCGATCGGGCTGGGGCCCAGCCCGCGGCCGACCTGCCGGTCGCGACGACCCTGCAGCAGCTGGAGCGGCTGGTCCAGGACCCGGACCCGATCGCGGCCACCGCCGCCGTGGTGCTCATCACCAGCCTCGATTGGCAGCGGGGCCGTTCGTTGACGACTGAATGGGCCGCCGTAGGCCGGCCCGCTTGGGTGCGGACGACGGCCGAGCAACTCCTGACGCTGAAGCCACCGCTGGCGCTGGCGGCCCTGCCGGAGTTCGAGAAACGGGTGGTGCTCGCCACCAGTGATTTCTTCCACCGCACCTGGACGGACACCCTGGATCTACTGGCCGATCACGCCGAGATCCGTAGCTTTGCGGCGGGGGAGGCCATCACCGCAGCGGGCGACTCCTGCCGCGAGCTGTTGCTGCTGATCGAAGGGCAGGCCCGGGTCGAACATCGCAGCGGTGATCAGCTGCACTTTCGTGCCCTGCGAGCCGGGCAGGTGCTCGACGAACTGGAGGTGCTCACCCACAGCAATTCCGAGAACACGATCGTGGCCGAAACGGCCGGCACCAGGGTGTTGGCCGTGCCGGTGGATTGCTTCGACGCCACCCTGGAGCGCGATCCCGACTTCGCCCGCCGGGTGCTGGCGCTCGAAACTCGGCAGTTGCAGCGTGTTACCCGCGATCTGCCGTCCTCGCCGCTGGACTGGAGCAGCCAGCCGGCTGAATCAACCTGCGGCCCCAGCACCCCTCGCTGAGACCAAACAGCGGGCCTGGCCTGATCGCGATTCAGGTCACCCCGGTGCGTAATCCGGTGGTGACGGAATGGATCGAGCGGGCCGAACGCCACTGGCGGAATGCAGAGCAGTTTGCAGATTCGCCTTTCTCGGATCAGTGCGGCATGTTGATGGTCCAACCCTGAACAGCCTCACCCAGGCGGCGCTTGCCTACCTCGATCCCTGGGTTGGGGTGTTCGAAGGATCAGATTAGTCAAACTGCTAACCCTGGCCTTCAATCCTGTTCATGGCTGATCTGGGCATCCGATCTGGGTTGTATATCATGACGAACAAGTGGTGATCGGACCCTCAAGCTACGCCTATTCTTGGGTGGCATTCGACAACTAGCCTTGCATTGCAATGATTTTGCGGATATTCAGCCCGATGCCGCAGAGTAGTTCACGGAATGGGGGGATACTCAAGGCGTGGTTCTCGGAACCACCCAATAAAGAGTTCGAAGGATGTGAACCAGCCTGGTTGGCGTAGGATCTCGTATAGATCTTCGTTACTGCAAAGAGCATGAGTGGCCAATCGAATTACCTTGACAGCCCACAAATGCCACGAGCACATTGTTCTTTGTCCTTATATTCACATGCATTAGAGAGGAAGCTTTGAATGGATAGACGCATATATTGGCGCGTTGTCGTTTGGGGTTATGGATTCGGCGCTGATGGAGGGCTCCGTCGTACGCAAGAGGAGGCGGATCATGCAGTCGACTATTTAATCCAGAGCTTGGGATGGGAGCCTGAAATGGTATCTGTTGAAGAGCTTGATCTTACCCCAGAGGAGAAAGAAGAGATTGCGAAAATGAACCGACCATCCGAGTGGTTTAATGGTCCTAGAGGTGGCACGTATCGTCTAAGCGGAACAGGTCGATCACGCATTTATATCTAGCAGTCGTTAGTCCCCCCCCATTGACAGCAAAGCTGTCGGCTGTAACCGCAAGCCCTAGAGCCTCAGCTAAGCACCTACGCGTTTTTGCTGGAAAGCCACCAATCCTGCCATCGGCATACTCATCGGGATTGAATATGAAAATGAGGATTACGGACGCGCCCTGTGTGGAAGAGACGCTTCGAACATCCAGATACAGAAGACGGGAGCTGAGGTTTGGATCTATGCTCAGATCTCTGCCCGCTTCTGATCTGGAGCGTTAGCCTTACGAAAAGAGTGAAGCGTTGCCCGTTCTGCATTTGGAGGTAAGCCATAAGGTATCTGCGCTAAGTGATTTTCGACGATCGAATGGGCGTAAGCATGGTGTCGCTTATTCCTATTGTCAGGGTGGCGTTCCAAATGCCTCCAAGGTTTCTATGTTTGAAGCTATGCCGGTCCTTTCGTTATTTCAGTTCTAGGGTTAGGGCCTCCTTTATTTCGCTGCACACAATGAGATGAAAGTCTCCGAAATCCTCAAAGCAATCAAAGATGATGGCTGGTTTCAAGTGGCGCAAAGGGGAAGTCATCGTCAATTTAAACACCCAAGTAAACCAGGAAGGGTAACGATTGCTGGCAAGCCGTCCGATGAGCTTGCAAAAGGCACTCAGATGAGTATCCTGAAGCAAGCAGGACTCAGAGGATCAGAACAGGCATGAAGTACGCAGTAGTCATTGAGAGGGCTGGAGAAAACCTCTCGGCCTACGTACCAGATCTCCCTGGTTGTATCGTAACCGGGAATTCTGTGTATGAAGTTGAACAGCTAGTGCGTGAGGCGATCTCGTTTCATCTGGATGGTTTGCGAGAGGATGGGATCGAGATACCGGAGCCTTCTTGTGCCGTTCAGTATATCGAGCTTGCTGCGTAACCTGATTGATGCGAAGGCTAGCATCCTGATTCGGAAGACGGGAGCAGAGACTTCTTTCTATGTTCAAATCTCTGCCTGCTTCTGATTTGGAACGTTAGCTGTGCACAAAGTCCATCCTGGCTAAACTTGAGCATTATAGCTCTAGCGAGATGCCCACAATCCTGCGAAACGGGCCTTACAGGGTCTATTTCTACAGTCACGAACCGAACGAGCCGCCCCATGTTCATGTTGATCGTGATAAGGCTTCTTGCAAAATGTGGCTAAGTCCAGTTGCCTTGGCATCCAGTCTGGGCTTCAAGGCGAACGAGCTACGGGAGGTTGAGCGGCTTGTCAGCTCGAACAGAGCTATCCTGTAGATGCATGGGAGGAGTTTCATGGCTAATCCGGGTGAGTGCGTCGCGAACGTAGCTTCTACTGATGACAATCTGATCGTCAAGCTTGCAGACGGAAGATCAATCTCGGTGCCCTTGGCTTGGTATCCCCGTCTTCTCCATGCCTCGCAAGATGATCGCGATCATTGGGAAGTGGCTGGAGCTGGTTTTGGGATTCACTGGCCAGCAATCGATGAGGATTTAAGCGTGGAAGGCCTTCTTCGTGGAGCACCCGCGCCTCGCGTCAGAGTCGCGAGCAGCTAACAGGTCCTTCGAGTGGACAGGCCAGCAAAAGTTCTTCTGCTACTCCACCCCCACCAGCCACCGACTCCCCAGCCCCAAGGCCACCGGCACCAGACTCACCACCAACCAGGGCCGCCAGGCCTGCAGCAGCAGTCGCCGCAACAGCAGCACCGAGCCGCCCACCCCCACCAGCAGCACCAGGCTCTGGCAGAAGCTGATCACATGGGGATCGGCGCTCCAGGCCGGCAGGCGGGCGGCGGTTTCGGGCCACCAGGGGGCCAGGCTCACGGGCAGTAGGCGGCCGGCTTCCGCCATGCCCAGGGCGAGGTGCTGGGCCAACAGGGCGGCCCAGAGCAGGGGCAGCAGGGCGTAAAGCCCCAGGCTGAGGGCCCGTTGGCGAGTCGGCCCCGCCACGGCCCGGGCCAGCAGCATCAGGGCGGCGGGCAAGGCCAGGGCCAGGGCCCCAAAGGCCAGCCTTGGCAGCAGGGGTCCTGATGCCAGGGACGGCGGCGCCAGGGGCAGGCGGCCCAATAGTTTCGACCAGCTGTGCAGGCACAAGCCCCCCGCCAGCACCAGCAGCAGACCGGCTTCCCCGGCTGGGGGTTGCATGTCCTTTTGCAGGTCCGCGGCCGGGGGCCGCAGCCGCAGGCTCACAGAACGGTGCGGACAGGCCTGCACGCAGGTGAGGCAGAGCACGCAATTGCGGTTGTCGCTGAGATGGGCCGGGTGGGTGCCGAGGGGACAGCCCGCCGTCTCCAGGCCCTCGCCTTCTGCCGGGCCTCCCTTGAAGCAGGCGTAGCTGCTGCAACTGCCGCTGCAGGTGCCGGCCTGGGCCCGCAGTTCGCTGATCGCCAGCTTGGCGAACAAGCCATTCATGCCCCCCACCGGGCAGAGATAGCGGCACCAGAAGCGCTTTTCGAAGCGCAGCGAACTGATTACCGCGCCGGCCGTGATCAGTAGCAACAACGCACTGCTTTGCCAGGCGCTGTTTTCGAGGTCACCAACGGCCTCCCACAGCAGGATCGCAGCGAAGCCTCCCGCCAGCACGGGGGCGGCCCAGCGGTCGGTTTCGCCCCGGGGCCAGCGTTCGCTTGGCAAGCCGAGGGCCCGGGCCAGCCGCTGCACGATTTCCCCCCACACCATGAAGGGGCAGAACGAGCACCAGAGCCGTCCCACCAGCGGATAACCCAGCAGGATCAGCGGCCACCACCAGGCCCAGAAGAGATTGAGGCCACCGTTGTGCTGCCGGTCCTGGGGGCCCAGCCACAGCCAGACATTCACCAGCACGAACACCCAGCTCACCACCCCGAACAGCAGGGTGTTCCAGAAGCGGGGCGACCGCATCCAGCCCCTGAGCTGGGGTTTCCAGCGCCACAGGTCGAAGCGGGCCCGCTGGGCGCGCCGCTGGATCCAGAACACCTCCTCGGGTAGCTCGGCAGGATGGCTGCCCGAGCACTGGCGCAGGGCCCGGTCCACCAGCTGCAGCAGCTCGCGCACATTGCCGGGGAAGTCGTAGGTCTGCAGCCGCTTGATCAGGGCCTCGTTCACCTGGGGCGGCTGGGACCAGCCCTGGCTGCGGGAGCGCAACCGCACCCCGTAGCGCACCCATTCGCCCAGGTCCTGGCGGCGAACCCGCAGGGGCGGCACCCGGATTTGCTGACAGATGGAATCCAGCTCGGCGACGCTGCGCTCGCTGGTGAAAAACACCCGCCCGCCGAAGTGGCGGCGTTCGCTCGGTTCACCGACCGCTGCCCAGCTGCCCGTTCGGGCTAGCTCCACCAGGGCCGGCCGCAGGGCCGGATCGGCCCGGTCGATCTGATCGAGCAACAGGGCCCCATCGGCCAGGCAATCCAGCAGATTCGCCGCCTCGCCGCCGCTGCCGAACAGATCGGAGCCGTCCGGTCGCAGCAGGGCGCAATTGAGGCGCACCATCAGCTTGTGCCGCGCCGACGAGCCGAAATGCACCAGGGCGGCGATGTTGTCCTTCTCCAGCCCCGGTTCACCGCTGATCAGCACCGGCCGGGCCTGGCCATCGGCGGCGGCGGCCTGGATCGCGGCCTTCAGGGTTCGGGCGTAGCGGCTCTGGCCGACGATGCCCCGCCGCACCATCGGCACCAGGTGGGGGGCCAGCCGATGCAGGCAGGCCGCCGACAGATAAGGGGGGGCGGCGGCAGGCTGGCGCGGTTCCATCAGGGGCCCCCTTGGTCAGCCCATTGTGGGCGCCGATAATGGCGTCTGAATCTCTTTGGTTGGCCATGGCCTTGACTCTTTACGGCGGTGCCCGCAGCCGTGCCTCCATGGTCCTCTGGTATCTCAAGGAGAAGGGCATCCCCTGCCATTTCCAGACCCTGGATATGCAGGCGGGTGAGCATCGTCAGGAAGCGTTTCTGGCGATCAACCCCTTTGGCAGGGTGCCGGCCCTTGTCGATGATGCCTTCCAGGCACCCGAGGGCGGCCCCCTGAAACTGGCCGAAAGTGGGGCGATTCTGTTGCATTTGGCCGAAAACTACGGGGCTGAATTTGCTGGCGATGCCGGCCGAGCCGCCGCCCTGCGGTCCCTCTCCCAGCAGTGGGTTGTGTATGCCAATGCCACCCTGGGCCCGGCCATGTTCCAGGCCGCCGACCGTCCTGACGACCTGGCCCGCCAGCTGGCGGTACTGAACGACCGCCTCAGCCATAACACCAGCCTGCTTTCGGGGACCGGCGGCCCGGTGCCCTGGGGGGCGGCTGATTGTGCCGTCCAGTCCTATCTCGCCTACTTACCGATGTTCTGTAGCGGCGTCGACCTCAGTCCCTATGCCGCCGTCCAGGCCAGCATTGAGGCCACCAACCAGCGGCCCGCCTACAAGGAGGCGATGGGATCGCGCTGAGACGGCTCGGGCGCTGGCCCTGGCGCAGGCATCGGCCTTGACGTTTTTAGGGTGCAGAGGTGAAGCTTGCCCCCATGGAATTGCGAGCGCGGTCCGCGTGTTGAAGAACCGCCCGTCCACCACGGCTCGCCCTGCGACTCCATCACCCCTTTCTCGGTTTCGCAAGAATGCTTCGTCAGCCCCTGCCAATGGGACTGGAGAACGGCTTGAGTCCAAGCGCAAGCGTCCCGCCAGGCCGATCAGCCGGGGACCCCGTTGGCGTCCCTGGCTGATCGGCCTGGCCGTCGTGGCGGGGGCCATCACCGTGGCCCCCTGGTTGCCCCAGCCGTCTTCGAAGCGCCGGTCCGATCAGGCCGCTGGTGCCGTCACCGAAAGTCGTGGTTTTTTATATCGCACCGATCCGGAGACCTTCGGCCTGGCGATTGATCCCCGCCAGGTGCGCTTCGAGCTTTTCGAGGGCTGGGACCGGGAAACTGAAGCGTTCTCCGATCGTGGGGCCCTGGCCTACCTTTCGGGGCCCATGTATGAGCGCCATGTTGGTGATGATGGCCGCGAAATCACCGTGCCCTTGGGTGATCTCAAGTTGGGGGATCGCGTCTGGCGGGGCAATAATCGCACCGCCTCCCGCCAGCGGGCCTTCATTGGTATTCGCCATGATGGCAGTGTTGAATTTGGCTTTGGCGAACTGACGCCTGAGCGTGAGAAGCAATTCGATACTTTTATTGGCGGTCTCCATAGTCTTTACAACGACATTCAGACTGCACCAGAAAGTTATCGCGGCGCCTACAGCATCAGCATGGGCCAACAGATTCGCTACTTTCTACCCCGCATTCGCATTGTAATCGGCCTGCTGCCCGATGGCAGGCTCGAAGCTTTGATGAGTCGTGATGGCCTCACCCTTGAGCAGACCAAGGATCTGGCCCGCCGCCACGGCATGGTGGCCGCCTATCTCCCGGATCACGCCTCCAAGAGCCGTTTTATCATCCCTGGATATAAGGGATTCAGCGAAGAAGACGCCAACTGGATCAGTGGGGGCGCCACAAGCTTTGTGCATGTTCCCTACATGCTGCGCCTGAGTCAACGCAGCCTGCCCCTGCAGGGCTCGTTGCTGGGTGTGATGTCCCGCCATTTGCCCCGCCAGGGCTGCGGCAGTTTCAGCACCTGCGTCAGTCAGTTGGGGGGTGCCGTCCTTGATCACGGCCTGGCCGGGGTGAACCGTCTGATGGATCAAGTGGTCGATCCCCTGGCCCGCATGGTGTGGGCTCCCCGATCGGGCCGCCAGGTCAAGCCCCCGCTCCAGGGGGCGCCGATGCGTGAGCCGGTGATCACCGCCGATCCCCAGCCGGTCCAACAGCGTCAGCACAGCGAGTTGCAGGCCTCTCCCGAGGCTCCTTCCCTCCCCCCCGGCGAATCCGGCGCCAATGGTCCTCGCACGCTGCCGCAGCCAGCTGGCCCCCAGGCCGCTCCAGCCGAGCCGCCCCCCCGGGACAATCCGCCCATCCAGCCGCAGACTGCCAAGCCCGAAGCCTCCCCTGCTCCCCCCGAACCCGGCGACCGTTCAGGCCAGGACCGTCCCAGTTCGGAGCGATCCGGATCGGGGTCGGGCGATCCGCCGGCCCCGCTGTTGCCGGCCCCAGGGACCTCGGCGCCCCGATCCAGCCCTCCGACGCCGGCCCCGGCCGCCCCTCCGCCCCGGGCCGAGTCCCCGGCCCCCGAGGTGCGCCGGTCAACCGAAGAATCGGCCCCGAGGCTCGAGCGGCGGGGGCCGCCCCCCTTACCGGTGCTGCCTTTACCGCCGCTGCCGCCTCCCCCCCTGCCGGCCCTGCCCGCCGGCGCCGGGGCCAGTGGCCCAACTCCTTAACCCTGGCCGGCCAGGGCCCGCACCACATCGCCGCGGGTCAGGACACCCACCACCTGGGAGGCGTCATCCAGCACAAATAGCCTCTGGGTGCTGTTGTCGTGCAGTTGTTTGGCTGCGGCCGTCAGCGGGGTGCCGCTGGCAATGGTATGGGGGTGGTTGCCCATCACATCGGCAACCCGGCTGCCCAGCACCTGATGCACCTGACGATCCCAGTTGAGGGGATTGCGCAGGTAGATGACCGCATCGAGCAGCATCACATAGGGACCGGTGTCGAGGCCGCTCTCCCGCACCATCAGCTGCTGTTCGGTCAATTCACCCACCAGCTTTCCGTCCCCATCCAGCACCGGCAGACCACTGATGTGGTGATCGCTCATCAGCTGGACCGCCTCCTGCAGGGGCGTGTCGACCCCCACACTCCGCAGCGGGGTGCTCATGACGTCGTTGACGAGGGCCTGGGCGATCATCGGCCAATTTCGGGAGGCATCCGTCCATTCTTAGGGGACCCTGCCCATGGCTCCCTCCCGTTGATGACAGTGGGGTGGCGGGGCAGGATGGTCAGGCTGATCTGGGTTTGGTTGTCCTGCGCCGCCTCGCCGACTTCCTGACAATCCTGCGGGCCTGCCTGGGCCTGCCTCTGTTGCTGGCCCTGGGGGCCGACCAGGCCGCCTTGGCCTGGCTGCTGTTGCTGTTCGGCGGGTTCACCGATGCCGCCGATGGCATGCTGGCCCGTCGCTCTGGCGGGGGGTCTGTGTGGGGGGCCCGGCTCGACCCCCTGACCGACAAAATTTTCATCAGCGCCCCCCTGCTCTGGCTGGCCGCCCAGGGCCGGCTGCCCCTGCCGGCCGTCTGGCTGCTGCTGGCCAGGGAGTTGCTGATTTCGGGTTGGCGTGCCGGCCAGGGAAGCGGCGGCCCTGCTTCGCTGACTGGCAAGGCCAAGACCGTGCTCCAGTTCGCCAGCCTGCTGTTGATGGTCTGGCCCGCCGCCTGGCCCCTGGCTCCCCAGTTATGGCGCCTGGGCTGGTGGCTGTTCTGGCCCTCGTTGCTGTTGGCCCTGGTCTCGGCGCTCAACTATCTCCAGGCCCCTGACGCTGGGTCCGGTTAGGCGCTCAGGGCCAGCATGCGTTCGATCGGCACCAAGGCGCGGCGGCGCAGGTCCTCATCGAGCTCAAGGGCCGGTTGGCCGTGCTGCAGGCAGCTCCAGAGCTTTTCCAGCGAATTGAGTCGCATGTAGGGGCAGGCGTTGCAGCTGCAACCATCGGCCCCCGGCACCTCAAAGAAGGGTTTGTGGGGAACACGCTGGCGCATCTGATGCAGGATGCCCGGTTCGGTCAGCACGATGAAGGCTGGCGCCGCGCAGGTTTCGGCCCGTTTCAAAAGGCGGCTGGTGGAGCCGATGAAATCCGCCAGATCCAGCAGGTGCTGTTGGCATTCGGGATGGGCGATCACTTCGGCGTCGGGATGCTCTTGCTTGAGCCGCAGCAGGGCCTCTTCGCTGAAGCTTTCGTGCACGATGCAGCTGCCTGGCCAGAGGGTCAGCGGGCGACCGCTTTGGCGGGCGACCCAACGGCCCAGGTTGGCGTCCGGAGCAAACAGGATCGGTTGCTCGGGCGGAATTTGTTGGACCAGCTGAACGGCGTTGCTGCTGGTGCAGATCAGGTCGCTCTGGGCTTTGACGGCGGCCGAACAGTTGATGTAGCTGATCACGTAATGGTCTGGGTGCAGCGCCCGAAAGGCGGCAAAAGCGTCGGCGGGACAGCTGTCGGCCAGGCTGCAGCCCGCATCCAGATCCGGCAACAGCACGGTTTTGCCGGGATTCAGGATCTTGGCGGTCTCGGCCATGAAGTGCACCCCGCAGAAGACGATCACTTCGGCGTCGGTGGTAGCGGCCCTGCGGGCCAGCTCCAGGGAATCGCCGATCACGTCGGCGATGTCCTGAATCCCATTGTCCTGGTAATAATGGGCCAGAATCACAGCTTTTTTCTGCTGCTTGAGCGCGGCGATCGCTGCGGGCAAATCGGCCGCCGCAGGGGCACCACAGGTGGAAGACAGTCCTGTCGAAAACAGTCCGGTCGAAGATTCTGGGGTTGCGGTCTGGGTAAAGACCATCCGACTCCCTGGTTCAGGCAGGATGCATTCACCCTAGGAAGTCATGGATTTGGTTGTTCTTCTGCCCCATCGGCGTGCCCAGTGATCCCCGCACGGTTTTAAGGCTGGCGATTGCCGGGGACATCCACGACCAGTGGAATCACCAGGACCATGAGCTGTTGCGCTACTTGCAGCCTGACGCCTTGCTGGTGGTGGGTGACCTCAGTGAGGGGGGCCAGCGCATTGCCGCCATGTTGCAACAGGTTGAGATTCCTCTGGCCTGCGTGCTCGGCAACCATGACAGCGGCAAAGACCCCAGCGGCCGCCGCCTCGAACAGCAGCTGGAGATGTTGGGAGAACGCCACTGCGGTTGGCGTTTGCGCGAACTGCGGCCACCGGGTCTAGCGGTGGTTGGGGCCCGACCGGGCACCGCAGGCGGTGGTTTCAGGGTTTCCCAGGCCGTGCGCTCGGTGTTCGGGCCCTTCAGCCTGCATGAATCCGCCGAACGGATTCGCTCGGCCGCCATGGGGGCTGATCCGGCCCTGCCGCTGGTGCTGCTGGGCCATTCCGGTCCCACGGGCCTGGGCAGCGAGGCGGCTGATCTCTGCGGACGGGATTGGAAATTACCGGCCCGGGATTGGGGCGACCTGGATCTGGCGCTGGCGATCCACCAGATCCAGCAACAACGGCCGGTTTCCCTGGTGGTGTTCGGCCACATGCACCATGCCCTGCGCCGGGGGCGAGGCGAGCGACGCAGTTTTCGTCTGGATGGTCGGGGCACGGCCTATCTCAATGCGGCTTGCGTTCCGCGCCATGGTGTGGACGAGCGCGGCCGAGCGCTGCACCATTTCAGCTGGGTGGAGTTCGATGCCGCCGGCCGCTTGTTGGAGGCCTCCCACCGTTGGTTTGGCAGCACAGGTGAACTGCACTATGAGCAGAAGCTCTGGACGGCGCCCCCGGATCCGGATCCCCTTCCCCTGGTTGTCTCCCCTGGGCCTCCCGGCGGCTGCGGCGACCGCGATCCCGCTGCCCTGCTGCGTCAATGCTGATTTACGCCTGCATCAGTGCCCACGGTTTTGGCCATGGTTCCCGTTCGGTGGCCGTGTTGGCCGAACTGGCGGCCCTGCGCCCCGAATGGCGCTTGGTGTTGTCCACGGCCCTGCCGGACTCCTTCCTGCACCTGGCCATGGGCCCGGTGCGCTTCGAGCGGCGGCCTTGCCGCTGGGATGTGGGTGTGCTCCAGGCCGATGCCCTCGGGGCCGATCCCGAGGCGACGTTGCAGGCGTTGGAACAGCTGGAGCACGACCTGCCCCCCCAGCTGGACCAGGAGCTGGCCTGGTTGCAGGCCCAGGCAGAACCAGTATTAATCATGGCGGATGTACCGCCGGCGGCGGCCCTGCTGGCCGAACGGCTCGGCGCCCCCCTGGCCTGGTTAGCCAGTTTCGGCTGGGAGGCGATCTATGGGCCCATGGGCCTGGCCTTCACCCCGTGGGCCCAGCACTGCCGTGGGCTCTATGGCCGCGGCACTTTGTTGCTGCACTGCCCCTTGGCGATGCCGATGGACTGGGGCCTACCCGAGATACAGCTGGGGGTGATCTGCTCGCGGCCGCGCCTGAGCCTGGGGCCTCTGGCGCAGCGGCTTGCCCTGGCGCCAGATCGTCAGCGCAATGTGCTGCTGTGTTTTGGCGGCCTGGGGCTGGCGATCGATCCGGCTGCCCTCAGCCATTGGCCCGGCCATCTGTTCATCGGGCCCGATCCCGGCCTGGCAACCGTCAGCAACGGCCGGGTCCTGCCCGCCGATTGCCGCCCGTTGGATGTGATGCCCCTCGTGGGTCGAATGATCACCAAGCCCGGTTTCAGCAGCTTCTGTGAGGCCCTCAGCCAGGGGGTGGGCCTGCACGTGGTCGAGCGCCGTGGTTTTGCCGAAGCGGTGGTGCTGGAGCGGGATCTGCGGCGCCATGCCCACCACCGTTGCCTGAGCCAAAGGGCTTTCTACGCCGGGGACTGGGAGCTGGATCAACCCTTGCTGCCACCGCAGCAGGGCCCCCTGCCCCTGGATGGGGGCGCGAAGGCGGCGGCCGCTCTGGTGGCCCTGGCGGAGGGGAGATCAGAGATTCCTATCATTGAGGGTCCCAAGTTTAAAAACTCTGTGTAACAAAGCTTGCAAATTCCGCTTGATCACAGTGATTACAAGCTTCTAGGTAATTCTTGATACAGGTGGACACTTGTGCGACCGTCACTATCAAGATGGCCTTCGCAGAGATTGTTAGGCAAATTGGCGCATCCTTTGTTTGATTGCTGTACGACCTCTCGAGCCTTGCTTTGCAAGGGAAAAGCTCCTTAGCACTCCTCCTTCTCTGGTGCTTTCTCCCCCCGAGCTCGATTTGAAATCCGACCCCCTCTGCCTCCTCACCGGTTTTTAGGCGTCGGAACGTCCTCTTGCTTGAACCTGTTTTGTCGATTAACCAGCACTCCCGTCTGGCCTGCTTGCTTGTATCTGCTGCTGGCCTGTTGTTTTCCGGGCCAGCCTTTGCTAGCGAAGTCTCCAGTCAATGGAATCTGACCCCAGCCCCCCGTCCCTTTTCCCAGGTGGCCCTGCTGCCTCCCCTGCCGGAGGCTCCCCTCAGCTACGCCCTCACCGCTGAGCGGCGGGCCCTCCTCAACACCATTCGCTTCGCCGAAGGCACCTGGGCCCAGGGCCATGAAGTGGGATATCGCATCATGTTCGGTGGTTCCCTTACACCGTCCCTCGAGTACCACCCCAACCGGGTGATGTATTCCAGCCGCTATGCCAGCGCCGCAGCCGGTGCCTATCAGTTCATGCCCTTCACCTGGGCCATGGCCTCCCGCAGCCTGGGACTGCGTGGATTCCATCCTCAGGCCCAGGACCAAGCCGCCCTGTTCCTGATCCAGCGCCGCGGCGCCCTGCCCCTGGCCGATCGCGGTGAAATGACCCCTGAGCTGGCCGCCCTGCTTTCGCCGGAGTGGGCTTCTTTCCCCACCCTCCAGGGAGCCAGCTTTTACGGGCAGCCCGTCAAGCGCTTCGAAGACCTCAAAATGTTCTACGACTACAACCTCAGTCAAATTCGGGCCGGTGGCGGTCAGGGTTCCTGGGAGCGGGTCGCCGTGCGTCGTTCCGTCCAGACCTGCCGGGATGATTCCCTCAGCTGCCGCCTCAATGGCATCAGTGCAGCTGATACGGGCGTCAACCCCTGAGGGCAGTCAGCTTCACGCCCACAGTCAAAACCCGCCCCCCTTCCAGACCAGGGGAGCGGGTTTTGGTTTTGATGGCCCGTTTTTGGACGGGGGCTTGAACCCCTCAGGATTCTGGTCAGTTGCCGGGGCGGTCCTGGGCCGGGGGCCGGATCAGAATTTGCTGGGCTAACAGGTAGGCCACCACCGCAGCCCCGCCAAAACCGAGGGCATTACGGGCCAGGGGCAGCCAGTCGTTGGTGCGGGTCACGATCGGCGCCACACCAAAGATGCCAAAGAGAATCACCCAGAGGGGTGAAAGCAACAGCACCCAGCCCCATTCGATGCGCCGATCGCTGTTCTGGCGGGGGTAGGCGGCAAAGCCCACAATCAGGCCCCCCAGAATCGAAGTGCACAGGGTCAACACCCACTGTTCGGTCGGAAGACCCGGCACCACCTGGCACCCCCCCTTCTCCAGACAGCCCTGCACCGAATGGAGCGCATCCAGGATGGCCCCATCGCGGCCATGCTCGCGCACGTAGTACTGGTTGCCATAGCGGGTCTGGAGCTCGACCCAGAAGGTGCGGGGCATCAGGGCGAAGAGGGCATCGCCGACGTTGAAATTGAGCAGGTTGCCGCCCCGTTCATCGGCCACCAGCAGCAGGCTGCGCTCGTCCAGCTTCCAGAAGTCCTTGACCGCCTGGCCTGGCGTGCGGTCGTACTGGGTCAGCACCCGCAATTTCCAGCCGCTGCTCTGCTCAAAGCGATCGAGGTCGGTTTCCAGGCTGCCGCGTTGCCCGTCCGTCAGGATGCGGGCCAGATCGATCACCGGGGTGGCGTGGTCGGGCAGCAGGTCGGGATTGTCGTAGGCCCAGGCCGTTGCCCCAGCCGGCAGCAGCAGCCCCAGAAGCAACAGCAGCGTTGCCGCCAGGCGCAGGGGCCACTGGGGCAGAAAGCGGCCCAGGGTGTTGGCCATGGCGTGAATGCAGCGTCGGGCAGCATTCTCCTTACTCTTGGCACCGACCGTGCGCTGATGGGTTCTTTCCCGCCTCCTTCGCCGTCTCCTGAGGGCCGCCAGGCTCCCGAACCCACCGGGGCGCCTGGCTGGTTGGTCCAGCGGTTGCAGGCGGCTGGGGGGGCGGTGCCGTTTCGAACCTTCATGGAATGGGCGCTCCATGATCCAGACCACGGCGCCTATGGCAGCGGCCGCCTGCGGGTGGGACCCCGGGGGGATTTCGCCACCTCCCCCTCCCTGGGCCCCGCCTTTGGGGAGCTGCTGGCCCCCCAGCTGGCCGAATGGTTGCAGGCGTTGGGGCCCGGTCCCCTCGCCCTGGTCGAGACCGGTCCGGGCGAGGGCGATCTGGCCCGCCAGCTTGCGGATGCCCTGGCGATCGGCTGGCCTGGGCTGGCTTCCCGGCTAGAACTGGTGCTGGTGGAACCCAATGGCGGCATGGCCGCACGCCAGCAGCACCGGCTGGCCGGGGCGCCCCTGCCGGTGCGTTGGTGTGACTGGCAGGAGCTGGCGGCGCGGCCGCTGCGGGGCGTGATGCTCGCCCATGAGGTGCTCGATGCCCTGGCGGTGGAGCGGGTGGTCTGGGATGGGGCCCTCTGGCGCCAGCAGATGGTGGCCCTGGAGGCGGCGGGTGGCCTGGGGCTGGAGGCGGGAGAACCCGTATCGGAGGGGACCCTGGCCCAATTGGCAGGCCTGGGTCTGACGGGTGAAGGGAACGCCGCCGGTCGCCCGCCGGGATGGTGCAGTGAGCTGCATCCGGGTCTTGGGCCCTGGCTGGGGGCCGCCGTCGCCGGCCTGGCCGAGGGAGTGTTGCTGGTGGTGGACTACGCCCTGGAAGCGGGCCGTTATTACAGCCCCCAGCGGTCGTACGGGACGTTGATGGCTTATCGGGGCCAGCAGGCCAGCCCGGATCCCCTGCGCCAGCCGGGCCATTGGGATCTCACGGCCCACCTCTGCCTCGAAAGCCTGCAGCAGGCCGCCGCTGCGGCGGGCTGGCAGGGGCTGGGCCAATGCCGCCAGGGTCAGGCCCTGTTGGCCCTGGGGCTGGCGGCGGCCCTCTACGACCTCCAGCAACCGGGCCGCGGCGACCTGGCCGATCGCTTGGCCCGCCGTGAAGCCCTGCTGCGCTTGGTGGATCCGGCGGGGCTGGGGGAGTTTCGCTGGATCGCGCTGGGGCGCGGGACCGCCGCCTGCGCCCAGACCCCGCGTTTTTTAAGGGAGCCGGTGGGCTGAACCGTTTGCTGCGGCCGGCGGCGGGCAGAACGGGGATCGCTGGGGCCTGAACACCCTTGCAACAGCCGCTGGGCACGGCGGTGGCACTGAAGAAGCAGTTCTTGTCTTCTCCATGACCCTGCCCCTGCCCCTCCCAGCTGTGCCCCTGGCCCCTGTGCCCGTGGCAACAGTGCCCATGGCACCTGTATCTGTGGGTCTTGTGCCCACGGCACCCAGGTCCCTGGGTCCTGTGTTCCAGGCCCCCGAGGCCCGGCCAGCGGCGCCCGCCATCATCGAGTTCCGTGGCTTTGCCCGTGGGCCCTTGGGGGCGCCCCTGGGGGCCGTCCTGCTGGCCGATGCTGGCGATCCGGTGCGGGCGGCCCGTTGGTTTGGGACGGCCCTGGCCAGCGCTGGGGAGCCGGCCCAGTTTGCCGCTGCCTGCCTGCGCACCGCTCCGGCCTCTCTGGGGCCCCTCGGGGTGGAGAAATGGGACGCAAAGGTCGCCTATCGCTATCGATTGGGGTTGGCCCCCAGCGGCGGCGCGGGCCTGCGGTTGCAGTGCTGGCGCTGTTATGGCGAGCCGATCGGCTGGCAGCGCCGCTGTGGGCCCATGGCCCTGGGGACTTTTGTGGCCCATTTCGGGGCGAAGGGCGAAGCGGCCAGCTTGGGTGCCTGAGGCGAGCCGGCCGCCGCCGGCCTTAAGCGTCGGCGCCCTGAGCCGTTAATTCCGCCAACACCTGGCGGATCAGGGCGGGATCGATGTCATCGCGAATTTCCACCCGGCCGATGGCGGTGGGCAGCACGAAACGCACCTTGCCCTGGCGCACCTTCTTGTCGCCCTGAAGGCACGCCAGCACGGCTTCTGGATCCAGGGGCGGCCAGTTCAGCGGCAGGCCGGCGGCGGCGATCAGGGCCCGCTGGCGGCTCTCCTCCTGGGCGCTCCAGAGCCCCAGGTGACGGCTGAGGGCACCGGCGGCCAGCATGCCAAGCCCCACAGCCTCGCCGTGGAGGTAGGTGCCGTAGCCGCTGAGGGTTTCAATGGTGTGGCCGAGGGTATGGCCGTAGTTGAGGATCGCCCGCAGGCCCCCCTCCCGTTCGTCGGCGGCCACCACCTTGGCTTTGGCGGCGGCGGAGCGCTCCAGCAGGGTCTGCAGCAGGGTTTCCCCCACCGCCTCCCGGCTGGCCAGGCCACCCTCGCCGGTGGTGTCCTTGAGGGCGGCAGCTTCGAGGGCGGCGAACAGTTCGCCATCGCCGATGACGCCGTATTTGATCACCTCGGCCATGCCGGCGCGAAACTCCTGGGCCGGCAGCGTCGCCAGCACGGTGGGGTCGATCAGCACCAGCCGGGGTTGGTGAAAGGCGCCGATCAGGTTCTTGCCGCCGGGATGGTTGACGCCGGTCTTGCCCCCGATCGCCGCATCCACCATGGCCAGCAAGGTGGTGGGCACCTGCACCACGGCGATGCCCCGCAGCCAGGTGGCGGCGGCGAAACCCGCCATATCGCCCACCACGCCGCCGCCCAGGGCCACGATCAACGAACCGCGCTCCAACTTGGCCGCAAAGGCGGCGTCATGGATCAGGGCCACGGTGGCGGGGTTTTTTTGATCTTCGCCCGCTTCAATCACCAGCGAAGACACCGCGAAGCCGGCGGCCGTAAGGCTGGCGCGGCAGGGGGCTCCGTAATGGAGATCGACCACGGGGTTGGTCACCACCAGCACCCGGGTGCCGATTGCCATCCCCTGGCCGCGGATCGCCTCTCCGAGTTCGGCCAGGCCGCCGGCCGCAATCAGCACCGGGTAGGGGTTGGCGCTCAGCGCCACGGGGATGGTGCGGAACGCGGCGGGGGCGGCAGTCATCGTTGAACCTGGGGCGGTGCTGAGGCTAGGGCGACCCCAGGGCGTCCCAGCCTCAGCCGGGCCCCGAGCTCAGCCCTGGCGCTGGGCGCAGCGGCGACGCAACCGGCGACTCCAGCTCCAGGCGGCGCCGGCGCCAAGCAGGGGCAGGGGGCCGGGAACCGAGGCGATGGGATTGAGGGGGGTGTAGTTGTAAAAGACCGTGGCGGTGGTGGTCATGACGGCGTTGCCGCTGGCGATGTTGATCGACGTGATCCGATAGGGGGTGCCGCCGGGGTAGCTGCCGGTGTAACTGAGGGTGTACGGGGCGCTTCCCAGGATGGCGGCCCAGAGACCGGCATCGAAGGTCACACCGGCATTTGCGGCCGAGAAGGTATTTGTAGTTCCTTTGGGTAACAGGTTGACGCCGATGGTCTGGCCTGGTCCGGCGCCATCGCCGCCGCCGCCTCCGTAGCCGCCATAGGCAAAGGCATTGAGATTCACCCCACCACCAAACTCAAATCCCAGCGACCCTCCACCGGTGCCTGTCACGACCACCACCGTGCCAATGGCCCCGGTATTCCATTCAATGGTGGCGGTATTGAGCGTGCCAAGTGAGGCGTCGAAGGGCTGCACGCTGAAGGAGGTCAGGGGCGGATAGACCTCCACTGTGCCGAGGCCGAAGTTGGATTGGGAGTAAGAATTGCTAAACGATTGTTGTAGGGTTAGGGCCGCCGCCGGCATCGCCGGGAGGCTGAACAGGGCGCTGAGTACAGAGATTCTCGCCAGCTCCCGGCTGCAATTTTGAGGCATTTTCACGGCATTGGTGAATACTTTTCGAAGCAATAATAGCCGGGGATCGGCTGAATTGTCGCAAAATTTGCTTGCCTAAAAATTTTCTTTTTTCTTCTGACTCATCTCCTGAGTCCTCTTCTGACGCCTTGCCTGAATCAAGTGGAGGCCGGCCCTGCCCCAGCGGCTCCTTGCAGCACCTGCAACACCGCCTGGCCATAGCGCTCCAGCTTGGCGGCCCCCACGCCACTTACCTGGCTCAGGGCGTCCATGTCTGCGGGCAGCCGGGCGGCGATTTCCAACAAGGTGCGGTCGTGGAACACGACATAGGGCGGCACGGCCTGGTCGCGGGCCTGCTGCAGCCGCCAGGCCTTGAGCGCCGCCAGCAACGAGGCGTCCACACTTTCGGGTAGGGCCCCTGGGCCGGTGGCCCCGCCACTACCCGGTCCACTACCGCCAGCGGCCCCGCCCCGCCGCCGTTCCTTGGCCGGCGGCGCCAACCGCAACGCCAGGCTGGCCTCCCCCCGCAGCAGCGGCTTGACCCGATCCGATTCGCCCAGGCGCAGGCCGCCGTGGCTTTCCTCGTCGCTCACCAGGTAGCCCTGGGATGTGAGTTGGCGAAACAGCGAGCGCCACTGACCCCGGTCCAGCTCCTTGCCGATGCCATAAACACTGAGCTGCTGGTGACCCAGCTCGCGGATGCGGGCCGTATCGCCGCCCAGCAGCACGTCGACGACGTGGGCGGCGCCGAAGCGCTGGCCGGTGCGGTAGACGGCGGAGAGGGCCTTGCGGGCCACTTCGGTGACATCGGTAGAGCGTTCGGGTTCGAGGCAGAGGTCGCAGTTGCCGCAGGGCTGCGCCAGGGTTTCGCCGAAATGCCGCAGCAACACCTGGCGGCGGCAGCCGGATGCCTCACTGAAACTGATCAGGGCGTCGAGCTTGCCGTGTTCAATGCGCTTCTGGGCTTCAGGGGCGTCGGAGTCGTCGATGAAGCGGCGCAGCTGGGGCACATCGCCGGCCCCGTGCACCATCCAGGCGACGGCCGGCAGGCCATCCCGACCGGCGCGGCCGGTTTCCTGGTAGTAGGCCTCCAGGCTCTTGGGCAGGTCGATGTGGGCGACAAAGCGCACGTCGGGCTTGTCGATGCCCATGCCAAAGGCGATCGTCGCCACCACGATCACGCCACTCTCACGGCGAAAACGGTTGAGGGCGTCCGTGCGCTGTTGGGGGCTGAGGCCGGCGTGATACGCCACCGCATCGAAGCCAGCGGCGCATAGGTCGGCGGCGAAGCGATCCACCCGGCTGCGGGAGCGGGCATAGACGATGCCGGCTTCGCCGCGCCGCTCCGCCAAAAAGGCCAGCAGCTGGCTGCGGGCCTCGTCTTTGTCGCGCAGCAGATAGCGGATGTTGGGCCGATCGAAGCTGGCCAGGAACACCCGGCCGTCTTGAAGCCTTAGGCGCTCGCGGATTTCCTCGCGGGTGCGGGGGTCGGCGGTGGCGGTAAGGGCCAGGCGGGGGATGGATGCGAAGCGCTCGGCCAGCACCGCCAGCTGTAGATATTCGGGCCGGAAATCATGGCCCCACTGAGATACACAATGGGCCTCGTCGATGGCGAACAGGGCCAGGGGCAGCTTCTCCAGCCGATCCAGAAAGCCCGGGCTCAGCAGCCGCTCTGGCGAGACGTAAAGCAAATCCAGTTCGCCCTGCTCAAGGGCCCGCCAGACGGCAGACGCCTGCGAGGCCTCCAGCGAGGAATTGAGGGCGGCGGCCCGCACGCCCGCCTGGCGCAGCCCTTCCACCTGGTCCTGCATCAGGGCGATCAGGGGCGACACCACCACCCCCACGCCGCTGCGGCAAAGGGCCGGAATCTGATAACAGAGCGATTTGCCACCGCCCGTGGGCATCAACACCAGGGCCGAGCCGCCGCCCACCACGTGCTCGACGATCTCCTGCTGGGGGCCGCGGAAGGCGCCATAGCCAAACACCTCCTGCAGCACCTGGGCAGGATTGGTGCTGGTGGTGGCGCTGGCGGCACTGCCGCTGGCGGCGCGATCGGGGGGTGGGGTGGGGGGCATGGGGTGGCGGATCAGAGCGCCATCTCAGCAGTTCCACCACCCTGGCGGCTGGGAGCCTTGCAGCCGTTTTGCTTCATGGTCAGGAGAAAGCGCGATGAGGGCTCTGAAAAGCTGCCGGCGCGGCGTGCCCATGCCCCGTGACCCCCACCCCCCGCGCCGCCGGGCCGCCAGCCGCCAGCGAAGAACCCCCATCTCCGCCAGAATTCCTTGTAACTTCCCGCCCCTGGCCCGGTCTCGATCGCCTCGGTCTCTCCCAAGCCTTCGGCGGCCTTGCCCTGGGCCTGATCGCTCTCTTTTCCTCCTATGACCACCTCACCTTCGCCGGGCGCGTCTTCCCCATCCCCCAGCAGTAGGGCATCATCCCCCTCATCGCTGCCTCGGTAGCGACAGCTTTTGTCTGATTTGTTCAATACAGCGCGCCACTTGGGCGCGACGCTCAACTGGCGTCGCGATCCCGGTTACGAGCAGCGCAAGATGCTCAGCGAGCAGCTGATGCAGCAAAGCGAGCTGAAGATGAAGCGAATCGACGAGAGAACGAAGCAGATCGAGAAAGAAACCGAGCAGCTGAGGCAAGAGAACGTGCAGCTGAGGCTGCAGAACGCCAAGGGCAGGCAACTGCTCGCCAAGATCGATGCGCTCTGCTTTCGGCTCGAGTCCTCCTCAATCCCAGCGATATCAACCGCGCCCGATTACAAACCTTCCTGAACTTGATGACACAAGCAAACTCTGCAGATCCGTATCTCTGAATTCATTAACACCCACAGTGTCAAGGCAATCAGGCAAGCCACCAGTTTGTGCCCCAAACTACTGCCAGTTTTTAGCTTGGCAGATCGTGTCTGTTGAATGTTACAAACCGTATCTCGGTGTGACAGGTTTGGTGGCTCTACTTATGTTATTAAATCAACCACTTGTTCGCTGATGACAATTCGACGCAGCTACTTAAAAAGCTTTTGGCTTGTCCCCCTTATTTCGATTCAAAGCCTCTTCTTCACGATCGGGACAGAGAGAGCTTGGTCTAGTGAGCAGCCCATAGCCATCTTTCATGCGTTTAATCAAAAATATACTGATATCAAAGGATTTGTTTGTGATTTAAGGCAGCAGGGATACACCCATGTGCAGATATCTCCCACCCAGAAGTCAAACCCTGGCGATCAGTGGTGGAAACGCTATCAACCCGTCGATTACAGAATCATTGAGGGTTTGGGAAACGAAAATGACCTGCTAGCTCTCACAAAAAAGGCCCACTCCTGCAACATGAAGGTAATCGCGGATGTGGTCTTTAATCACATGGCCAACCTTGATGGAGCAGATGGTTTAGAGAATCTAAACACGTTCCCTGGGCTAAGCAAAAACGATTTTAAAACCACAGCACAGAATCCAGGACAAAGACCCTGTGAAGTAGCGGATAACAATGGCTATCAAGATGGCAATCAGAATTCAGAGATTAATTGTTGGCTCGGTGGTTTGCCTGATCTGAAGTTCACAGATAATGTAAAACGTCTACAAAAATCACATTTGAAAAAATTGCTTGGCTTGGGAGTAGATGGTTTTCGCTTCGATGCCGCTAAGCACATGCCTAAAGATATTGTCAAAGAATATATTGAATTCATTGATCGTGAAAGCAACAAGCAGGCTTGGAACTATCTTGAGGTGATCGAAGATCAAGACACAAAAGCTGAAGACTACAATTGGATTGCTGCAGTAACCGACTTCAGACTTTATAATTCTATGAAGAATATTTTTACGTTTGGTGGGGATCTACGCTCCTTGCCAGCCAATGCTGTCAATGACTCACGGAGTGTGACATTTGGAGCTAATCATGATACAATTAAAGCACTAAATGATAGTGCAATCAATCCATACACTGACATCACCGACAGTTATCTTGCTACTTCCTACGTTCTTGCTAGGGAAAGTGGAACACCACTAGTCTTCAACGAACATAACCTTATGGCGCCTTATATCAAGTACGGAGTCAAGTTCAGAGAGGTCATGGTGCAGCGAGGGCGCGAGGGGAAGAATGTCAAGGAGACGATTTTGAGATTCCCCAACAGCAGCACTGTTGTCATGATGCAACGGGGACCCGAAGGTTTATTTATTGTTAACAAGTCAACTGATTCGTTTAATCTTCCCGTACTCGATTTGACTCTCACTGATCTGGAGGGCTGCTATAACGAGCTGCGCAACAATTTCACGATTGCGATTGAACGCAAAAATAATAAAAAGTTTGTCACCAGATGGGGTACGTGGAATCGTGGGGGAATGGAGATACAAGCCAGAGATGCGCTGTATTTGATTCGAGTTCCTTTTGAACAGTGTCGCAACAATTAGTGGCATGCTCCCAGATGGGGCATGCTCCCAGATGACCTGGCTCGACGGCATGGCGACCTCCCATAAGATTGGATGGCACATGCAGCTGCCGGGCTGGTTCGGCAGCCGACATATTCAGATCCTGCAATTCATCCGCTAAAATCTTGCCGGGATGAATGGGATAGACCTGGCCTTTTTCGGGCCACTCAAAGCAGCTGCGCCAATGCTGATTGATGCGGATGCCGATGTGCCCCTTGCGGTCTCCGCCTTGGGCTACAAAGCGATTGGTGGGTAACAGCATCAAGCCCTGGCGGGAAAAGGCAGCTCTAAGGATAAGTAGGCGCTTCTTGGCCTGCTCCTCAAAAGCCTGAAATTCCCTAACCCTCTCACGGTTGGCAAATTGCGCCGTGCACTTGTGTCATTACCGCCTACGTCAAGCGTTTATTTGCTGACGCAGAAGAACGCCCGCTCCAGGCTTGAGTCACTGGCAGACAGGAGTGAGCCGTTCGCCTAAGTCCTTCCCAACAGTGTTGTGACAGCAGTGGCATCGATGAATGGAGGCCTCCTCGCCTCCCGCCTCCGCCCCAGCCCTGTGTTCCCTCCCCCCAGCGCCGCCGGGCCGCCATCCGGCAGCGAGGAGCCGCCGGTTCCGCCAGAATTGCTACCAACCCTTCCTTCCTGGCCCGCCCTCGATCGCCTCGGTCTCACCCAGGCCATCGGCGGCCTCGCCCTCGGACTGATCGCACTCTTCTCCTCCTATGACCACCTCACCATCGCCGGGCGCAACCTCCCCATCCCCCAGCAGTGGGGCATCCCCCTCATCGCTGCCTCGCTGGCGACAGTTTCTGTCGATGCTCAACTGGCGACGGGATCCCGGCTACGAGCAGCGGAAGATGCAGCACGAGCAGCGGATGAACGACAATCTGATCGCGATCGAGCGGAGCAAAGAGAGAACGAAGCAGATTGAGAGCGAAATCTTGCGGGTAAGGAACGACAGCGAGCAGATCGAGAAAGAAATCTCTCGGGTGAAGAACGACAGCGAGCAGATCGAGAGCGAAATCTTGAGGGTGAAGAACGACAGCGAGCAGATCGAGAAAGAAACCGAGCAGCTGAGGCAAGAAACCGCCAGGCTGAGGCTGCTGAACGCCAAAACGCGGCACTTGATCTCCTGCGTCGATCAACTCTGCTTTCCGCCCGAGTCCAGCTCAATCCCTCAGATACCAACCGCGTCCGATTGCAAACCTTCCTGAGCTTGATGATACCAACGACCTCTGAAGATCCGAATCTCTGAATCCATCAACATCCACAGGGTCAAAGTAATTAGGCACGCATGTTCCGGCTGCAGGTCGTAAAAATCAGTTCATCGCCATGGACGCAGCGGCGAATCCCGAAACTCTTGTAGCGTGGCAACATGGGGTAGGTCCTGGGGTTGTCGCCGCTGCCGTGATCACCTCCCTCATGCGGCAGGAGTGCTCTCCGCGGTTTCACCTTGCAGCACCCGGCGCACCGCCTCAATCTCATTTAGGTTGAAAACATTATTGGGTTAATGATTCTGATATTTCCTTGCTTCTTTTGATTCCCAGATTTATTGACTCAGGTAGGTTATTCCCAGCCCTCAGCGCGCGGACAATGGTTTCTGTAATTCCACCTTTCGTTGCCATTCTGCTGATGTATTGCTCAGATTCTTCCATTGACAGATTGGTAGGGGTATTTTCGAGAGCCCAGTTGAACACAGAAAAAAATTCCTGGAAACCATAGTTATTCTTAGGGATGTCATAGGCTCTGTTCTTCAAGGAAAGCAATAGAAAAGCGGCGGGTAAGCAGACTAGTGAAGTAAATACATGTAGTTGCTCTTCGATATTGAGGATATAACTCTTGAATCCCATTGTTCTAAAAAGATCTGCCACGTTCTTATTCCATGGAAATATTCCACAGATAGCGTTTCCATTTTCGATTGTTATCGGACTACTCGGCATTGCTCGATAGACGTCATGAGCCAATATTATTTCTAAACTAGTTGTCTTCAATCCAGCCATTGTAGATATGACAATTCCAGGATATTCAAGAAAGAGACCTTGGAGAGCTAAAGCTTCAGTTGGTCGTAGTGTAATAATAACAATGTCGGCCCACATGGTAAGTTCTCGATTTGATAAAACTATGTCTGAAACTCCATCGCTTTCTACCTTTGCGAGACTACGGCTAGAGCCAGAGATAGTAATCCTTAAATTGTCTTTTCCAAATCCAACTTTAACCAGTTGCGTCAGAAGAGCCGCACCGAGGTGACCGTATCCAATCAAACCAATTTTCATCATTCTCCTCTACCCGGAGGATCAACCTAATGCAAAGTGCAGCGGGCTGAGCGATAGCGAAGCTCTATTGGAACGTTAAGTTAGGCAATTTTTTCATCGTCAGGATGTGAACGTGCTCGGATCCGACGAGCCTGGAAACAACGCGGTACGTTCTGCGAACAATTTCTGGCACTCCGGGATCGATGAAGGCATGACTCGCCGCGAGATCGGCCTGGGCCTGGGCCTCTCCGTCGTGCGCCCTTGCATCGACAAACTCGCCTCCCCCAGCCGCAGCGACCCACACCCAACCCCACCCCCGACAATGGCTCGATGCCCGAATCCTCGCCCAACTCCCCCTCCAGCCCCGCTACCAGCAGCCTCACCGCCTGGGCCTTCCTGACCCCGGCGCTGATCCTTTTGGCGATCTCGGTGCTGATTCCGGCCCTGCTGGCTTTGGTGATGGCCTTCAGCCGCACCGGCCTCGATCTCGGCGAGCCGTTGCAGTTCGTCGGTGCGGCGAACCTGCGGCGCTTGGCCGCCGATCCGATGCTGCGGCGCGTCATGGTTACTACCTTTTTATATCTGATAGGCATCGTGCCCCCCATCGTGCTGGGTTCCTTGGCCCTGGCGGTGCTCGTCAACCGACCCCTGCCCGGCATGGCCCTGTTTCGCGGCGCCTTTTATACGCCGGTGTTGGTGTCGCTGGTGGTGGCGGCGATCGCCTTTCGCTGGCTCTATGCCGAAAACGGCCTCATCAATGGCTGGTTGGGGGCCTTGCTGGGCCCAATCTTCACCCCGATCGGCTTTTTGACCCTGCCGGCCCTGGCCCTGCCCGCCGTGATGCTGGTGACCCTCTGGAAGGGCCTCGGTTATTACATGGTGATTTTTCTGGCCGGCCTGCAGGGCATCCCGGCCGAGCTCTACGAGGCTGCATCCCTCGATGGCAGCCACGGCTGGCGGCGCCATCTCGACATCACCTTGCCCCTGATGCGACCCTACGTGGCCCTGGTGGCGGTGATCGCCGCCATCGGCGCCACCAAGGTGTTCGAGGAGGTCTTTTTGATGACCCAGGGCGGACCCGCCGATGCCACCCGCACCGTGGTTTATTACGTCTACGACCTGGCCTTCAGCGAGCTGGACATCAGCTACGCCTGCACGGTCGGATTGGCCCTGTTCGTGCTGGTGCTGCTGCTCAGCCTGCTGCGTTCCGTCGTCAGTGGCGATCGGCCCGTGGCCTAGGGGGGCCATCAAGGCAAGGGGTTGCCGGCTGGGCGACATCATGGTGGGATTGCCGCCAGGCCATGGTGCAGGACCGACCAGACCCATTCTCCCTGCCTCCGCCAGCGGTGACCTCCATCGGTGTCGTGGGGGGCGGCCAGCTGGCTTTGATGCTCGCGCAGGAGGCCCCGGGACTGGGGCTCCAGTTGCATCTGCAGGCCGCCAGTGCCAGCGATCCGGCCGTCCCCCTAGCCAGCAGCGTCGTCCTGGGGGATCTCGACGACGTCGAAGCCACAGCCGAATTGGCCCGCCGCTGCCAGGTCATCACCTTCGAGAATGAATGGGTGCCGCTTGGGGCCCTGCAGGAACTGCGCCAGGCCGGCGTTCGCTTCCTTCCCAATCTTGATGCCCTGGCTGCGCTGATGTGCAAACGGGCCCAGCGCGAATTGCTGCAGAAGCTTTCCATGCCGACCCCGCGCTGGTGTCCCCTGGAACAGGTGCTCGCGCCTCCCCCAGCGCCCCAGGAGGCCCAGGAATCGCCCCAGGCCGCTGGTTTCATCCCACCTGGGGCTTTGGGGGCTGATGCGCCGCGGCGCCCCGAACTGCCCCAGGGTTTTCAATTCCCCCTCATGGCCAAATCCAGCCGGGGCGGCTACGACGGCAAGGGCACGCTGCCGATTCCCGACCAGCAGGCCCTAGAAGCGCTGCTGGCGACCGTGGATCCGGCGGGCTGGTTATTGGAAGAATTGGTGGCCTTTGACATGGAGCTCGCCCTGGTTGCGGCCCGCGACCAGGGGGGCAATGTGGTCTGTTACCCCCTGGTCCAGACCCATCAGCAGCAGCAGGTGTGCGATTGGGTGCTCTTCCCCGCCCCCGTCAGCCACGCCGTCGGGGCCTTCGCCCGCAATATCGCCGCCTCCCTGCTCACGGCCCTCGACTACGTCGGTCTGCTGGCGATCGAATTTTTCTATGGCCCCGCGGGGCTGCAAATCAACGAGCTCGCCCCCCGCACCCACAATTCCGGCCACTACACGATTGAGGCCTGTGCCTGCAGCCAGTTTGGCCAGCAGCTGCGGCTGGCGGCCCTCTTACCCATGGGCTCCCCCGAGCCCCTGGTGCCTGGGGCCTTGATGGTCAACCTGTTGGGCAGGGAGAGATCGGAAGGCAGCGACGAGGCCGATTGCCAGGCCCTCGCGGCCCTGCCCGGTGCCCACCTGCATTGGTACGGCAAAAGCCAGACCAGTCCCGGGCGCAAGTTGGGCCACCTCACCCTGCTGCTGCAGTCCAACGGCGCCGAAGCGTTGCGGCGGGAGGCCTTGGAAAAACTCCAGCAGGTGCGGGCGATCTGGCCCTTGCCCGAGGGGGGGAAACTTCGCTTACAGTGATTTCGGACTGCTGTGTTGGTGACTGCCTTTCACAGTTTCTGATCTGACTCCCTTTCGACACGGGGGGTCTGCAGCGACGGCAACGTAAGCCGGCCTTGAGCTGGAAACGACGCCCCGCCCTTGACCCCCCTACTGGTAACTCCAGGTCGAACACTGGGGCAAGACGGCACCGCGGTCCACCCTTTTCAAGCCCCTTCCCGCCCCCCTGATGCGAGCCCCCCGTCGGCTCCGGACCCTTCCTGGATTCCGGACTTTGATCAGCAGGGTTGGTGGTGGAATTGGGTTCGCCCTTGTCTTAGCTGGCGTTCCGGCAGCCAGGGCCCAGGAATCAACTCAGACCCTCCCCTGGAACTGGGCTAGCGAGTGTCGTCCCCAGACCGGGCCCGCCGCCACGGTGCGTCATGGGAATGGCTGGGTGCAGCAACGGCCCGTTTCGGTATGCGTGCTGCTGCCCCCCGGTGGTATCGACAGCGGGATTCAGCCCATCGGTGACGGCAAGGTGCAGATCAGTTATCTGTTGGGCCGTCTCGATCGCCAACCGATGGGCACGGGCCCCACCACACGCTTGGAAGTGCTTTCCCAGCTGGCCTTCGATTGCCGCTCGGGGGCGCTGATGCGCCGTGATCTCGGTACCCGTAGCCTCTCCCCCAAGGGGGCTGTCCTCAGTGAAACTTCCGGTGTCGGATCGTGGCAAAGCGGCGGCCCGGCCCCAGATGCGGCCATGGCCCGCAGTTTGCGAGCCAAGTGTCCAGCCAGCGTTCGCTGATTGCGACTGACCTGCTTCTGCCCAGAATCCGCCCCATGACCCGTTGACCGTGAGCGCTGACCAGCCCAGCTTTCAACAGGCTTTTGAGCGGCTGTTGAGCCGCGCCCCGGGCCCGGTGTTTCCCCGGGCTCGCGAGCTTTACCTGCGTAAATATCCCCTCGAAACCGACCCCGCCAGCCCCTTTCGCACCTTTCTGTTGGAGGAAGCGATTCAGGAGTCCGAGGCGGGCATCGTGCGCATCCGTGCCCTGCGATTCGCGGTCGTTCATGGGGACCAGCACCCTTTGGATCTGGAGGCCTGTCGCACCTATCTGAGCCAGCGTTGGCGACTGGAGCCGGATGAATTGGTGCCCATGGGCGGCGATGGATGGTTCCGCGATGGCGCGGCCTGGGCCCGCTTCAGCGCCGCCGCCGTCCACGAACGGGCGGCCCCCACCACCTTGATCAGCCGGCCAGATGGTCCAGATGCTCCTGCAGCCTCTGGCGATCCCAGCCCGTGATCACGAACACCTCCTGGGCACTGGATCCCCGCCGGGCCACCACCTTGAATCCGCCCGTGATCGGGGTCGACACCCTCAGCCGCAGGCTTTCACTGCGGCCCCGCACCCGACAAATCACCGCCGGGGTCACGGTGTCGATTCCCCCTTCCCGGGCCAGGGCCTTCAGCAGGGGAATCAGGCCTTCGAGATAGGTGCTGTGGGTAATGACCACGCGGCCCATGGTGCTGGCTCAGCTGCGTTCCAGGGGGGCCATCGTCAGCCCCTCGGCGCCAAGCAGTTGGTGGTAATGCTCGGCCTGCTCCTGGGGACCGCTCCAGACCTCCGCTGAACCCTGACCGTCGATGCGGTGCGCCAGTTCCCAGGCCCGATCCGGCACCATGCCCGGAATATGGCGCACCAGGCAGTCCACCACGTGCTGAAAGGTATTGACGTCGTCGTTGAGCACGATCACCCGGAAGTGGGGATAGGGCTCACGCAGCTGCTCCCGCGCCTGGGTGCGTTCGGGGGTCAGGGTGGGGGTAGTGCTCATGGCACAGCGCAGGAAGCCGAAGGACCCCAACCTAGGTACACTGGGGTCCAAAGCACAGCAACCTCATGCTGATCACCCTCGGTTGGGCCTCCCTCGCCGCCATCTTCACTTTCTCGATCGCCATGACGGTTTGGGGACGCAATGGTGATGGCAGCATCAATTTCTGAGTTCGTCGTCCCCAGTTCCTCCACCCTGCTGGCTGGGGTGGCCTCGGCCCTGCTGCTGTTTGTTACAGGGGGTGTCGTCTATCTCTCGGCGGTGGATTGGCGCGACAGACGCCGCCGCGACACGGCCGTCCGCAAGCGTCGCTGAGCCCTCCAGGTTCTTCGTGTTGCCATGGCAAGATCATCGTCCTGATCCAATGTCGGACGTGCTGGTTCCTTCGGGCTCCGCTACCGATCTTTTGTTCTACGCCATCAAGAGTGGGGCTGAGTGACGAGGCGTGTGTCCTGGCGCTGGCCGCCCGTTCTGTTGCGCTTAGCCCAACGGCTCCAGCGGCCTGACAGACCCCTGGATCCAGGCTGGACCACGGCCCTGGCGGCTTTCCCCAGGCCTCCCTTGCCCTGGACCAGCTCCCTCATCGTGCTGTTGATTGCGGTGCCTGGGCTGGCCCTCTGGCGCTGGCCTCGGCCCAGGGCCGAGGGGCTAGAGCAGCTGATGGCCAGCGCCAGTCTTGTACAGAGTTTTCCCGCCTCCCCCGGTCGCCGGCTGCCGGAGCTCTGGAGGCAACGGCTGGGTGAGGGCGTTGGCGATGCGCTCTGGAGGCGCCAGACCCGCCCCTGGTGGCAGATCTGGGGGCCAGAGGGGCAAGGGGCACCGTTCCTTGTGCTCCAGGCCAGCGGCTGGCCGCCCCAGCTCAGCAAACCCCTGCCTCCCCAAGTCCTGCGCCTGGGTGATCTGATGCTGGTGGCCCCCGATCCACTCTCGCGCCAGTCCCTCGCCGATACCCTCAGGCCCCAGCAACGGCGCAGTCGCGGTCTGCACAGCCGTTGCCTGGAGCGGCTCAGCGTCGACCAGGCCGTTTTTTGGAATCCAAGCGCCCTCGGCGCCATGGTCGGTCCCCTGGCCCCCCTGATGCAGCGCTTTCAGGAGGGTTGTCTCACCCTCAGCCTCGAAGCCCGGGGGTTGCGTTGGCAGGGTGAGGCCACGTCGGTGGATGGCGTGCTGGCCCAGCTGGATACGGAGGTCCCGCCCGTCGCCCCAGACGCTGCAGCTTTGCCCCTGCCCGCCGACGAGTTGCTGCAGATCCAGGGCGGGTCTCTTCAGGATCTGCTGGAGGGATTGCTGTCCAGGCAGCTGATCCGTGAGCCGCTAGCCCTGCGCTACGGCCTCGATTCAGAACGGCTGCGGGGATTGCGCTTCGCCCCGTTCCGCCTGCGGTTGCGTCCCCAGCCCCAGGGACCCTTCCAGGCCTCCCTCGAACTCCAGGTGCGCCTGCGACAGCCCCCCCAAACCTGGCTGCCGGTGCTTCAGCGCCTGGCCCAATCCCTCCGGGAGCAGGGATTCGAGGAGATTCCCTTTGCCCTCGCGGCCGTGGTGCCATCCACCCCCATTCCATCCACCAAGACAACGACCTCAGCCCCGATACCAGCCCCGCAGGCCCCTGCCCCAGTTGCTGTTGCCCCTGGAGGCACCCGGGCCCAGCAGGTCCCCCCCCAGGCCCAGCCAGGCCCCAAATCGCCTCCGGTGAATCCCCTGGCCATGGCCTGGCGCCGCAGTGATGGGGCAGTGGTGGGGGGCTGGCGCTGGATGGCGGCCCCCCGCGGACAGGATGCGGAGGTGTTGTTCTTCCTGGGGCCGGCGCCAGCCCAGGTGCGGCTGATGCCAACCCAGGCCTTTCCGCGGGAACGATCCTTGCAGCTGCGGGCCAGGCCCCAGGCCCTGGATCAGCTGGGTTTGCTGCCCCCGGAGATGCCCGCCGTGCTCCGGGGTAGTGACCAGCTCTGGACCCAGACCGAACCGCTTACGGCCCGAACGGTCTTCGTACCGGTCAGTCGGCTGCGGGGAGGACTGACTCTGTCTCCTTGCGCAACCGGCGTTCGCTGCGTCGGCGTTCGGTCGCCAGCGTCTCCTCCATGAGTTCCACGGCCTGGGTCATTTTTTCCAGGTTGGTGGCGTAGAGGCTCAGGTCTTTGTCGACGCGCTCGCGCAACAGCCCCATGGAGGCTCCGATGTCATGGGCCTCCTGGCGCAGTGCCATGGGTTCGAGGGTGTCGGCCCCCTGGGCCTGGCCCAGCAGGCTGAGCAGTCCGACCGCCATCAGCCGTGAGTAGTGAAAATTGGGACGGCGAACGCTGGATAGGGCCGTCGCCACCGGTTCGGGCGATCCAGCCCCCGCGTTGTCGATCCATTGCTTCACTTCCGGCACCGAGTGGTGTCCCATGGCCGCCATGGCCTCGTCGTGTAGGCGACGGATTTCGGCAGCATCAAACCCGGAGGAGGCACAGAGGGCCTCAAACAGGGGCTGGCGCTGGTCAACGGGTCGGTAATTGCGGGAGAAGCTGTCGAACACCTGGACCAAGCCGGTGGCGAACAGCGCGTCGCCCTGGAAACCGCGCTGATGGCTGAGTAAATGCAGTTCGACCAGCAACTCATCGATCATCCGGCGGTAAAGCGGACTGATCACATGGGAGAAGGCGCCGTGGAAGGCGCGCTTGCTGTCAGCAACTGTGAGAGCGGCGCTCACGAGGATAGGACTTCCGAATGCAGCGACCTTAGCGCTGCGGTACCCAGCGGCAGCGGACGGCGTCGGATCCTTTCCGGTTCAAGGGCTTGGGGTTCGGTCGGGCGGTATGCAGCCTGGTTAGGATCAGCCAAATTTGTCGCCATGGTTGCCATGATCCCGATCGTGATCGAAGAGTCGGGTAGGGGCGAGCGTGCCTTTGATATCTATTCGCGCCTACTGCGCGAGCGAATCATTTTCTTGGGCGAGCCTGTGACATCCGAGTCCGCCAATCGAGTGGTGGCCCAGTTGCTGTTTTTGGAGGCGGAAGATCCCGAAAAGGATGTTTTCCTTTACATCAATTCCCCTGGCGGTTCGGTCTATGACGGCCTCGGTATATTTGATACTATTCAGCACATCAAGCCCGATGTCCAGACGGTTTGCGTTGGACTTGCGGCCAGTATGGGAGCTTTCCTGCTTTGTGCCGGCACTCCCGGCAAGCGCAGCAGCCTGACCCATTCCCGCATCATGATTCACCAGCCCTTGGGCGGCGCCAGGGGCCAAGCCAGTGATATTCGCATCCAAGCCGATGAGATTCTCTATCTCAAAGACAAGCTCAACCGGGAGCTGGCCGACCGTACGGGTCAGCCCCTAGAACGCATTCAGACGGATACGGATCGAGATTTCTTCATGTCGCCGGAGGAAGCCAAGGCCTACGGCCTGATCGACAAAGTGATCGACAAGCGGCCAATCAAGCCGGTTTGATCTTCCCCAGGAACCGTAAATAGCACTCAAAAAGCCTGTCGTTTTCCTCAGAAAACGACAGGCTTTTCAGGTTATGGCTCCCAGAAGCCCCCGTTTAAAGAGCCGCCAGCGGCTGTTCGACCGGCGTTGCGGCCTGCTCATCTTCTAGCAGGGGAGAGAAACGATCTTTCTCGGGGATGGTGGTGTACTCGGAAATGATCTGGCGTAATTCTTCACCATCGAGAGTTTCCTTCTCGATCAGTAATTCCACCAGCCGATCCATGCAGTCCCTTTGGGAGGCCACCATGGCCACGGTGTCGGTATAGCAGTCCTGGACAATCGTACGGACGGCGCCATCAATGCGGTTGGCTATGGCGTCAGAAATGTCACTGCGAGTCATCAGATCGCGGCCCAGGAAGACCTCCTGGTTGCCGGCTTCCAGGGAGAGGGGCCCCAGGTCACTCATGCCGAAGCGGGTCACCATCTGACGGGCCATGGACGCCACCTGTTGGATATCGCCGCCAGCACCGGTGGTGACTTCGGAGTGCCCAAAGACAACGTCCTCGGCGGCCCGGCCCCCCAGGGCTCCCATGATGCGGGCCCGCAATTGGGCCTTGCTCACCAGACTCTGCTCCTCATCGGGTGCAAACCAGGTGAGTCCTTGGGCCTGGCCCCTGGGAATCAGGGTGACTTTCTGGACCGGGTCGTGGTGGCGCACCAGGGTGCCCACCAAGGCATGGCCAATTTCGTGATAAGCAATCAGACGCTTGCTGCGGCCATCGGTGAGGGGTTTGCCCTCCATCCCCGCAATCACCCGATCGACCGCATCGTCGATTTCGGTAATGGTGGTGGCCTCCTTGCGGCGGCGGGCGGTGAGAATGGCGGCCTCGTTGAGCAGGTTGGCCAGGTCGGCGCCGGTGAAGCCGGGGGTGCGGCGGGCGATGGCCTCAAGGGAGACAGCTTCGGCGAGTTTCTTGTTGCGGCTATGCACCTTCAGGATCGAAAGGCGGCCTTTGATATCCGGGGCATCGACGCTGACCTGGCGATCAAAACGGCCCGGCCGCATCAGGGCCGAATCGAGGACATCGGGGCGGTTGGTGGCGGCAATGATGATGATGCCGCTGTTGCCTTCAAAGCCGTCCATCTCCGTGAGCAGCTGGTTGAGGGTCTGCTCCCGTTCGTCGTTGCCGCCACCGATGCCGGCCCCCCGTTGACGGCCTACCGCATCGATTTCATCAATGAAAATCAGACAAGGGCTGTTTTCCTTGGCGCGCTTGAAAAGGTCGCGCACCCGACTGGCGCCAACCCCCACGAACATTTCGACAAATTCGGAGCCCGAAAGCGAGAAAAAGGGGACACCCGCTTCGCCGGCGATGGCCTTAGCCAGCAGGGTTTTGCCCGTACCAGGGGGGCCGACTAGCAGCACACCCCTCGGAATCTTGGCGCCAACCGAGGTGAATCGCTCGGGAGTCTTGAGGAAGGTCACCACCTCCTCTAAGTCCTGTTTGGCCTCTTCAACTCCGGCCACATCGGCGAACTTGACTCCGGTTTCAGCCTCCATCTGGAAGCGGGCCTTGGTCTTGCCGAACTGCATCGCTTGGCCAGGGCCACCAGGCATGCCGGAGGAACGACGGGCCAAGAAGATGAGCGAGCCGATCAACAGCAGTGGGAAGAGCAGATTGCCCAGTAGGCCCAGCACCGGGGAAGGGGCGCGGGGCGGATGGACGTCGAAGCTGATGCCCTGTTCCTTGAGGTTGTTGACCAGTTCAGGCGCCACACCGGGCAGGTCGACCCTCAGGCGTTGAACCCGGTTGTCAAGGTCAGGATCGACCGCTTCGATGACGGCGGTACGACCTCCATCAAAAATATCGACGGCGGTCACCCGTCCCGCTTTGACGTAATCAAGGAAACGGCCATAGCTCATGCGGGCCACGGCGGTGTTCCGGCCGCTGGCGAGGGAGCTTGGTTCGACCGTCCCATCAGCAACGCTGGCTGTGGGTCGGAAGCGGGAGGCACCACCCGAGAGAATTTGCCAGCCAAGGAACGCGGCAAGCAAAAGTGGTAGACCCCAAAGAGCCAGTAAGCGCCAGCGCTGCTTCATCGGGTCCAAGCGATTTTGAACAAGTGTAAAGGGGACCCGGTGGCATCCGCTTACGCCTGGGCTTGTTCTCAGAGGCTGCGCAGCCAGGGGGTGCTGGTTGCGGACTCCATGAAGTCGCCCGTCAATCCAGGTCCGGATGCCGGTGCCGTGGCTTGGGATGGGGTCCTGGCATCCAGGATCAGGTCATCGGCTTGGAGTGAATCGACCAGTTCGGGACCGCCAAGGCCATGGGTCCAGATCTTGATTTCGCTGTCCTTGGGACAGTCGAAATTGAGCATTTCGAAGGGAAACACCACCCGTTCCAGAAAGAATCCGTCCGGGCCCAGGCATCGCAGGATCACCATGCGATCGGAACCATTGCGGTAGCTGCAGACGAAGTCGACGACGCCAGGATCCTCTGCAATCTCAAGAATGGCGGTCTCCAGATCAGAAAGGATGGTCCGCTCCAACGTCATTCGCTTCGGGGAAAGACCATCTAGCCACTACTGCCTGCGGGGTTTTGGTGGCAAAGGAGACCTTTTTGGGGTCTTAATGATTTTTTCATTCGAAACCCTTGCCAATGTTGCGTTCCTGTGGCAATAACCACTTGCTGGCAAGGAGCATTTGCTGGCAAGGAGCACTTCGTGGCAGGAGCCTCCTGGCGGGTCAGCTTCCCTGCTGACCGCGCTTCGCCTGGCTCAGAGGCTGCGGAGGGCCACGATCGGATCGAGACTTGCGGCTCGCCGGGCCGGAACCACGCCAAAGAACAGGCCGATCGATCCTGACAACAGCACGGTGGTCAGCACCGTGGAGGCTTCGATGGCGGCCGGTAGGGGCGTGAAGGCCGCCACCAGGGCGATGGTGCCCAGGCCAAGGCCGCTTCCTATCACCCCACCAAGGCTGGCCAGGACCAGCGACTCGACCAGGAACTGCAACATCAGGTCACTGGGACGGGCCCCTAAGGCCTTGCGCAGTCCAATTTCTTCGGTGCGCTCACTCACCGACACCAACATGATGTTCATGATGCCGATACCGCCCACCAGCAGGGAGACGGCCCCGATGGCGGCCAGCATCAAGGTGATTCCACCGGTGATCTTGCCGACGATCGCCAGGGCATCCTTCTGGGAGCGAACGGCAAAATCATCCTCCGCCAGGATGCGGTGGCGCTGGCGCAGCAGATTGGTGATCTGGAAGGCGGCGGCTCCGGTGCTGTTCGCGTTGATGGCCTCCACGCTGATGAAGCTGAGGTTGACCCCATAGGTTGGGTCGCGGCCGCTGAGACGGCTCACCATGGTGCCCAGGGGGATGTAGGCGGCCTCGTCCTGGTTGGAGCCGAAGACCGCTCCCTTGGCCTCCAGGACGCCGATCACCTCAAACGATTGATCGCGGATGCGGAGCTGGCGGCCGATGGCGTCACCGGTGGGTAAGAGTTTGTCGCGCAGGTCCGGGCCGATCACCGCGACCATCCGGGACCCGGAGATGTCGTTGGCGTTGATGAACCGGCCCTGGGCCATCTCGAAACTGCGCACAGGCAGAAATTCGGGTGTCACGCCGGAGACGGTGGCGGTGGCACTCAACGAACCGGATTGAACCACCTCGCTGAGGGTGATCTGGGGGGCCACTTGGCGCACACTTGGTACCTGTTCGCGAATCGCCTTGGCGTCTTCCAGCACGAGGGTTTTGGGGGAATCAATGCCCTGGCGTCGGGTGTCATTGCGGCCGGGCACCACGAACAGCACATTGGCCCCCAGGGTGCTCAGCTGGCCTTCCGCCAGATTCTGGGCTCCCCGGCCGACCCCCACCAGCGTGATGACGGAGGCATTGCCGATCACGATGCCCAGCATGGTCAGCAGGCTGCGCAGCCGATTGGCCTGCAGCGTGGTGAGGGCCATGCTGATGGTTTCCCGCAGGGGCAGATGGCGGGGCATGGGGGGTCGAAGCAATGCCTACAGGATGGGGGATGCAGAGGGGGTCTTGGGGTTCGGGGCACCGCGGTGGACCACCCCCTGAAGCAATTCAAGGGTCACAACTTCGCCCTGCCTGAGATGCAGCATCGCGTTGGCGACGCCCACAATCAGCGGCACGCCAAGCCGTTCGGCCACGGACGCCGTGTGACCCTGGCGCCCCTCTTCTTCCACAATCACCCCTTTAGCTCTGCGGATCGCGTCCAGATAGGCGGCATTGGTTTCGCGCACCACCAGAATCTCGCCGTTTTCGAGGCGGTCTGCTTCTTCGGGGGAGCTGGCCAGATGCACCTTGCCGCTCACCGAACCCGTGCCGATGCCGATCCCCCGCCCCAGCACCGCCGAGACGATGCCCACTTTCACCAGATCGGTAGAGCCGCTGACCCCTTCCAGGGTGCCGGCCGTTTCCACCACCAGATCGCCTTCCCGCAACAGGCCGTTCTGCTGGGCCACCCCCATGGCCAGGGTGAAGGTGCTGGCAGTAGAGGGTTGTTCGGCGATCAACAGGGGGTTAACGCCCCAGACCAACTGCAGTTGGCGGGCCACGGTCTCCTCACTGGTAATGGCCAGGATGGGGGTGCTGGGGCGGAATTTGCTGACATTCCGGGCGGTCGATCCCGACTTGGTGAGGGGCAGGATGGCGGCGGCGTTCAGTTGGCGGGCAATGCTGCTCACGGCCTGGCTGATGGCGTTGGGAATGGTGGTGGCCATCTGGCCGTCGAGGATCCTCAGGGGATAGTCGCGCTCGATGCGTCGGGCGATCCGTGCCATGGTGGCCACCGCTTCCACCGGGTAATCGCCTACGGCGGTTTCGTTGGAGAGCATCACGGCGTCGGTGCCATCCAGGATGGCGTTGGCCACGTCGCTGACTTCGGCCCGGGTGGGTCGGGGGCAGCTGGCCATCGAATCGAGCATCTGGGTTGCGGTGATGATCGGGATGCCCAGGCTGTTGGCCTTGCGGATCAGTTCCTTTTGCAGTAACGGAACTTCTTCGGCAGGCATCTCGACGCCCAGATCGCCGCGGGCCACCATGACGCCGTCGCACAGGGGCAGGATGGCGTCGATGGAATCAATGGCTTCAAATTTTTCGATTTTGGCCACCACCGGTGTGCTGCAACCGTGGCTTTGGATCAGATCCCGGATCTCCTGCATGTCCGAGGGATTGCGCACGAAGCTGAGGGCGACCCAGTCGACCCCCTGCTGCAGACCAAAGGCCAGGTCCCGGCGGTCTTTCGGTGTCAGAGCCCGGATGGAGAGCTGCACATCGGGGAAATTGACCCCCTTGTTGTTGGAAAGCACTCCCCCGACCGTGACGCGGCAGTGGAGGCTTTGATCGGCTTGGTCGACACTTTCGACAACCATCTCGACCCGGCCATCGTCGAGAAGGATGCGGCAGCCATTGTGAACCTCCTGGGCCAGTTTGTCGTAGGTGACGGTGGCGATGGACTGGTTGCATTTCACCTGTCGTGAGGTAAGGGTGAAGGCATCGCCGGTGGCCAGGGAGATCGGTCCCGCTTCAAAGCGCCCCAGGCGAATCTTCGGACCCTGCAGATCCTGAAGAATGCCGATGTGGAGCCCCATCTCCTGCGCCACCTCGCGAATGGTGGCGATGCGCTCGGCGTGGTCCTCGTGGTCGCCGTGGGAAAAATTGAGCCGGAAGGTGGTGGCACCCGCTTCGATCAGCTGGCGCAGCACCTCCTTGGATTCGGTGGCCGGGCCGATCGTGGCCACGATCTTGGTACGACGCATCGGATCGACCGTGGCCATGGGAACTTGCTATGAGAGGCGGAAACTACCATCCTGCTGACTCTTTTGGCCCCCGCTCACCATGGACTTCGCCACTTACCAGCGTCGCTCCCGGGAAACGGCCTTTTATCCCGATGCCGGTGTCAACCCGATTTATCCCACCCTGGGGCTCTGCGGTGAATCGGGTGAGGTGGCGGACAAGGTGAAAAAGGTGCTGCGCGACCAGGGAGGCGATTTCGATGCGGACTCCCTGGCAGGCATTCGACTCGAGTTAGGGGACGTGCTCTGGTATGTGTCCCAGTTGGCCACCGAGCTCCACCTCAGTCTCGATGAAATCGCCGAGGCCAACCTGGCCAAGCTGGCCAGCCGGATGGCCCGGGATGTGATTGCGGGCAGCGGCGACTGCCGCTGAATGGGCCCCCTAACCTGGCCCTACTGAGGGACTATTGCGGTGACCGACCTTCTGCCACGGCCCTGGTGCCTGAGACTTCTGCTGCCTGGTCTGGCGCTGTTTCTGGGGCTTTGGCTGGGTGCTCCGGCCAGGGTCCAGGCCCTGGAAATGCAACTGAGTGAGGTGACCGTGGCCCCTTGTCCTGTGGAGGACGTGGGAAGCCAGCCCGAACAGCGCCGTCCCTCCGGCGCTGCTTGCTACGCCCTGCGGGGCCAGGTCAGCAACAGCAGCTCTCGCACCATGCGGGACACCGATGTCTTCGCTTTGATTTTGGATGCCAGCGGTGAACCAGTGCTCCCCAACCGAACCCGGCTGGGATCCATTGGCGATATTCCCCCGGGCCAGTCGGCTTTTGCCCTGAGGCTGGCTGTCCCGGCCGGCACCCCAGGTCCTTTCACGGTGCGCAGTGCCAAGGCCAGGGGGTTTAATTCGCCGGTTCGGACCGGTGCCGCACCGGGTCAGGAATTACTGCCCTTGGAGGAAGCCCTGATTCCCTGAAGGGATTGTTAGCTCGAATGGTTCGAGTGAAGGCCTGAATCGATCGGCGCGATCGCGGACTGGGGGGTCGCGCCTTGGGGCGGCCGGTTTAACCCAGGCCTGAGCTGGCCAACAGCATCTTTCCCTGTTCCAACAGGCTCTGCACCAGGTTGAGGGCCAGGAAGGCCACAAAGGCCGAAAGATCGATGCCGCCAAGGGGAGGAATCAGGCCGCGGAAGAGGTTGAGGTAGGGGTCGGTAATCGAGCTAATGCCGCTAAGGATGGGGTTGCTGCCCCAATCCAGGTTGGGGAACCAGCTGAGCAACACCCGGATCAGAAGGACGACCGAGTAGATCATCAGAGTCTGGGCCAGCACGTCCACGAGCTGACTGAAGATCGGCATGGAGCCAAGGAACTGATTGATCCTGGAATCTAGGCCGGGGGGGAGGTTCTGCCCGGTGCTGGTCTGGGCAATTTGGGAACATCTTCAGGACGGATCGCGAAAGTGCGATGAAATTTCTCGCTCAGGCTCAGCCAAAACGACCGACCGTCGCTTTGACGTTTGCGTTCGATGAAGTCCTGGGCCAACAGTTCCTTGATGTGGTCGTAGGCACCCGAGCCGCGCAGCTCAACGAGGTCGGACTGGAGGATGCGCTTTTTGAGGGCAATGGTGGCCAGGGTGCGCAGGGCGGCGGTGGAGAGATCGACCGGCAAGAGATCCTGCACCAGATCGGCCAGGCTCGAGCGCAGCTGCAGGCTGTAGCGCGACCCCTCCTGCTGGATTTCCAGGGCGGTATCCCGGTGGGCGTAATCCGCCATCAAGGTGATCAGGGCAAGTTCCGCCTCGGAGCGGTCGATGCCGGCGATGTCCGCTAGTTCTGCCAGGCTGAGGGGACGGCCTTTCAGATAGAGAATGGCCTCAAGCCTGGCCGGTAGGGATAGGCCATGGGTTGGGGTCAGGGGCACGATCGGCCCGGTCTCCTGGGGGTTGGATCCGCTGGACATCCGAACTCCAGCTCCATCATGTTCGCAAGTTATCGCAGGCCCCAGGGGGCTAGGGCCGCGATCGCTGGTTCCGGCAGGCTGTCCTGTTGGCCGAGAAACAGGCGGTAGGCGGGATTGTCGGTCTCTTCCCAGTGCTGATAGGGCAATTGGGCGACAAACTGCTCCCAGTCGCTGGTTTCAGCCGGGGGAACCTGAACTCCGACCACGATGCTGCCAACATCGGCACCGTGGTTGCGGTAGTGGAAAATGCTGATGTTCCAGTTGGGATGCAGGGCGGAGACAAAGGCCATCAACGCACCCGGCCTTTCCGGAAATTCGAAGCGGTAAAGGCGTTCTTGGCCTACCCCAGGCGCCTGGCTGGCCGCGGCGCCCAGGCGGCCGCCCACCATGTGGCAAAGGTGCAGTTTGGCCAGCTCATTGCCGGTGAGGTCCAGGCAGCCGAAGCCGCCTCCCTCCAGATCGGCGATCAACTGTCTGGTGTCGCCGGGGTCGCGGCTTTGCACCCCCACGAAAATATGGGCCACCCGGGGATCGGCGAGTCGGTAGCTGAATTCGGTCAGGTTGTGGCCGCCCAGCAGGCTGCAGAAGCGCCGCAGGCTGCCCGGCTGTTCGGGAATGTTCACCGCCAGGAAGGCCTCCCGCTCTTCGCCGATTTCGGCCCGTTCGGCCACGAACAGCAGGCGTTCGAAATTCATGTTGGCCCCGCAGGCCACGGCCACCAAGGTGCGATCCCGGAGGCCCCGGGCCTGGACATCGGCCTTCATGCCGGCCACGGCCAGGGCGCCGGCGGGTTCGAGGATCGAGCGGGTGTCCTCGAAAACGTCCTTGATGGCCGCACAGATGGCGTCGGTGTCCACCGTCACCATGCGGTCCACGTAGAGCTGGGCCAGGGGGAAGGTGAGCGCGCCCACTTGTTTGACAGCAACGCCGTCGGCGAATAGGCCCACCTGCTCCAGCCGCACCCGCTCGCCGCAGGCCAGGGAACGGGTCATGGCATCGGCATCAACGGGTTCAACGCCGACCAGCTGCACTTGGGGCCAGAGGTTTTTAACGTAGGCGCCGATCCCGGCGATCAGCCCACCACCGCCGACGGCCACATAGATGACATCCGGCGGCTCCGAACACTGGCGCAGGATCTCAATGGCGATAGTGCCCTGGCCGGCGATCACTTCCGGATCGTCAAAGGGATGGATGAAGCAGAGACCCCGCTCGATCTGGAGCCGGTGGGCCTCCTGGCAGGCTTCGTCGTAGGTGTCTCCGTGCAACACGACCTCGGCACCGCGGGCCGCCACCGAGCGCACCTTGACACCAGGGGTAGTCACGGGCATCACGATCACCGCCTGACAGCCGAGCCGCTGGGCCGCCAGGGCGACCCCCTGGGCATGGTTGCCGGCGCTGGCGGCGATGACACCTCGATCCAGCTCTTGGCGGCTGAGGCCAGCCATTTTGTTGAAGGCCCCCCGCAGCTTGAAGCTGAAGACGGGCTGGAGGTCTTCCCTTTTGAGTAGGACCCGGTTGCCCAGCCGGGCCGAGAGGTTGGGGGCCGGATCGAGGGGCGATTCAATCGCGACGTCGTAGACCCGGGCACGCAGGATGCGCTGCAGGTAGGTGGGGTCTTCGGACACGCCGCGGGGGGGGGCAAAGGGCCGGATTGTGGATTCCAGTGTGACAAGCCGGGAACCCCCTTGTTAGGGAAAGCCAGGTGCCTCGTTGGCGGGCGTAGATTGAAGGTTCCTGTCTGTGGCCGCATGCACCTCAGCGAGCTGAGCCATCCCAATCAGCTGCAGGGCCTAAGCACCGCAGAACTTGAGCGACTCGCTGTCCAGATCCGGGAGAAACATCTGGAGGTGGTTTCCACCAGCGGCGGCCACCTGGGCCCCGGCCTCGGTGTGGTGGAGCTGACTCTGGCCCTCTACCAGACCCTCAACCTTGATGAAGACCGGATTGTGTGGGATGTGGGACACCAGGCCTACCCCCATAAATTACTGACCGGTCGCTATAGCAATTTCCATACCCTGCGCCAGAAGGGCGGGGTGGCCGGCTACCTCAAGCGCAGTGAAAGCCCCTTCGACCATTTTGGTGCAGGCCATGCCTCCACCAGTATTTCGGCGGCCCTGGGCATGGCCCTGGCCCGGGATCGGCGCGGTGAATCCTTCCGTTGTGTGGCGGTGATCGGTGACGGCGCCCTCACCGGGGGCATGGCCCTGGAAGCCATCAACCATGCCGGCCATCTGCCCAACACCCGCATTCTTGTCGTCCTCAACGACAACGACATGTCGATCTCCGCGCCGGTCGGAGCCTTGTCCACCCATCTCAATCGCATGCGGTTGAGCAAGCCGGTGCAGTTTCTTTCCGGCAATGCGGAGGAGGCGATTCGCCACCTGCCCTTCTTGCACGGCGAGTTGCCCGCCGAGTTGCGCAACCTCAAGGAGAGCATGCGCCGTCTGGCCGTGCCCAAGGTGGGCGCGGTCTTCGAAGAATTGGGCTTCACCTATGTGGGCCCGGTCGATGGCCACGACATCGCCGAGATGGTGCGCACCTTCCAGGCCGCCCACCGGGTGGATGGGCCGGTTTTGGTGCATGTGGCCACCACCAAGGGCAAAGGATATCCCTATGCCGAAGCGGACCAGGTGGGCTACCACGCCCAGTCCGCCTTCGACCTGGCCTCGGGCAAGGCCTACCCCTCCACCAAGCCGAAGCCAGCCAGCTACAGCAAGGTTTTTGGCCAGACCCTGGTGAAGATCTGTGAACACAATCCGCTGGTGGTCGGTATCACGGCGGCGATGGCGACGGGCACGGGCCTGGATCTGCTGGAAAAGGCCCTGCCGAATCAATACTTCGACGTGGGCATCGCCGAGCAGCACGCCGTGACGATGGCCGCCGGCATGGCCTGCGAGGGCCTACGGCCGGTGGTAGCCATTTACAGCACTTTTCTGCAGCGGGCCTACGACCAGCTGATTCACGATGTGGGCATCCAGAAGTTGCCGGTCATCTTCGTGCTGGATCGGGCCGGCATCGTCGGCGCCGATGGACCCACCCACCAGGGCCAATACGACATCAGTTATCTGCGGGCGGTGCCCAACTTCACCGTGATGGCCCCCAAGGACGAGGCTGAACTGCAGCGCATGCTGGTCACGTCCATCGCCCACGACGGCCCCTGCGCGATCCGTTTCCCCCGGGGCGAAGGCGAGGGGGTGCCCCTGATGGAAGAGGGTTGGCAACCCCTGGAGATCGGCCGCGCCGAACTGCTCACCAATGGCGATGACCTGTTGATCGTGGCCTACGGCTCGATGGTGGCGCCGGCGATGGCCACGGCCGGCCTGCTGCAGGAAAAGGGAGTGCGGGCCACGGTGGTCAATGCCCGTTTCGTGCGTCCTTTGGATACGGACCTGATCCTGCCCCTAGCCCGCCGCATTGGTCGCGTTGTGACCATGGAGGAGGGCTCCCTGGCCGGTGGCTTTGGCGCCGCCGTTGTGGAGGCCTGCAACGACGCCGAGGTGCTGGTGCCGATTTTCCGCATCGGCATCCCCGATGTGCTCGTCGACCATGCCAGCCCTGACGAAAGCAAACAGGGCCTGGGGTTGACCCCTGCCCAGTTGGCCGACCGAATTCTGGAGCGCTTCGGGGTCCCCGTGGAAGCCGACCGCTTAGCCGGTCGGCAGCCGTTGATGGCTTGAGATCTCCACCCCTTGGGACCATTGCCAGGGTGGAGGCAACGACACAAAAAAGCCGGGCCCACGGGCCCGGCTTTTTATATCCCGGTGCCGTTGCGTTTCAGAGCACCCCGCGGGAGCCCAGGCCCAGGATGGCGCCCATGCCCAGGATGTGACCCAGGCTGAGGGTCCCTAGCATGGCGCCGTGGCTGAGGCCGCCGAACAGGGAGGAGCTGGGCAGTTGCAGGCCCACGTTGGGCTGCTTGATGGTGGCCTTGCCGATGCCAATGGCGATGATGTTGGCGACGATCATCACCAGGGCCACCTTGGGGGACCAGGAGATGGTGGCGGGAGCCAAGGCCAGAAGGGGGGTGATCATGATTCAGAAGCCGACACCCCATCTTCCGGGGGGCGCGAGCCCTGGGGGCCCGGCCGTAAGACTTGTTCACCAGGGCGCCAATGGAGAAAGCCCATCACCACCAGCAGATTGCTGAGGGTCAGAAACGCCTCGGCGCCCCCGTGCAGGCCATCGACATCGGCCAGCAGCTTGCCGTAGCGCACCTGGGCGACGATGGCCGCGGCGATGGTGACGGCCACAAAGACCAGGGTCATGCGGAAGCCCTGGAGCGCCAGCCTGGGAAAGCCCCGCACCTTGGCCGCCCAGTAGAGAAAGGCGAGATAGGGCACCAGGGACAGCACAAAAAAGGGAGCCGGATCCACGCTTTCCAGCCAGGTGAGCAGGCGGGGGATTTCAGGGGGCATCGCTGGAGATTGCGCTGGCCGTTGGGCGCCGTTGCAGGCGCAGCAGGTTGAAGGCGGCCCCGGCCAGGGCCAGGTTGCCCAGGGCCGTCAGGCCGGCCTGAAAGACCACCAGCCCCTTGAGGGCGTTGCTGTTGTCAAACAAGTGCCAGGTGCAGGCCGCCATGGCGCTGGCCAGGGCGGGCACCATGGCCAGCGCCAGCCAGCGCCAGCCCGGTTCCTGGCGGCGGCGGCCGAAGGTCTCGACGGCGACGATCGCCAGGATCCACTCCAGCACCGAGGTGACATGGATCCACCAGGTGCCCAGGGACAGGGCATGCATCGGCCACGGGCAAGGATTCGTAATTTAGGGGCCCAACCCCTGCAACCGGGTCAGCCGGTGGATCGGGTCACCCGGCCGATTGGGTCAGCTGGTAGATCGGATGCGGTAGCTAGATCGGCCGTGCTTCCTACCCCAAATCCAGTTAACAATAAAGATAAAATCTTACGGTTTTGTGATTAAAGAAGCCAGTGCGCTATCGCTATAAAAATACCCATTGATTTTGATGCGCTTCACTGCACTCGTTACATCGGTCAGCCTGGTGACCGCTTGTTTCACGCCGCTTGCGGGCTTGGCAGCTCCAACCATCACTCTGCAGGCCAGCTTTGATGGCGTCAATGGTCAAGCTCTCGGCGCTCCGCTGATCGCTGCGGGGAATGGGCTTTATTACTGGCACCACCGAATTCGGCGGCGCCAGTAATAAAGGGGCCATCTATGCGTTTGATTCGGGTGTTCGAAACTCCAATCCTGTCCCTGGCCCCCTGCCTTTGGTCGGCATCGCTGCGGCCATTGGTTGGAGCCGCAAGTTGCGGCGCAGTGTCGTTCAAGCCCACCCCCGCAAGGCTTGAGCTCTGGCCCCAAGGACGATCGGCCTGTCGGTACGTAGCTTGAACAGCAACGCTCGGGGTGCGTGAATGGCTTCACTGCGGTTGGCTAGGGATGTACTGATCTGCGGCTACTACGGCGAGCACAACCTCGGCGATGACGCCCTGTTGGCCGTGCTGCTCGACCAGCTGCCCCGGGGCTGCCGGCCCGTGGTCACCGCCCGCGACCAGGAGCAGGTGCATCAGCGTTTCGGCGTGGCGACCACCGATCGCAGCCGTTTGGGCGGGGTGCTGCAGGCACTAGCGGGCTGCGATGCCCTGGTGCTGGGCGGGGGCAGTTTGCTGCAGGACTCCACCAGCCTGCGCAGCCTCATCTATTACGCGGTGTTGATGGCGGCAGCCCGGCTGCAGGGCAAACCCGTTGTGCTCTGGGCCCAGGGACTGGGACCCCTGCGGCGGCGGCGCAGCCGGGCCCTGGTGCGGGCGCTGCTGCCCCAGGCGACGGCCATCAGCTGGCGCGATGGGGCCTCGGCCGCCCTGGCCCGCGGTTGGGGGGTGCAGGGGCTGGTGGGTAGTGATCCGGTCTGGTCCCTGGCGCGGCGCGGACCTTGGCATGGGGCCGGTGGGCCGATTGTGCTGTGCTGGCGGCCGGTCACCCACCTTTCGGCGCAGGGCTGGACCACCCTTTTGGCGGCCTTGGCCCAGCTGGCCCCGGATCGCCCCGTGCTTTGGCTGCCCTTCCACCAGGAGCAGGACCGCGGCCTGTTGCATGGGCTCGATCAGCAGGGGCTGGTGCCCGAGGCCCTGCGCCAGCGCAGCTCGGAAGTGCACGTGGCTGACCCCCAGGGGGCCCTGGACCTTTTTGCCGGGGCGGGTCTGGTGCTGGCGATGCGGTTGCACGGCCTGATCCTGGCGGCCCTGGCCGGCAGCCCCTGCGCCGCCCTCAGCTACGACCCCAAGGTGTCGGCGGCGGCGTCGGCCATCGGCTGCGGCGAACAGGACCTGGCCCAGCCCCAGCAGGTCGAAGACCTGCTGAAGCAATGGCAGGCCGTCCTGGACCAGCCCCCCAGCCCCGCGGCCATCGAG
>CAMCQR010000003.1 GCA_945877115.1 Synechococcus sp. UW140 | reverse complement strand
CGGGTGGCGGATATGACCGCTTTCTACAACGCTGAAGCCGTTGAAGGGGGGTCAGGCAAGGTGGGTTACTTGGTCGAATTTGCCCCAACTGAAAAAATCTTCAACGCCCCCGCCGAACAAGCCACCATGGATTACGTCAGCGGTCGTTTCGGCTGATCGGGCTTACGGCCCCTTGTTCATCAAGGGGTTCTTTGCTTTGGGTGATCTGGGGCCATTAGCCAAAACAGAGGTCACAAAAAAACCGGCCCTAGGGCCGGTTTTTGTTGACGGAGAGGGAGGGATTCGAACCCTCGATAAAGTTGCCCCTATACAGCATTTCCAGTGCTGCGCCTTCAACCACTCGGCCACCTCTCCAGGGGCAAATGGGGCAGATGTCAATGTAGCAGCAGCCCCCTCCAGACCTTGCGATGATTTCGCCATGACCCCCAGTCACGCCATCACGGTTCACTGGCGCCAGGCCGGTCGGGTGATTCGCCTGGAGGTCCCCGAGGGGGACTACATCTTGCGCAGCTTTGAGGCCCAGGGCGAGCCCCTGCCCTTCAGCTGCCGCAACGGCTGCTGCACCGCCTGTGCCGTGCGGGTCCTGGCCGGCGCCATCGACCAGCGGGAGGCCCTAGGGCTGTCCCGGGAGCTGCGGCAGCAGGGCTACGGCCTGCTCTGCGTGGCCCGGGCCCTGGGACCCCTGGAGGTGGAGACCCAGGACGAGGACGAGGTGTACGAACTCCAGTTTGGCCGCTATTTCGGCCGGGGTCCCGTGCGGGCCGGCCTGCCCCTCGACGACGAATAACCGCTCTTACTCCTCCGATGCTCTCCCTCTCTGATACAGCCTGCCGGGATTCGGGTCTGGATCCCGAAGCCATTCAGGCCCTGGCGGCCGTGGCGCGGCGGGCCGCCTTGGCGGGCGCCCAGCCCCTGCGCGAGCTGTTTGGCCAGCTCCAGTCGGTGAGTGCTAAGGGCCTTGCCGGCAATCTGGTGACCGAAGCCGACCTGGCCGCTGAGGCCGCCGTCCTGGCGGTGCTGAGGCAGGACACCCCCAAGGTGCCGGTCCTGGCCGAGGAAGGGGGCCGGCTGGCCGGTGACGGTCCCCTGGAATGGTGTGTGGATCCCCTCGATGGCACCACCAACTACGCCCATGGCTTTCCTTTTTTCGGCACCTCCGTGGGTCTTACCTGGCAGGAAAAGCCGCTCCTGGGCGCCATCGCCCTGCCGATGAGCGATGAACTCTTCTGGGCGGCCCCGGGCCTGGGGGCCTGGTGCAACGACACCCGCCTGCAGGTGAGCGGCTGCCAAAAGTTGGAGGACGCCCTGCTGGCCACCGGCTTCGCCTACGACCGCATCAATCGCCTCGATAATAACTACGCCGAATTTGCCCATTTCACCCACCGCAGCCATGGGGTGCGCCGGGCCGGTGCCGCCGCCCTCGACCTGGCCTTCGTGGCCTCGGGCCGCGTCGACGGTTATTGGGAGCGGGGCCTGCAGCCCTGGGATCTGGCCGCCGGTGTGGTGCTGGTGGAGCAGGCCGGTGGCGCGGTTTGTGGCTATGGGGGAGAACCCCTGGACCTGGCCAGCGGTCGGGTGGTGGCCTGTGCCCCCCGCCTGCAACAGCCGATGCTGGCAGCCCTGGCGACCTGTCGCCCCCTGAGCGGCTCCAGTTATGGCGCCCCCGAATTGGATCTCCCCCTCTAGAACTGAGCGCATGGCTTTGCAACCCGCCGCTGGCGCCCGTGATCTCCATCCCCGCGATGTCGAGAGCAACCGCCGTCTCTGCGATCTCCTGGCCCAGGTCTATCGCTTGTGGGGTTACGAGGAGGTCACACCACCCACGATCGAAACCCTCGAGACCCTGGAGGCCGGCGGCGCGATCAGCGGCCGCGAGCTGGTGCGTCTGGTGGCGGACCAACCCTTGGGCCTGCGGCCCGAGCTGACAGCCTCGATCGCCAGGGCTGCCAGCACGCGCCTGCGCCATCGCCCCCGCCCCCTGCGGCTCTGGGCCACCGGCACGACCTTCCGCAGCAGTACCGATGATGGGGGCGGACTGCGCATCACCGAGCGGCTGCAAAGCGGAGTGGAGCTCCTAGGGGACGCCTCGGCCGCGGCGGACACCGAACTGATTCACCTGCTGCTGGCGGCGGCGGCCACCCTGGGCCTGCAGGAGGGCCATCGGACCACCTTGCTGGTGGGGCACCACGCCCTGCTGGGGGCCCTGCTGGAGGAGATCGCCGTAGACCAAAGGCCCTTGGCCCGCCGGGCCCTCACCGGCTATGACCCCCTGGCCATCGAAGCGTTGGCGGTGCCGGAGGCCCAGCGAAGCCGCTTGCAGACCCTGCTGCGGCTGCGGGGTGAACCCAGCAAGGTGCTTTATCAAATCGAGCAATGGTTGGGGCCGGTACCCCTGATTGCCAGCCTGTCCGCCACCTTGGCCAGCGTCGAACCCACCGCCGCACGCATGGGTCTGCGGTTACAGCTGGATCCCAGCTTTCAGCCCCATTTCGATCTCTATGACGGCCTGGTGCTGAAGCTCGTCTGCCAGGGTGGCGAGGCGCCGGTGGCCATTGCCAGCGGCGGCCGCTACGACGCTCTGGTGCGGCGTTTCTGCAGCGACCCCCTCCAGGGGGTGGGTACCGGCTTTGGCTTTGATATTGAGGCGATTCGCGAGCTGCTGCAGACCACCGCCGGCCCCACCGCCCCCGCCGGCCCCTGGCTGGTGGCGGTGGCGAGGGCCCAGGACCTGCCCCTGGCCCTGGAGCGACTGGTCGAATGCCATGGCCGGGGTGAAGCGGCTGAACTGTGTCATCAGGTGTGCGCCAATGGCGCCGAGGCCGAGCGCATCGCCACCGAGCGGGGCTGCCGCGGAGCCCTCTACCTGACGGCCTCTCCTTAGGATCCGCCCAGCTTCGAGCAGCGCCGCCATGGCCCACACCATCGTCACCGACATCTGCGAGGGGGTGGCCGATTGCGTGGATGCCTGCCCGGTGGCCTGCATCCATCCCGGTAAGGGGGCCAACCGCAAGGGGACGGCCTTCTACTGGATCGACGCCGACATCTGCATCGATTGCGGCATCTGCCTGCAGGTGTGTCCGGTGGCGGAGGCGATCCTGCCCGAGGAGCGGCCGGAACTGCAGCGCACCCCCACTTGATCCCCAAGGGCACCACCCCTAGCGCCACTGGCTTTGGAGCCTTTAGGGCTCCGGCGCAAGTTTCGGCCCCGACCAAAGGGTGGAAATCCCGACTTGGCCAAGCCCCATACCCCTGTTGCAGAGTGGGCTGAAGCCGTAACCGACGCACAGTGCTCCAGAGCGAACAGGGTCAGATTCAGATCCACACCGAGAACATCTTTCCGATCATCAAGAAGGCCGTTTATTCCGGCCATGAGGTTTTTCTACGCGAGCTGGTCAGCAATGGCGTCGATGCCATCAGCAAGCGGCGCATGGCGGCCATGGCCGGGGATTGCAGTGAAGGCGAGGAGGGGAAAATCCGCATCCACATCGATCGTGAGGCTAAAACCCTGACGATCAGTGATAACGGCATTGGCATGACCGCTGACGAGGTGAAGCGCTATATCAATCAGGTGGCCTTTTCCAGCGCCGAAGAATTCCTCGAAAAGTACAAGCGTGAAACCGACGCCATCATCGGTCACTTCGGCCTCGGTTTCTATTCCAGCTTCATGGTGGCTCGCCAGGTGGATCTGATCAGCCTCAGCGCCAGACCAGGCTCCGAGGCGGTGCGCTGGAGTTGTGATGGATCCCCCAACTTCTCCCTGGAGGGGACCGAGCGCAGCGAGGCGGGAACCGACGTGGTGCTGCACCTGCAGGAAGAAGAACTCGAATATATCGAGCCGGCCCGGATTCGCAGCCTCATCACTACCTACTGCGACTTTCTGCCGGTGGCGGTTGAATTGGATGGCGAAACGATTAACAAGCGGGAAGCGCCTTGGCGCAAGAGTGCTCGGGAGCTGACCAAGGAGGATTATATAGAGTTCTATCGCTATCTTTATCCCTTCCAGGGAGACCCTCTCTTCTGGGTGCATCTCAATACCGATTATCCCTACACCCTGCAGGGCATTCTTTATTTCCCACGCCTGGGCGCGCGCGCCGATTGGGAAAAGGGTGAGATCCGCCTCTATTGCAGCCAGGTTTTCGTTAGCGACTCGATCAAGGAGGTGGTGCCCCGCTATCTGCTGCCCCTGCGCGGCGTCATCGATTCCCCCGATATCCCCCTCAACGTCAGCCGCAGCGCCCTGCAAACCGACCGGCGGGTGCGTTCCATCGGTGGCTTCGTGGCCCGCAAGGTGGGTGATCGGCTCAAGGAGTTGTATCGCCTGGAGCCGGCCCGTTACGCCGAGATCTGGGACGCCATCGCTCCCTTCATCAAGATCGGTGCGATGGAGGACGACAAGTTCGCCGACCAGGTGGGCGACCAGGTGTTGTTCGGCACCAGCGCCGCTGCCCCGATTGCGGCAGACAACGCCCCGGACAGCGCCGAGGGTGATGGCCCGCCCGCCGAGGCCCATGCCGATCCGATCGCCTGGGGTGACAAGGCCTACACCACCCTGGCGGGGTATCGGGCCCGGTTGGGGGCCGACAACGCCAACCGCATCCTTTATTGCACCGATGAGGCGGGCCAGGCGGGGGCCTTGGCGTTGTGGAAAAGCCAGGGCGCCGAAGTGCTCCTGGCCGACAGCTTCATCGACACCCAATTCCTGCCCTGGCTGGAATCCCGCCACGGCGAACTGCGTTTCCAGCGGGTCGATGCCGAGCTGGACGCCAGCCTGCAGGACAGTGAAAGCGGCCTCATCGATGCCGAAGGCAAGGACAACAACGACACCCTGCGCGATCTGTTCAAGCAGGCCCTCGCCGACGACCGCATCACCATCCAGGTGCAGTCCCTCAAGGGTGAGGAGGCTCCGGCGGCCCTGATCCTGCTGCCCGAGCAGATGCGCCGCCTCAACGACATGGGAGCCCTGATGGAGCAACGCCTGCCCGGCCTGCCGGACCACCACGTTCTGCTGGTGAACCGTCGTCACCCTTTGGTAGATGGGCTGCTGAAGCTCTCCCGGGGTGCGGTGTTGACCACCGGTGCGGGCACGGGCGAATCCCCCAGCCAGCAACTGGCCAGCGACCTGGGCCGCCACGTCTATGACATGGCCCGCCTGGCGGTGGGCGGACTGGCGCCGGAAGATCTGGCTGGCTTCCAGCAGCGGGGCACCAGTTTGATGGGCCAACTGATGCAGCGCACCCTCTAGGGGGAGTGCCTTTCCCTTTGGTAAGGTCATTCATTACTGGCCACTTCGGGCCTTAGCCGTTCTCCCCTGTCATGTCCCGCGTCTGTGAACTCACCGGTAAGCGTGCCAACAACGGCATGGCCGTTAGCCACTCCCATGTCCGCACCAAGAAGCTCCAGCAGGTGAATCTGCAATATCGCCGCCTCTGGTGGGCCGAGGGCAACCGCTTCGTCAACCTGCGGGTCTCCACCAAAGCCCTGCGCACCATCCAGAAACTCGGCCTCGGTCGCTTTGCCAAGGATCTGGGCGTGGACCTGCGCCGCTTCTGAAGTTCATCTCACCCCATTGGGGACTCCTTTGATGCGCCGCCGTCAGTGGCTGTCCCTGGCTGGTTTTTCCCTTCCCTTCGGCCTATTTTTGGCCTGGGGAGTGGCTCCGGCTAAGGCCTTGGGTGGTGTGCTGCCCGATCTCGACAAGCTTGCTCCCCCCTTTGATCTCCAGGGTGTGGCTCCGCCCCGGGGGCGGCCATCCGCCAAGGGCAGTACCGACGCCATCCCGGTGCGCTTGCGATCCTCAGACTTTCAGGGACGTTGGCTGGTTCTTTATTTCTATCCCAAGGATTTCACTAGCGGGTGCACCCTAGAAGCCCGATCCTTTCAGGCGGCGTTAGCCGACTTCCACCGATTCGGTGCTGAAGTGGTGGGCATCAGCGCCGATGATGCCGATGCCCATCTCTCCTTCTGTGCCGCCGAAGGGTTGACCTATCCCCTGCTCTCCGATCCTGGGGGCACGGTCAGTCGCGACTATGGCTCCTGGCTGGCGCCCTATTCGCAACGCCACAGCTTTTTGATCGACCCCAACGGCCAACTGCGGGCCCGCTGGGTGGGGGTGCGGCCCCTGGGCCATGGCCAGGAGGTGCTGGCCGAATTGCAGCGGCTGCAGCAGCTGGAAGTCAGCGCCCTATGAAATCCCCCCCAGCCCGTTTTACCGGCAAGTCCCCTGCCACGGGCCTGGTTTCTGATAGCGATCAAGCCGGTCGTCACCGTGTCCACCAGGACCAAGGCCATCGCAGCGCACGCCATCGCCGGGGCTTTCAACGGTTGATCCTGGCCGCCTCCGCTGTTGTCGGATTTGGTTTGGCCTGGCCGCGGCTGGGCCCGGCCCTGGCGACGCCAGTCGCCGGTGGGGCCAGCTTGCATGTGTTGGCGGTGGCGGATACGGGCAGCGGCAACAAGCACCAAAGGGCGGTGGGCCAGCAGATGGCCTTGGTGAACCGGCGCCAGCCGGTGGATCTGGTGGTGCTGGCGGGCGACAACGTCTATCCGGACGGTGATCCGGCCAAGTTGGAACAGGCCTTCGTTAAGCCCTATCAAGAGTTGCTGGCCAACAAGGTGCCCTTCTTTGCGGTGCTGGGCAACCACGACATCCGCACCCGCAATGGTGAGGGCCAGGTGGCCTATCCGGCCTTTGGCATGGGGGGCCGCTGGTACAGCCTGCGGCGGGGGCCCGTGGAGTTCTTCTTGCTGGACACCAACGTCAATGCGGCCTGGCAGCACCAACTGCCCTGGCTCAAGGCAGCTCTGGCCCGCAGTACGTCCCCTTGGAAAGTGGTGGTGGGCCACCATCCCCTCTACACGGCGGGTTTCTACGGCGACGATCCGGCTGGTATTGCCCGCCTGACGCCGTTGTTCAAGCGCTATGGGGTGCAGCTTTATATCAATGGCCACGACCATAACTACGAGCGCACCAAGCGCCTCCATGGAACCACCTATCTGACGGTGGGCGGTGGCGGCGCCAACCTGCGAGCGGTGCTGCCCAACGAGCACACCGCCTACGCCACCAGCCAGTACAGCTTTGCCCAGCTCAACTTTGGGGCCAAAAAATTACGGATTGAGGGCTGGAATGCCGAGGGCCAGCGGATCGATCAGGCGGTGTTGTCCTTAGGCGGCGACTGACGTCGTTGGCTGCCCCAAGGCAGCACTGGCCAAGGGGACGATCGGCCCTTGGGCCTAAGGAGCTTGCTTCCCAAGGCTGCGGCTTGCACCTCGCGACAAAATCTGTCGCATTGCCGATTCCGGTCCCTGTGGCCGCCTGCTTCTTTTGTGGCAGGTTGCCAGGACGGCCCCGGCAACCTGCTTGCTTGCGGATGGCAGTCAGCAATTGAGCATCAATACTCATTGCCCTTCTCGAAGGTGCTTAAGTACCGCAAAGTCAATTTTCTTAACATGACATTTCAACCTGGAGACCTGATCAGCATCAACCAAAAACCAGGCGCCACCTACCAGGTGGTCAATTTCGACGATTTCTCCGATTGTGTCTGGGTCAGGCGCTGGCCCCTGGATGCCCGCAGTTCCCCCACCTTTGCCGTCCATGGCAGTGAGATCGTGCCCCAGCTGGCGGAGATACGCCGATGATTCCCCCCGTGACCACCGTGCTGAACCGCCTGCTCTTCTCGGCCTGGAAGATCGCCCTGTTGGCCGGTTTGGTGGCCAGTGTGGCCGAGTTCTACAGCCTTGAGGTCGGCTTCTCCTGAACTGCCGCTAAGGCCTGGCCCGCCTTGCCATCGGTTGGCCCTGCCGCCACCGTCAGGGCACTTCGATGCTCCCTGAGCCCCGGCCATGGCTAGCACCCCAAGCACGCGCAATCGCCCCTGCTTCGACCAGGCCGGTTTGACCTACAGGCCGGCCGCCGGCCGCTTCCACAGCCAGAACTCCTGGCTTGATAGTTGGCACAGCTTCAGTTTCGCCGGCCATTTCGACCGCGATTGGTGTGGCTTTGGGCCCCTGCGGGTGATCAACGAAGACCGCATTCAGGCCGGCCACGGTTTTGGGATGCATCCCCATGCCGACATGGAGATCATCACCGTGATGCTGGCGGGCGAATTGCACCATCAGGATTCCATGGGCCATAGCGAAGCCCTGCGCTGTGGAGAGGTGCAGCGGATGACTGCCGGCACCGGCATCGTGCACAGCGAAACCAACCCCTCGGCCGCCCCCTGCCATCTGCTGCAGATCTGGATCGAGCCCAGCGGCACGGGCCTCACCCCCGGCTACGAACAGAAACCCTTCGCGATCGATCGGGGTTGGACCCTATTGATCGATCCGGAGGGCCGGGAGGGGGCCATGGCCATCAACAGGCCCGTGCGGCTCTGGCGGGCCCGTGCCGCTGCGGGCCAAGAGCTTGGTTGTGCGGTGGCTCCTGACGCCCAGGGCTGGATCCAGATGATCGCGGGTGAATTGATCGCCAGCGATACCCACGCGGTTGCTAGTGACTCGGACGAGACCCCCGCGGGCAACCGGGTCCCAGGCCCCCGCAACCCGGGCGAGGGGGATGCCCAGGGCCCAGGGGCTGGGGGCGGGATGAATGGCGTCCTACGCCAGGGCGACGGGCTCGGTTTTGCCCCCGGCAGGTCGACCTGCCTCAGGGCCGGCGCCAAGGGTGCCGATCTGCTGCTGTTTGAACTGCGTTGAGTTGGGGGTCAAGGGGGCTGATGCGCGGGATTCCCTACCCACAGGTCCCGCCCCGGTGTTGCCGCTGCCAGGATTCAGCCATCGGCGGCCTTTGGCTGTCCCAGCCCACGGGCCCATGACCACCGAACCAGGCCTCTCCCCCCTCCCCGGACCCCTCACCCATCTCGATGGGGCCGGCGCCGTGCGGATGGTGGAGGTGGGCGATCGGCCCGCCACGGTGCGGCAGGCGGTGGCGGAGGGGTTTTTGGCGATGCAGCCTGCGGTGTTGGCGCTGGTGCTGGAGGGCAGGGCCCCCAAGGGGGATGTGCTAGCCGTGGCCCGGGTGGCGGCGATTCAGGCGGCCAAGCGCACCTCGGACTTGATTCCCCTCTGCCATCCCCTGCCCTTGAGCGGCGTCCAGGTGCTGATCGAAGCGACCGCCGATGGCAGCGGCTTGCGCCTCGAAGTTGCCGTCAGCACGACGGCCTCCACCGGCGTCGAGATGGAGGCCCTGACGGCCGTCAGCGTCGGTCTGCTCACCCTCTACGACATGGTGAAATCGAGCGATCCGGCCATGGTGCTCGGGCCTGTGCACCTGTTGCGCAAGTCGGGGGGCCGCTCGGGGCCCTGGACGCGCCCGACCCTCCCGAGTGCGGCCAGCCATGGCTGAGCCCTTTCCACCGGAGGGTCTTCCCCTGGAGGAGGCCCGCCGCCGGGTACTCAGCAGCCTCCAACCGCTCGCCGGCCGCGAAACGGTTCCGCTGCTGGAGGGCCTCGATCGGGTGGCGGCGGTGGCGGTGCGGGCCAGCGCGGCGGTGCCGGGTTTTCGGGCGGCGATTCTCGATGGCTACGCCGTCAGCGATGCGCTTCCGCCTGCTGTGGGGCGCCAATGGTCCGTCGTCGGTCGCTCGGCCCCAGGTCTTCCCTGCCTGGCAAGCCTCCATGGCGACCAGGCGATTCGCATCCTCACCGGTGCCCCCTTGCCCCCAGGGGCCACCAGGGTGGTGGCCCAGGAGCTTGTGCGACGCGAGGGGGACGTGATTCAGCTGGTCGCCGAGGCGGGTTCCGCCTGCTGGATTCGCCCGGCCGATGAGGAGGGAGCCCAGGGGGACCTGCTGTTGCCGGCAGGCCATCGCCTGGGGCCGGCCGATCTGGGGCGCCTGGCCGGATGCGGTGTCGCCTGCCTTGAGGTGGTGAAGCGCCCCCGGCTGGGTCTGCTGGTCAGCGGCGATGAACTGGTGGCGCCGGGCGGCCAACGCGCCTTCGGCCAGATCTGGGAAAGCAATGGCACCCTCCTCGGGGCCCTGCTGCTGCGTCTCGGCTACCCCGTGGCCGCCAGGCGCTGGGAGCCCGATGAGCCCGAGCGCCTGGGCCAGGCCCTTGATGCCCTCGCCAGCGATTCGGATGTGGTGGTGACGACCGGTGGCGTTTCGGCGGGAGATAGCGATTGGATTCGGCCCCTGCTGGCCGAGCGGGGCCAGGTCGACTTCTGGAAATTATTCCTACGTCCCGGGCGTCCCTTTGCCTTTGGCCATCTGGGTGGGGTGCCCCTGTTCGGCCTGCCCGGTAATCCGGTGGCCGCCGCGATCACGGCCCTGGAATTGCTCTGGCCCGCCTTGCAACGGCTGGAGGGTGCCGTGCCCGAGGTGCCCCTGCGGCTGCGGGTGACCCTGGCGGATCGCTGGCAGCGGCGGCCCGGTCGGCCGGAGCTGGCCCGGGCCCGGCTGGAGGTGGATGGGGAGGGTCGGCCCCTGGCGCGGCTGGAGGGCAGCCAGGCCTCCTCCCGCATCGGCTCGTTGCAGGGGGCCGATCTGCTGTTGGAGATCCCCGCCGAGGCTTCCACCCTTGAGCCCGGTCTCCAGCTTTGGGCCCAGCTCCTGCGGCGGTCCCTGTTCTGAGCCTCAGAGGGGCGTGTTCGCCGCCACCCAGTGGCCGCAGCCGTTGACCCATTCCCGTTTCCAGAACGGCGCCTCGTGTTTGAGGCTTTCGAGCACCTCCTGGCAGCAGCGCAGGGCCGGCCCGCGCCGATCCGCTGCCACCGCCACCACCACGATCGGCTCGTCGGGCTTGAGCCGGCCGACGCGGTGCCGCACCAGCACGGCGGCGACTCCGTGATCAAGGGCCAGGGCCTGGCTGATCGCCGCGATCCGCCGTTCGGTCATGCCCGGATAGTGCTCGATTTCCAGGGCCTCCAAGGGTGAGCCATCGGCGGCCACCGGTCGCACCCGACCGATGAAGTGGGCTTCGGCCGCACCGATGCAGGGCCGCCCGACCCGCCGGCTGGCCTGCCAGGCGGCCAGGCTTTGCAGGGGATCGAAGGGGGCGGCCAACAGATCCACATCCACCTGCACGGGGAGAGGGGGGACAGACACGCCTCAACCCCCACTGATCGGCGGCAGGAAGGCCACTTCGTCGCCATGGGCCAAGGGGGTGTCGAGGGCGGCAAATTCATGGTTGATCGCCACCCGCACCGTGGCGGGGGGAGCGGTGCCGCCCAGGTTCAACAACGTCCATACGGCCGCAGCGGTCATGCCGCTTTGGTGGGCCAGGCTCCGTTCCTGCCAGCCGGCCTCCTCGCGCAGACCGGCGAACAGGCGCACCCGCAATTCCCCGGACATCATGGCTTCCCCCAGCTCAGGCCCGTCCACAATGGGCCCTTATCACCCTGATTGCGAGCGTGGGTCTTGCCATCGCCTTACTCACGGTTTCTGACCGTCGCAGCCTCAACGATGATCCCTCCGGGGATGCCCTGCAGCAGCGCCTGCTGGAGGGCGGCCATCAGTTGGCCGAGCGGCGTCTGGTGCCCGACGACCGCTACCGCATCCGCGCTGAGGTGAGTCGCTGGATCGCCGATCCCGCCGTTCAGGTGGTGATCAGCAGTGGCGGGACGGGCTTGACGGGGCGCGATGGCACCCCTGAGGCGGTAGCCCCCTTGTTGGATAAATCCATCGACGGCTTCGGCGAACTGTTCAGGGTGCTGTCCTTCGAGACGATTGGCACCAGCGCCCTGCAGAGCCGTTGTCTGGCGGGGGTGGCCAATGGCACCATCGTGTTCGTGTTGCCCGGCTCCCTGGATGCGGTGCTGACGGGCTGGGATCGGCTCATCCGCGCCCAGCTGGATGCCAACTGCCGGCCCTGCAACCTGGTGCAGTTGCTGCCCCGCCTCGGCGAAGATCCGGATCAGCCGCCCAGATAGGCCATTTCCGCGTGGGTGGGCAGGCTGGTGTGGGAGCTGGCCGTCGCCCTCAGCTCGGCCCGTTCTTCGCTGTAGCGATCGCTGCGCGCTTGCCAGAGGTTGGCCAGGGCCAGGCGCAGGGCGGCCGGTTGGGGCCTGGGCAGCAGCCAGGGCCGCAGGTCGGTGCCGCTGGTGGCAAATAGGCAGGGATAGGCAAAGCCATCGGCGGTGATGCGCAGGCGGTTGCAGTCGCCACAGAAGGGTTCGCTGATTGAGGCGATGGTGCTGATCGGGGGACCATCAGCGGCCCCTGTCCCTCCCCCATCGCGATAGCGCCAGCGCCTGTGGGTGGCATGGGCCTCCCGGTTGAGGGGCTCCACGGGCCACTGGCTGTGAATGCGGGACACCATGGTGGCGCTATCCAGCACCTGGTCTGGGCGCCAGCCGTTGCGGTTGCCGACATCCATGTATTCGATCAAGCGCAATTCCAGCCCCCGTTGGCGCGCCAGGGAGGCCAGGGGCAGCACCTGGTCCTCGTTGACGTCGCGTTGGATCACGGCGTTCAGCTTCAAGCCACCCTGGGCCGGATCAAAGCCCGCCGCCCGGGCGTGGTCGATGGCATCCAGGACCTGCTCCAGCACCCAGCCCCCGTCTCGGCGGCCACTCATCCGCGCCACGCTGATGGCCTCGGTGCCATCAAGGCTGAGGCTGACACTGTCGAGCCCGGCCTGGCGGAGGGCCTTGGCTCGCTCGGCCGAGAGCAGTAGCCCGTTGCTGGTGAGGGCGATGCGCCTGAGCCGGGGCCGCAGCGGTTGCAGCGCCGTGATCAAGGTCTCCAGGTCGGCATCCAGCAGCGGTTCGCCACCGGTCAATCGCACGGTGTGGGCGCCCAGATCGACGCTGGCGGCCACCAACACCCGCCGTTCCTCCACCCCCAGCAGCCCGGGAGGCTCCTGGCCATCGGGGCGGCAGTAGGGACAATTCAGGTTGCAGCGTGCCGTCAGGGACAAACGCACCACCCCGAGGGGGCGGCCGAGACGGTCTGGGAGGTGCGGCTGCTGCATGGCGGCAAGCTACGGCCGTTTCATTACCGCTGGTGTGACTCCCCAGAGCGGGGCGGCGTCGTCGGGACCATTGGCATTGCGCAAGGTCCCCGGGGGCAGGACCAGTTCCTGACAGCCGACCGTGGCGATCCAGCGCTGCAAGCCCCGTTCCCCTGCGGCGGTGGCCGCCCCGATCGCGGCCCGGTGGCGACCATCACTGGGGTAGAGGCCCAGTAGCGGTTGGCGACGTTCCCCGTCATGGGCCACCAAAATGGTGGAGGCATCGGCTGGTGCGGCCACCAAGGCCGCCAGGGTCGATGGTTGCAGCCAGGGCATGTCGACGGGGCAGAGCAGCAGCCGCTGGTTGGGGTGATGCTCCATCAGCCGCGCCAGGGCCAGCAGCGGGCCTTCCCGGGGCTCCGGTTCGACCAGCCGCTCCAGGCGATCGCCCCAGCCCCAGCGCTGAGCCAACCCCATGGCGACCTGGTGGTGGACTGGGTGGTGACTGAAGAGGGTGAGGGGCCTGTCCAGGGCTGCCAGCAACAACAGGGTGCGCTCCAGCCAGGTGCCTCCCTCGGGATGGGGTAGCAGGGCCTTGTCCTGACCCATGCGCCGACTTTGGCCGCCGCAAAGGCAGCAGACCCGCAGGCTCACGGCATCGGCCTTCTTCCCCAACGACAACGGCCTTTGTTTGAAACCCCCAGGCGGCAGGGTAGCCAGCCAAGCTGGGTTGGTCTTCAAGGCGATCCAAGACCCAGCCCCGGCCTTGGGCTATCCCCAAAGCTGCCTTGCCCTGCCGCCAAAGGGCCTTGCCCTGCTGTATCGATGGCTGTCGATTCCCCCTCCCCAGGTCAACCGGTCCGTTCGGTCTGCCCCTACTGCGGCGTCGGTTGCGGGCTGCAGATGTTGCCGCCAGCCGCCGACGGGGAGAAGGGCGAGGCGCCCCGGCCCTGGGGCACCAGGGGGGATCGGCACCACCCTTCGAGCCTGGGCCAGGTGTGCATCAAGGGCGCCACGGTGGGGGAGACCCTCGATCAAGACCGCCTGCTCCACCCCGCCTACCGGGCCCGATTGGACCAGCCTTTCGAGCGCATCAGCTGGGAGCGGGCCTTTGATTTACTCACGGCCCGCATTAACACCACCCTCAAGGAGCGCGGACCGGCGGCCATCGCGATCTATGGCAGTGGTCAATTTCACACCGAGGATTACTACATCGCCCAGAAGCTGCTCAAAGGGGCGATTGGCACCAACAACTTCGATGCCAATTCCCGCCTTTGCATGAGTTCGGCCGTGTCGGGCTATGCCCGCAGCCTGGGCTCCGATGGGCCGCCCTGCTGCTACGAGGACATCGATCAAGCCGATCTGGTGGTGTTGATCGGCACCAATACCGCCGAGTGCCACCCCGTTTTGTTCCAGCGCCTGGCCAAGCGCAAAAAGCGCCAGGGGAGTGACTTGAAGATCCTCGTGATCGACCCCCGCGCCACCGCCACTGCGGCGATCGCCGACTGGCATTTGGCCATCGCTTCGGGCACGGATCTGGCCCTGTTGCATGGCATCGCCCATCTGCTGTTGCAGGCCGGCAGCATCGACCGTTCCTTTGTGGCAAACGCCACCGAAGGCTTCGAGGCGTTCGAGGCCCATGTCGCCGCCTGGACGCCAGCGCGCACGGCCGCGTTATGCGGCATCCCTGAAGACGATCTGCGGGCTGTAGCCAGCCTCTGGGCCGGCTCCAGTGCCGTGCTCAGCCTTTGGTCGATGGGATTGAACCAGCGCGTTGAGGGCACGGCCACCGTGGGCGGCCTGATCAATCTGCACCTGCTCAGCGGCCAGATCGGTCAACCGGGCTGCGGTCCCTTCTCCCTGACGGGGCAGCCCAATGCCATGGGGGGTCGTGAGGCTGGGGGCCTGGCCCAGCTGCTGCCGGGTTATCGGTCTGTGGCGGATGCCAGCCACCGCGCCGAGCTGGAGCAGGCCTGGGGCCTGGCACCGGGCTCCATCGACCCTGCGCCCGGTCTTTCCGTCTGGGAACAGATTGAGGCCATGGAGGCCGGTGCCCTGGACCTTTGGTGGGTGGCGGCCACCAATCCCCTGGTCAGCCTCCCCCATCTCGAACGGGTTCGCGCTGCGGTGAGCCGTTGCCCCATGGTGGTGCTCAGTGAGGCCTACGCCGGCAGTGAGACCGCCGCCTATGCCCACCTGTTGCTGCCGGCGGCCCAGTGGAGTGAAAAGCAGGGCACGATGACCAACTCCGAACGGCGGGTCACCCTGGCGCCGGCGTTTCGCCACCCCCCCGGCGAAGCGCGCCCGGATTGGCAGGTGTTCGCCGAACTGGGTCGCCGCCTGGGCCATGGCGCCCAATTCCCCCCTTCTACGGCGGCGGATGTCTTCGCCGAGTTTGTGGCCCTCACCGCCGGCCGCGTTTGTGATCTCTCGGGGATGAGCCATGGGCTGTTGGCGGAGGCCGGTCCCCAGCAGTGGCCCTTTGCCGCCGGCAGCGATCCCACAACCACCGCGAAGCGGCTCTACGGCGACCACCGCTTTGCCACACCCAGTGGGCGGGCCCGTTTCCTCTGCGATGCACCGTTGGGCTTGGGGGAGCCGCCCTGCGAAGCGTTCCCCTTAGTCCTGACGGTGGGCCGCTATCTGGGCCATTGGCACACCATGACCCGTACGGGCAAGGTGCCAAGGCTGAAGGCGATGCATCCGGAACCCTTGCTGGAGGTCCATCCCAGCGATGCGAAACGGTACGGCGTGGACGATGGCGCCTGGGCCCAGGTAAGCTCCCGCCGTGGCAGCGTCGCCGCCAGGGTGCAGATTACGGAGCGGATCCGTCCAGGCACTTTGTTTTTGCCGATGCACTGGGGAGCCAGCCAGGAAAAGGCCTGTGAAGCCAATCTCTTGATGCACGAATTGTTCTGTCCCCATTCACGCCAACCCGAGCTCAAGGCCGCGGCGGTTCGGCTAGAAGCCGCCGTCCAGGAATCAGGGGAAATGGGGGTTTAAGCGTCGTCGTGGGCGTGACGGCGATAGAGGAAATCAAGGGCCTGATTGCGCAGGGCGCTGTAGCGGTCGTCGGCCAGGATCGCGTCGTGGTTGCGGGGTCTCTCAAAGGGAACCGAGAGGATTTCGCCAATCGTGGCGGCGGGGCCATTGGTCATCATCACGACGCGATCGGCGAGGAACAGGGCCTCATCAATGTCATGGGTGATCATCAGAACCGTGGGTTTCTGTTCGCGCCAGATCGCCAGGAGTTCCTCGTGGAGTTCTTCTTTGGTGATGGCATCGAGGGCGCCGAAGGGCTCATCCAGGACGAGCACGGCCGGATTGACCGCCAGGGCCCTGGCGATGGCCACCCGTTGCTTCATGCCGCCGGAGATCTGCCCCGGTTTCTTGTTGGCCGCTTCACTGAGGTGGACCATCTCCAGGTGATGATCCACCACCCGTTGGCGTGTGGCGGCATCGAGTTCGGGTCGGGCGGCCTGCACGGCCAAATTGACGTTCTGCCAGACCGTTTTCCATGGCAGTAAGGAATAGTTCTGAAATACCACCATGCGGTCAGGACCCGGCCGCTCGATCGGTTGACCCGCCAGGCTCACCCGACCAGTGCTGGGCTTGAGGAACCCAGAAACCATGTTGAGCAGGGTGCTTTTGCCACAGCCGGAATGGCCGATGACACAAAGAAATTCACCCTGTCGCACCTGCAAATTGATATTCCGAAGGGCTTCAAAGGGACCGCGACGGGTGGTAAAGGTCTGGCCCACCCCGCTGAACTCGAGAAAGGACGGGTTGGCTGTGGGCAGGACGGCACTCATGGAGGGGGGCACACTTAGGGGGACAACAGGGCCGGTGCGGAGAGGCTGGGCAGGGGGATCGGGGCGATCGGGGGTACCGGGGCACCGGGCAGGGCCTTCAGGTAGGCGAGGGGATCGTCCTGGTCGAAGGGGATGCCGTCGGCGAGGCAGAAGGGGTGACGATCGGGACGGAGGGTGGGGTAGCCGGCCAAGGCCAGGGCCCGGTCACACAGATCGGGGCGATAAACCTGACTGATCAGTTCGAGCCGGTTACTAGGGAAAGGGCACCACCCCCAACGGCTGAATTGGCTCAGAATCCACGCCCCCTCAGCCCGATTCGGGATGTGGGCACGGTCTGAGTGATAGCGGTTGAACTGAAGTAGAGCCTGGGGCTTTTCATCGTTGCCGTAATCGAACTGGCGCTGCAGCGCAATCTCGGCCCGCCGGCCCAGCCATTGGTTTTGGCTGAGGATCTTGGTCAGCTTGGATCGCTGGCTGCCGTCGTCGCACCGTTCGGCAGCTTTCATCAGGCCGGCGCCCAGGGCATCAAGGGCCCGGGGATGGGCTTCGGCCCACCACTCCGAACAGGTGAGCACTTTTTCGGGATGGCCGCTCCAGATGTCCAGATCCGTCGCCAGGACATAGCCCTGGCGATCCTCGACAGCCTCGGCGACCCGATAGCGGCCAGCGATGAACCCATCGATCTGTTCGGTGCGCAGCGCTCCCGCCATCGTCATCGGGGAGAGCGGTGTGAAACGCACTTGCTGGTCGGGGTCGATACCACCGGCCGCCAACCAGTGGCGCAGCAGCAACTCCGCCATTGATCCCAGGTCGGGGACCGCCAGGGTGAGAGGTTGGCCCCGGTTCAGAAGCCACTGGCGCAGATCGGCGCGGCGCTCGACACCCTGAACCAACAGCGAACGGGCCATGCAGAGGGCATTGCCGTTGCGGCTCACCGTCATCGGTGTGATGGCAGGCCAGGGGCCCCGGCCCCCCAAACCCAGGTTGAGGGCCAGGGGCGTGGTGGCCGACGTGATGGCTACCTGAAGTTCGCCTTCAAGAAGCTTCTCCTCGAGACGATCCCAACGGGCGAAGGGGACGGGCACCACTTCGATGGCGACCCGATCAAACAGACCTTGATCGAGGGCGAGCGCCAGGGGGGCGATGTCGAGACCTGGCAGGAAACCGATTCGAAGCGTTTCTGCCCCCCGGGGCCCCTGACTGCGGGCCGGCGGTTGGGCGGTGGCCCTGGCCTGGTGCCTGTCGGCACTGGAGGCCGCGGCGATACCAGATGCTGCAGCCCCGGTGGCAGCCCCGGTGGCGGCCGCGGTGAGGCTGGAGCGGTGTTGGCGCAGGCGCCGCTGCTGGTGGAGGAAGCCGATCAGCTCCCCCCGCAGGTGGTAGTAATCGGGGTTCTCGATCACCTCCAGGCGCTGGCGGGGCCTGGCAAAGGGCACCTTGAGGATCTGGCCGATCTCCGCTTCGGGGCCATTGGTCATCATCACCACCCTGTCGGAGAGCAACAGGGCTTCATCCACGTCATGGGTCACCATGACGGTGGTGACGCCAGCCTCCTGGCAGATCTGCATCAGCTGTTGTTGCAGATTGCCGCGGGTGAGGGCATCGAGTGCCCCAAAGGGTTCGTCCAGCAGCAGTAAACGGGGGCGGATCGAAAGGGCCCGGGCAATCGCCACCCTTTGCTTCATGCCGCCCGAGAGTTCCGACGGCACCTTGTCGGCAGCGTGGCTGAGACCCACCATCGCAATACTGCGATCAATGATTTGTTTTCGTTCCGCCAGGGAACTGGAGGCCATGACGTTATTGACCGCCAAGGCCACGTTCTGGCGGACGGTTTGCCAGGGCAGCAAGGAATAGTTCTGGAATACAACCATGCGATCGGGACCTGGCTCGCTGACCTCGCGGCCGTCGATCAAAATGCCACCGCTACTGGCTTGGGTCAGGCCCGCCAGGAGATTCAGCAGAGTGCTTTTGCCACAACCGGAATGACCAATCAGGGAGACAAATTCCCCTTCCGTGATTTCAAGGTCGATGTCCTTGAGGGCGGTGTAATGACCACCTTCTTTGAGGGGAAAAACCTTGGTGACATCATCAATGGTGAGAAAACGATCCATCTCTAGTGCCCCCCCTGGGCAACTCGTGTTCCAGCCCAGGCCACCAAACGATCCAGGGCTAGGCCCACGAGGCCTACGTAAAGAATGGCGAGAATGATCTGACTTGAGCTGCTATCGCCGCCAGCGTTGTAGGCATCCCAGATAAAGTAGCCAATGCCCCCATCTGCTTTGAGCATTTCAGCGGCCACGATTGCTAGCCAGGCCAGTCCGACCGCGATGCGCAAGCCTGTGAACACATAGGGAACGGTGGCGGGAATCACGATATTGCGGATGTATTCGCTTTTGCGTAGTCTCAGGACACGGGCCACATTGGTATAGTCCTCGGGAATTTCTTTGATGCCCACAGCGGTATTAATAATAATCGGCCAGATGGCCGTAATAAAAATCACAAAGATCGCCGAGGTGTTGGCATTCTGAAACACCATCAGTGAAATGGGGAACCAGGCCAAGGGCGGTACGGTGCGCAGCACCTGAATCACGGGGTCAAACCCTTTGCCGATGAAGCGGTTCAAGCCCAGCAGGCCGCCGATGGCGATGCCGACGATGGCGGCGAGGCCATATCCCAGGGCTACTCGTTGTAGCGAAATCAGGATCTGCCAGCCCAGTCCCTTGCTGGTGCCACCGTTGTCGAAAAACGGCTGGCTGATGTAAGGATCCCAGGTATCGACGATCACATTGATGGGGCCCGGCAGCCTGCCTGTGCCAAGGATCAGGGACAGGGCCTGCCAGACCAGCAGGAAACCGCCGATGCAGACCAGATAGGGCAGCGCGCCGCGCAGCACCGGATTCGACAGGCGGCTCCGGGTGGATTGCGACAAGGATGTCGCAGAAACGGAGGGGGACATCTTGTTCAAAGGGAGGGTCGAAAACCCCCAGGCGGCATGGCGGACCGACTGGGGTAGGGGCGGTCAAGCAGGGAGGCAATCAGGCCAGGGCTTTGATCTTCAAAGCATCGAGATAGGCCTTGGGATTCTCAGGGTCAAACACAACTCCATCAAAGAAAGTTTCCTTGCCCCGTGAATCACTGGCGGGAATCGCCTGTTCCTGGCCCAGGGCCTTGGCGGCCGTTTTCCAGAGATCACTCCGGTTGACCTTGTTCACCAGTGCCGCCGAATCCGTATTGGCGGGCAAATACCCCCAGCGCATGTCTTCGGTGACAAACCAGGCGTCGTGGCTTTTGAAGGGGAAGGAGGCATTGTCCGACCAGAACAGCATCTTGTAGGGGCTGTCTTTGACAATGCGACCGTCGCCATAATCCACAGTTCCAGTAAGGCGAGGCTTGATGTCTTCAACCTTGGCCTTGATGTATTTGTCCTGAGCAAGAATTTCACACATTTCGTCCAGATTGGCTGGGTCCTCACACCAAATCTGGGCTTCCTGGACGGCCTTGAGTAGGGCCACGGAAGCGTTGGGATTTTTGTCGACCCAGTCGGCCCGCATCGTAAACGATTTTTCGGGATGTTTGTTCCAGATTTCTCCAGTCTGCGCAGCTGAATAACCGAGTTTTTTGTTGACTAGGCGCTGGTTCCAGGGTTCACCCACACAGAACAAGTCCATGGTTCCGGTTTGCATATTAGCCACCATCTGGGGTGGTGGGACCACGACTAAATCGGCATCTTTGTTGGGATCGATGCCGTTGGCAGACAGCCAATAGCGCATCCAAAGATCATGGTTGCCACCAGGAAAGGTGACGGCGGCTTTGAGCTTTCGACCTAGGCCACTAGCGCCTTTGGCCAGGCCTTCTTTGTTGTTAACCGTAAGCTTGGCATCCAGCAGAGCTTTCGACGCCGAGATCGCCTGACCCTGGAGGTTCAGCCGGGCAAGGATGTACATCGGCAGGGGTTGTTTGCTCTTGGTTATTTTTCCTGCCGTTAGCAAATAGGGCATCGGGCTCAAGATATGGCACCCATCAATCCCTCCACCGCCACTGCCAAGTTCAAGATTGTCTCGGGTTGCGGCCCAGGACGTTTGCTTGAGGAGTTTCACCTCGGGCATGCCGTGTTTGGCAAACAGACCCTTTTCTTTGGCGATGATTAATGGCGCCGAATCCGTTAAGGCAATGAAGCCCAGGTTTGCTCCTTTCACCTCGTTGCTGGCGCTCCCTGTTGGGGAAACTTCTGGTTTCGTTGTCGACTTCTGGCCGCCACAAGCAGCCAGGAAGGCCGTGCCAGCAGCCGTGCCAGCTGCTGTGATCAGAAATTTGCGACGCGAGAACGAAGCCATGGCAATGCAGGAAGGGGAACGGATTTTCTTAATGAATGGAGAGTGATTCTCCAAAAGGGTCTTGCGCTTGAATCTTGTGCCTGGGACACAAAGTAGGCACGGTTAGCAGCGAGCGGGCGGCCGGTGTGCAAAGACCAGGCTTCACAAAGAAGTGCACTGATCTGAAAAGTCTGAATCGGCGCAAAAGCTTACCGATAAAGCAATCTCACCACGAAGCGTCTTGGCCGTCGGTCGCAATGGCTACCAAAACCTTGACTCGCTGGCCCTTTTTATCGATTCAGGGGGTTGGCGCCAAGCCGGCCCCGGCCCCCTGGGGTCAAGGGTCCGTCAGTAATCCGAATTCGTCCAGGGCCCTGGGCAGGTTGCGGTGTTCATGGCCGGGGTGGCTGAGTTTGACCAGGGCGAACCGCTGCAATTCATCCAGGTTGGACCAGCGTTGGGGCTCAATCTTCAGGCCAAGCTGGGCGCAGGACAGGTCCACCTCCCCCGGCAGGGTCCCCGATTGTTGCCAGTCACAAGCTTGGGCCGGTTCCAAGGGTTTGGCCGGTCCGTCGGGAAGGTTTCTGCTGCGCTCCAGTAACCAATTCCGCAGTTCTTGAAGTGCCTGCCCGTCATCGTTCCATTGCACCAGAGTGAGCCGTTCGGCCGGGCTCAAGCCATTCCAGTGGACCAGTTTCAGCTTCACTCCCGCCAGATCGAGCTTGCGGCGGACCGCCATGGGGAGGCAACGCAGATCGCCACTGAAGTCCGCTTCGAAGCCAAACAGTCGGTTGTGGATGGCCCCTGGACCTTGGGGGCTGCAGGGGCCGCTCATGAAGCCAGCTCCAGACCTTTGCTGACGCCGCTGCGGGCTTGCAGGAGGGCCCTGGCTTGCACCAGGGCTGTTGGCAGATCGTCGTGGTGATCCGCCAGCCACAGGTAGGCCCCCAGGTTCCAGAGCAGGGCCTCCGCCAAGGGGCCTTCCCCCCTCAGGGCCGCCTGGGCGTCCCGGCGCCAATCCTCCAACCCTGACCAGGGGATCTCCGCCGCGCTGATGCCATGGTCCCGGGGGTGAAGCAGGATCCGTTCCACGTCTCCGCGGCGCACCCGTGCCGTGATGCCGGCCCGGGTGGTGGGCAGATCGGTCGATCCCTCCAGCCCCTTGACGGTCAAGATGTCGGTTTCGCCGGCCCCAGCCAAGGCCTCCCAGGCCCGGGTTTCGGTGGGGGGATGGACGAAGCCGCTCACCAGGAGTCTCTCGCCTTGGTGCGGGGTCCAGAGCAGTTCCAGGCTGGCCACAGGGGGGCGTTTGCCGATCAGATCCCTGATCAAGACCAGCCGTTCGGCGGCCTGGAAATGGTCCGGTTGGTGGGTCAGGGCCAGGCCATGGTTATCGAGGCGGTCCTGCACCGTCTCCAAAGGCAGGCCCCGCCATTCGATGCCGAGGGCGGCGAACAGCTCCGCCAGGGTGATGCCGTATTTCACCGGCATCGGGTCGCCCCCATGCAGCACCACGGGGATGCCTGCCGCCGCCAGCGTCAGAGCCAGCAGGGGCAGCACCGGGGCGGTGCGGCTGCGGCCGTCATAGGGCACCCCAAAGCAAAGGGCTCGGCGCCCCGGAGTGGTCAGGATTGGACCCAGGGACCGGTACCCATCCAGCATGCCGGTGAGCTCCTGGGGCGCTGGCCGGCGAATGCGGTGCGCGATCAGAAACGCGCCCATTTGGGCCGCGTCAACTTGCCCCTTGAGCATCAGCTCGATCGCTTCGCAGGCCTCCTGGCGACTGAGGCCGGTGCTGGTGTGCTCGCCGCTGCCCACCTTGCCGATCAGGTCTCGGAACAGGGCGCGGGAGGGTCCCAGGGCTTCAAGACGCTCCTGGCGGCGAGCCTCAAGCGTTGCCACGGGAGAATCTATCGCTGGATTCTGTAGCGGTTGCAACAGGGGGAGATCCGGCCATGGTGGTCATAATGTCATTAAGAGCGGTAGTGGTTTCAGGTTCCAGGCCCAGGCCTGAACCTTGGTGTGGTTTTCATCACCATCCCTTCCCCCCCCCCGATTCCGGACCTGTCCGAATCCGCAGCAGCGGCCGTCGATGGTGCGGCCAGCCAACCCCCTCTCGGTACTGCGCCCAGGTTGACGAAACTGGAGCTGGCGAAATCCAGCTTTTGCGGCCTCGATCTTGCCTCCCGCCTTGATGAACTCGGCCGCATGGGCTGGGAATCCCTGGATGAGGCGACCCTCACCATCCATCTCAAATGGTTGGGAATCTTTTTTCGTCCGGTCACCCCCGGGCGATTCATGGTGCGGTTGCGGCTGCCCAATGGCGTCATCCGCGCCGATCAGCTCGAGGTGCTAGCGGAGGTGGTTGATCGCTGTGGCGAACATGGCAGTGCCGATATCACCACCCGACAGAACCTTCAGTTGCGCGGTCTCCTGCTGGAGGACATGGCGCCCTTGATGGGGTGTCTGGAGCGGGTGGGTCTGACCAGCCGCCAGTCGGGTCACGACAATCCCCGCAACATCACGGGCAATCCACTCGCCGGCATCGATCCGGACGAATTCGTGGACACTCGCCCCCTGGTTGAGGCGATCCAGACCATCTTGCTGGGCCCCGATGGCCCCCGCAACCTGCCACGCAAGTTCAACGTGGCGGTGGGTGGTGCCCCCGACAGCTTTCTGCTCCATAACGATCTGGCGTACCTGCCGGCCCTTTGCAAGGGCGAACTCGGTTTTACGGTCATGGTGGGAGGCTTTTTTTCGGCCCAACGCAATGAGCTGGCGATTCCCCTGGGCCTTTGGTTGCGCGCCGAGCAGTTGCCGCTGTTCACCCTGGCCGTGCTGCGCCATTACGAGCGGCATGGGGATCGCACGACCCGCACCAAGAGCCGTGTGATGTACTTGATTGAGGCCCTGGGCCTGGATGCCTATCGGGCCGAGGTGCTGGAGACCTGGCGGGCTTTGGGGGCTGGCCCTGGGGATGGGGTTCTGCATGACGGCTCCCATCTGGTGTCACGGGCCCCGCGGGATCTCTGTGGCGTCCATCCCCAGAAACAACCAGAGCTGTGTTGGGTGGGCCTGAACGTGCCCATGGGTCGACTCGACAGCGCTGCGTTACTCGCGTTGGTTGGCCTGGCCCGTGGCTATGGCAATGGGGAACTCCGCTTCACTGAGAGTCAGAACGTTTTGATTGTTGATGTCCCCAGCCCGCGGGCCGAGGCCCTGCTGGCGGAGCCCTTGCTGCAGCGTTTTCCGAGTGATCCAGGACCGCTGGTGGCCGAAGCCGTCAGTTGTACGGGCAATCACTATTGCGGGCTGGCCCTGATCCCGACCAAAAGCACGGCCCTGGCGGTGCTGGCCGAGCTGGAACAACGCTTGGTGCTGCCCGAGTCGGTGCGTAACCACTGGACCGGCTGCCCCAATGCCTGCGGCCAGCCCTACATGGGCCAGATCGGATTGATGGGGGCCAAAGCCCGTGTAGACGGTCAGATGGTGGAAGCCGTCAAGATCTTCCTGGGGGGCTCCATGGCCGACGATCCCCAGTTGGCGGTCTTGCATGAAAAGGCCGTTCCCCTCAGCGAGCTGCCGGATGTGCTCGAGACTTTGTTGGTGGAGCGTTTCGGGGCCAGCCGTCGCAACGGTTCGGCGTGAGATTGTCTTCCCCCGCGGCTGCCCCCCTGGGTCGACAACCGGCTGTCATGGTGAGAAGTCTTGGGCCCAACCCCGTTCCGGTGCCATCTTCAGCCGCCGAACTCCCTTTCGAACCCGACCCCGGCAGCCTGCCGGCTCCCGGCCATGCCGATCGCTGGCCCTGGCTGCTGGCCTTGCGGCGCCATAAACCCCTGGTCTTGGAACCATGGCTGCGGGCCATCGAAGTCGGTCAGCTCGCGCCGGAGTCCGATCTGCTGGCGGTGCTGGCGGACCAGCTCGATGCCGATGCCGCCGTGCGATTGCTGCGTTTCTGGTGGCAGAGCCCCGATCGAACCCCAGACCTACCCAACCTGGCGGGCCGCCTGCGCGACAGGGCGGTGGCAAATCTGTTAGCCGAGGTCCTTGCTGATCGAGGCGAAGGGCGGGTGGATCCCGCTTGCCAGGCGCTCCTGCTGCCCCTGCTGGGGTATCAGCGGCAGGCCAGGGACTTTCTGCTGTTGCAACGGCTGGCATTGCAGCCGGGTCCCCGCCAGGTGCGTCAGGCCGCCTTGGAGGGGCTGATCCTTGGTTTGAGTGCCTGGCCCTTGCCGGCCCTGCGCAGCACCCTGTTCACGTTGGCCAGTGACCTGGACCCCCTCCTGGCCGGCGTTGCGGTCGATGGCCTGGCCCGGTTGCCCGACCCCCGTTCTCCGTTGATTCTGCTGAGCCGCTCATCCCTGGAGGCCTCTGTGGCCGAACGGCTGCAGCGCAGGCTGCGGGCCCTTCCCGCCAGCACCCTGCTGCTGCTGGTGCATGGGCGGGCCGATGGCTTCATTCCCCAGGATTTTCGCTCCCTGGCCGCGGAGCTGGAGCAGCGCCGCGGGGCTCCAGTGCGGTTGCGGGCCCTCACCGATCCGAGCCCCCCTGCCCCGGAGCCGCTGGGTGATCCCCTCTCACTGATCCCCCTGTTTCTGCTGCCCGGGGGGCATGTGCGCCATGACGTGCCGGCGATTGCGACCGCCTTGCGCCGGCAGGGGCCTGTGCGGGTCCTGCCCTTTCTGGGGGCGTGGCCCTTCTGGCAGCGGGCCCTGGCGGCAGAGGTAGCCCAGGGGGCTGGCGATGGCTGGCGACCCCGGTTGCTGCATCACCCCATCGCCGGCCCGTTGGCCGTCCGCTACCTTGCCCACCTTGAACGGGTGACCGGTGCGACCTGTATCCAGACTCCTGGGGCCTATGGCGACCTTGCGGCCCTGGCTGGGGATCACCGGGGGGAACTCATCCCCCTGTCCCTCGGATCCAGTCGCTTGAGCGAGTCCCTGGCTCCCCTGCTGGGTGAGGCGGCCGCAGCACCGTTGCTGGCCCGAACGGCCTTGCGGGAGGGGCTGCTCCAGGCCCTGGAGGTGCTGCCATGAGTCGCGCGGGGCCAGCGCTGGACGGGCTGGGAACCGTCTATCTCGTCGGGGCCGGGCCCGGGGATCCGGAACTGCTCACCTTGAAGGCCCATCGTCTCCTGCGCGAGTGCGATGCCCTGGTGCATGACTCCCTGGTGCCCAAGGCCCTGCTCGATCTGGTTCGACCGGACTGCGAGCGGCATTTCGTCGGCAAGCGCCGCGGCCACCATTCCGTGCCCCAGCCCACGACCAATGCGGTGCTTCTGGAGCTGGCTGGTCGCCATCGCACCGTGGTGCGTCTCAAGGGGGGGGATCCCTTTTTGTTTGGCCGTGGTGGCGAGGAAGCCGCCTATCTGGCCTCCCGCGGGGTCCCCGTTCAGGTGGTGCCTGGTGTCACGGCCGGGATTGCCGCTCCGGCCTATGCCGGCATCCCGGTCACCCACCGGCGGGCCGGTTCCAGCGTCACCTTCGTCACCGGCCACGAGGAAATCGACAAGGGCCGCTCGAGCGTCGACTGGCAGGGCCTGGCCCGCAGCAGCGATGGGTTGGTCATCTACATGGGCCTCCACAATTTGCGCCATATCTGCCAGGAACTGGCGGCCGGTGGCCTGGACCCCGCCACCCCGGCCGCCGTCATCCAGCAGGGCACGGTGCTGGGCCAGCGCCTGCTGGTGGCCACCCTGGCGGATCTCGCCGAACAGGTGGAAGCCCAGGATTTCGCTTCCCCCTCCATTGTGGTGGTGGGGCCTGTGGTGGCCCAGCGGGTGGCGGAGTGTGCGCCACCGCTGGCCGATACGGAAATGCCGCTCCCGTTTTAAGACCATCCCCAGGGGCCGCCGCCCCCATAGGATTGGTCAATGCCCATCCTTCCCCCTGACGGCAGAGAGGTGCCCCTCGCCATGCCGGCAGAGGTGCCGCCGTTGGAGCAATTGTTTCCTTTTGCACTTGATCCCTTCCAGCTGGAGGCGATCGACGCCCTGAATATTGGCCATTCGGTGGTGGTTAGCGCCCCCACGGGTTCGGGAAAGACTTTGGTGGGCGAGTACGCCATCTACCGGGCCCTGGCCCATGGCAAAAGGGTTTTTTACACCACTCCTCTTAAGGCCCTATCCAACCAAAAACTGCGCGATTTTCGTGGGCAATTTGGTGCCGAAAATGTAGGCCTGCTGACCGGCGATCTCAGCGTCAACCGTGAGGCCGGGATCGTGGTGATGACCACGGAAATTTTCCGCAACATGCTCTACGCGGAGATCGATCACCCCGATGATGACCCTTTAGCTGATGTCGAAGCCGTGGTGCTCGATGAGTGCCACTACATGAATGATTCCCAGCGCGGCACCGTCTGGGAGGAATCGATCATTCACTGTCCGCCCCCCATCCAATTGGTGGCCCTATCGGCCACCGTGGCCAATGCCGGGCAGCTCACCGATTGGATCGAACGGGTGCATGGCCCGACCCGGCTGGTGCTCAGCGACCACCGCCCAGTGCCCCTCGATTTCAGTTTTTGCAGTGCCAAGGGATTGCATCCCCTGCTCAATGAGGCCGGCACCGGGCTCCATCCCAATTGCAAGGTTTGGCGGCCTCCAAAAACCACGCGCCGCAAGGGACCCCGCGAACCACGCCCGCCCCAGCCGGAGGCACCTCCCATCGGCTTTGTGGTGGCCCAAATGGCCCAGCGGGACATGCTGCCCGCCATCTATTTCATCTTCAGTCGTCGCGCCTGCGACCGAGCCCTCAGGGATCTCGGAAAACTTTGTCTGGTTAATCCAGCCGAGCAGGCCTTGATTCGCTCGCGCCTCGATGCCTACGTGGCCGCCACCCCCGATGCGGTTCGCGATGGCGAGCATGCCGATGCGTTGCTGCGCGGCATCGCCTCCCACCACGCTGGTGTGTTGCCCGCTTGGAAAGAATTGATTGAGGAGTTGTTCCAGCAGGCTCTGGTCAAGGTGGTTTTCGCCACCGAGACCCTGGCGGCTGGTATCAACATGCCCGCTCGCAGCACTGTGATCTCGGCCCTTTCCAAACGCACTGAGCGGGGCCACCGGCCCTTGATGGGCAGTGAATTCCTGCAGATGGCGGGTCGTGCCGGCCGCCGTGGTCTCGACGACCAGGGTTACGTTGTCACGGTGCAAAGCCGCTTCGAGGGGGTGCGGGAGGCCGGTGAACTGGCCACCAGCCCCGCCGATCCGCTGGTGAGCCAGTTCACCCCGAGCTACGGCATGGTGCTGAACCTGTTGCAGCGTTACGAACTCCCCAAGGCCAAGGAACTGGTCGAGCGCAGCTTTGGGCGCTACCTGGCCACCTTGGACCTGGCGGAAGACGAAGCGCGCATTGGTGAGCTACGGCTCCAGCTCGCCAGCCTTGAGGCCAGTGGCGGTGATGTGCCCTGGGACCAGTTTGAGGATTACGAAAAGCACAGCGGCCACCTGCGTGAAGAGCGCCGCCTGTTGCGCATCCTGCAGCAGCAGGCCGAAGAAACCCTGGCCCACGAACTCACCCTGGCCTTGCAGTTCGCCAGCGAAGGGTCCCTGCTCAGTTTGCGGGCCCCCCAGTTGCGTGGCCGCATCACCCCTGCGGTCCTTGTGGCCAAGGTGCCTGGCGGGGGCCAGTTTCCCTGGCTGTTGTGCCTCACCGATGACAACGTCTGGATCCTTTTGCCCTGTACTGCGGTCGTGGCCTTGCACGCCGAGCTCAGTTGTCTCCAGGTGAGCCAACTCCAGCCTCCCGATCTCCAGCGCAGCGGTGAATTGCGCCATGGGGACCAGACCAGTGACGGACTGGCCCTGGCCGTGGCTTCCATGGCCCGCCGCCATGACATGGTCACGCCCCATTACGACCTGGCCGGCGAGGTGCTGCAACAGGCGGAGCGCGTGCGCCAGCTGGAGGATGAATTACAACTCCATCCCGCCCACGGTTGGGGCGACCGCAAACAGCTTAAAAAGCAATTGCGGCGCATGGAAGAGATCGAGGCTGAGGTGGCCGAGCGCCAGCAACTGCTCCATTTCCGCTCCAACCGCCACTGGGAAACCTTTCTCTCTCTGATCAACATCCTGCGCCACTTCGGTGCCCTCGATGGTGCCGAGGGGCTTGAACCCACGGAAGTGGGCCGTACCGTGGCGGCCCTGAGGGGGGACAACGAGCTCTGGTTGGGTCTGGCCCTGATGAGTGGCCATCTCGATGAACTGGAACCGCCCGATCTGGCGGCGGTCTTGGAGGCCATCTCCACCGAGGTGAATCGCCCTGACCTGTGGTGTGGATTCGAGCCGCCTAAACCGGCCGAGGAGGCCTTGCATGACCTCCGACCCCTGCGGCGAGCCCTGGAGCGGGAGCAGGAACGGGGCCAGGTGGTGGTGCCTGTCTGGTGGGAGCCCGAATTGACGGGTCTGGTGGCCGCCTGGGCCCGGGGCACTCTCTGGCGTGACCTGATCGCCAATACCTCTCTCGATGAAGGGGATGTGGTGCGGGTCATGCGGCGCACCGTGGATCTGCTGGCCCAGATTCCCTATTGCGAAGCCATCAGCGAGCGGCTGCGCAGTAATGCCCGCAAGGCACTCAAGGCTATCAACCGCTTCCCGGTGTGCGAAATCGAGGACCTGGTGGCGGCGGCATCGGCCCCTGAAGCCTCTCCGGCTGAGGTTGGGGCCCCGGATTGAGATCGGCCATTGGGTAGCACAGGCCCCCCAATGGCCAACCCTGCTAACGTCCTGCGGCTGAAGGCCATTGAGGGTGGGATTACGTGAGTCAATCCCCCGGCCCGGCCCAACGCAATGCTGCCTATCGGCCGGAAATCGACGGCCTGCGCGCCGTTGCCGTGGTTGGCGTGATCCTTAACCACTTCTCGGAGCGTTGGCTGCCGGGCGGTTACCTGGGGGTGGATGTCTTTTTCGTCATCTCTGGGTTTGTGATCACGGCCTCCCTGGCCCGTCGGCCCGCCGAGGGTCTGGGGGATCTGATGCTGGGTTTCTATTCCCGCCGTGTCCGGCGCCTGTTGCCCGCCCTGCTGTTGTGCGTTGGTGTTACGGCGCTGTTGCTGGCTCTGGTCTCCTACGACCCCGGTCAGATGCTGGGAGTGGGCTGGCGTTCGCTATTCGGTTTCAGCAACATCACCCTATATCGATTAGCGGTCGATTATTTCCGGCCCGCCGCCGCTTTGAACCCCTTTTCCCATACCTGGTCCCTGGGGGTCGAGGAACAATTTTATCTCCTCTTTCCGCTGCTGGTTTGGTTCAGCGGCTTCGCCCGCAATGGCGCCGCCGGAAGCCGGCGCCTGGTGCTCTTTTTGCTGCCCCTGAGTGTTCTCTCCCTGGTGGTGTTTGGCTACCGGCTTGGTGTTGATTTTCCTGCTGCCTACTATCTGCTTCCCTCGCGATTCTGGGAGCTGGGCGTGGGCTGCCTGGTGTTTTTACTGTTGCAGCTGCGCTCACCTCAAAGCGTCAACAGCGGGGACGCGGCCTCGGAGTACCACGAGGCTGACCAGGCGCGCTGGCCCCTGCCCCCACTACCCCTCTTGCTTGGCCTGGGGGTCCTGATGGCAGCCCCCCTGGGTTTCGGCTTGCTGCCCGTGGCCACCAGTGTCGCCATCACCGCCCTGCTCCTGGGCTGCTTGCGTCCATCCACCACGGCCCATGGTTGGCTCAGCTGGCCGCCAATGGTGTTTGTCGGCCTGCTCTCCTATTCGCTCTATCTCTGGCATTGGAGCGTGCTTTCCCTCAGCCGCTGGACCATCGGGGTACATCCCTGGACCATGCCGTTCCAAGCCCTGCTTATCGTTCTGCTGGCCTATTTGTCCTGGCGTTTCATTGAACGTCCCTGCCGCCGGACCGTTTGGTGGCCCCAGCGATGGCGGGTGGTGGCCAGCGGTTTAGCCCTTGCCGCTCTGGGCACCGTTGGCTTGCAGGGCCTGGCCCGCAAAGGTCCCACCCTTCTGTATCTCGGCAACCCCCAGTCGGCCGAATTCAGTCAGGCGCCAACTCCGAGCGGTCGCGATTGTGCCACCCCTGGCCATTTCCGTTTGTTGATGGTGGGAGATAGCCATGCCCACCATTTCAGCGCCGCAGCTGATCACCTCTGTAGACGCTATGGAATGGGCTATGGCGAGTCCGCTGTGATTGGGGTTCCCTATCCGCCTATCTTCTATACGAATGTCACAACTGGTGTAAACGAGGAGCTGGCCCTCGTCTATGCCCAGGCAGCTGAACAGCGTTGGCAAAGCCTCGGCCAGGAGCGGGGCCTTCCCCAGGGGAACAAGGGGGTTGTGGTGTTGTCATCCCGTTCGCCTCTCTATTTTGATCCTGGCTTTTTAGCTGAGGAATCCCTCCGTCGCAGCCAACACTTTTCCCCCCAAACCAGCCAGCCGGTCCGCCGCGAGGCGGCACTTGCCACCTGGGCTGAGGAGGTGGGCCGTCTGGCCGATCTGCACCCCAAGACCCGTTTTGTTTTGTTTTTGCCCACACCGGAATTCGGCAGCGGCGTGCCGATGGAAACCTGCCGGCCCCAGTGGTTCCGCCCGGTGCTGCCGACGGATTGCCAGGGAGTAGATCGCCAGGGTCTCGATCGCTTTAACGCCTACCTGCGCCAGCAACTGGCCGGCCTGCTGGCCAGCCACCCCAATGTGGTTCTTTACAATCCCGCCGACGCCCTGTGTCCGTCCAAGGGCCCCTGTCCGCGTCAGCGCCATGGCTATCTGCTCTATAGCGATGGCAATCACCTTTCGGCCTATGGGGCTGCCACGGTGATGGATGACTTCGTGGCCTTTCTGCACCGGCAGAACGGAAGCCAAGCTGCAGAGTTCAAACACCAATAACAGACAAGGCGAGCCTTTGAAATGTTGGATTTGCTACCAGAATGCTGTTTTTCTCTGGTGGCCAAGATGTGCTGCCCGCGCATGGCCTCGCCTGACTCACAGGCTCCCTGCTGACAGGGGTGTTTGCCAGCAAGATGCTGAATCTCGGAGGTGCCGATGGTCTCTTGCGTACCCATGGGGTCCAAGTCTGGATCCAGCTTCAGGCCATTGGCTTCACCTTACTCTGGGTGATGATCGGCACCAAGGTGGTGCTCCTGGTGATCCGGCAATTTTTACCCCTTAGGGTTTCGTCACTGGAAGAACAACAGGGTTTTGATATCAATGCCTATGGAAAAGAGGCCTACAACACGGAGTTCACCGGTTGAAGACCTCTCCTTCACTGCAAAAAGTTTTGGTTTAATTTATTTCCAGATGTTTTTGCGGCGACCCGGTATTAAAGATCGGAACAGGGATCCCCGTTCTTGGAAACTGCCCAAACCGGAAAAGCCAATCGCATAGCCGGCAGCCATGCCAGCATCCCGGATCCAGATGCCTAGGGCTTGTTGCAGTCGATTTTGTTTAGCCTCATCCACCTGGGACTGAAGTCGCTTGACGGCTGGGTCGAGTCGGGAAATCAGAGCATCCTTGACCTGGGGTAGGGGGGCCGCCAGGGGGCGATCCAGATTGCTGGGGGCGCCAGGAAGCTGGCGCAGGGCATTTTTGAGATCGGCTTCGTTATTAGAAGAACGGATCGCGTCTGCGGCACGTTGCAGAACTTTAAGTTGGGTGACTTCGTTGCCACTCTGTTGATTGAGCAACCGAGAACCAGCCGTTATTTGGAGGGGAATCAGCAGTAAAAAGCCGATGGCCGCAAAACCAGACAATCGCCGCAATAGACTAATCTTGGATCCAATTGGACTAACATTTTCATCTAAAAAGTTGGAGAACAGAATAAGCACCACACCGATCAAAGGGAGGCTGGAGCTACCAAGTAGGGCTGAAATTACTCTTACTTGCCAGCGGGAATCAAGAATTTCCAGGGGTAAGATCGCCGCCAGGAGAATGGCCAGAAAAACAATGAACAGGGCTAATGCCACCCATTGGAGGATGTCGGCGAAATCTTCGGAGCGGATTTTGTTCGCCACAGGCGGAGCGCGTTCATAACCGACAGACTTTAGCGATCATTTACAAGGTGTCACCCTTGGGTCAGCGTTTTGTCGTGCCTAAGGTGCCCGTCTGATTAGCGCTTCGTCAGCGCTGAAATCGGGGTCGGGGCTGGGTTGGGACACCCAGTCATTTTTCCAGCTATCGGCCAGCGTTGCCTCCAGATCGAAAGCCGGTTCCCAGGCCAGCTCCCGCCGTACCCGATGGGTGTCGGTGAGAAAATGGGAAAGACGCAGGGGAAAGGCCTTGCGCGCCTTGCCATCGAGGCCCTCGATGGTGAAGGACCTCAGTTCAACGCTTTCCGGCTCCTTACCGCAGGCTCTTGCGGCAGCCGCCACCAGCCCGGCAAAAGTGACGCCCTGATTACCGCTGCAATTGTAGATGCGGTTGCAGGCCGCCTCCACCTCAATGGAGCGGGCCATCGCCATCGCCAGATCGTTGACATGGCCTAGCTGGGTGATGGTGGAGCCATCTCCCGGAATGGGAATGGGCCGGTCGTGGCTGAGGCGGTCGAAGAACCAGCGCTCGATGGGGTTGTAGTTGCCAGGACCGACGATGTAGGTGGGACGGAAACTCGTGAACGCAATCCCCTGCTGCCTCATCCAGGCTTCGGTTTCGGCTTTGCCGGCATGGCGGCTGGAGGGGTCCAGGGGAGCGTCCTCGTCGAGGGGCCAGAGGTCGCTGTTGGCATAGACGCCGGCCGAGCTCACATAAACCAGGCGATGGTTTGGCGCTCCGGTGCGATCGATCACCCGGCGCGTGTCGGCGCACTCACGCCCGGAGCTGTCCACGATCACGTCAAATCGGCGTCCCTGCAGCTGGGCCAGGGCTTCGTCGTCGTTGCGATCACCGACTAAGGATTCAACGTTGTTGGGTACCGGGTTCTTGCCCCGGGTGAAGAGGGTGAGTTCGTGGCCGGCCGCCAGCAGGTGCGCCACCAGCGGCCGTCCCACGAAGCGGGTGCCGCCCATCACCAGAATCTTCATGCTTGGGTCCCGACGGGTTTCTACGCCCGTCTATTCAAGCTGGCGGAGTCTCCCGATTCTGCCTGAACCCATGGGTGTGCAGTCGGGACCGATGATGGCAGGACCGCCTTGTCTGGCCATGGACGTTATTCCCGCCATCGACCTGTTGGAGGGCCAGTGCGTGCGGCTCCACCAGGGCGACTACGACCAGGTGACCCGCTTCCATCCCGATCCGGTGGCCCAGGCCCTGGAGTGGCAACGGCAGGGTGCCCGGCGGCTGCATCTGGTGGATCTGGATGGCGCCCGCAGCGGCCAGCCCACCAATGATCAGATTGTGCGGGCCATTACCGCCGCCCTGACCATTCCTGTGCAGCTGGGGGGTGGGGTCCGCAGCGCCGAGCGCGCCGCAGAGTTGCTGGCCTGCGGTTTGGATCGCGTCATTCTGGGCACCGTCGCGGTGGAGGAACCGGCCTTGGTGCGTCAGCTCGCCCAGCAGCATCCAGACCGCATCGTGGTGGGCATCGATGCCCGTGATGGACGGGTCGCCACCCGCGGTTGGCTGGAGGCCAGCACCATCGAGGCGACAGCCCTGGCGGCCAGCCTGGCCGGGAGTGGCGTGGCCGCCCTGATCACCACCGACATCGCCACCGACGGCACCTTGGCGGGACCCAACCTGCCGTTTTTGCGCGCCATGGCCGAAGCGTCCAGTCTGCCGGTGATCGCCTCCGGCGGGGTTGGTTCGCTCACCGACTTGCTCAGCTTGCTCAGCCTGGAACCCCTCGGGGTGCAGGGGGTGATCGTCGGCCGGGCGCTCTATGACGGCCGGGTGGAGTTGGCCGAGGCCCTCCAAGCCGTGGGCCCGGAGCGTTGGCAGGATGTTGGACCCTTGTCGCTGGCCTAAAGAGGTCGGCTGCGGCCAAAATCTCCCAACTGCCCTATAACTGAACTACCAGTCCCCTTTGCTTGCTGTGGTCGACGGCTCCCTCCCCACTGCGAGTGCCCCCATCGCCAACTCTGGAACGACTTCCGGGGCCCCTTTGGAAAGCGTTGAAGATGTCTATCGGCGTTGCCGGGATCTGGGCATGCGCCTGAGTCGCCAACGTCGCATGGTGTTAGATCTGTTATGGGCCGAAAAGACCCATCTCAGTGCCCGCGATATTTTCGAGAAGCTCAATAATCTTGGTCGCAATATTGGCCATACTTCGGTCTACCAGAACCTGGAGGCCCTTCAGACGGCTGGGGTGATTGAATTTTTAGATCGGGCTAGCGGCCGTCTTTACGGCTATCGATCCGACCCCCACAGCCATCTCACCTGCCTCGATTCCGGCGCCATTCACGATCTTGATGTGCGGCTTCCAGAAGATCTGCTGCACCGGATTGAGGTCCATACGGGATATGCCATCGAGTCCTACACCTTGCACCTCTGCGGGCGGCAGACAGGATCCTGAAACCCTTGGCCCATTTTGCCAATACACCCCTACCCCAGCTGTTGCTGTTGGCGGATCCTCTGCAACAGCAGGGCATTGCCGCTTTGTTGCAAGCCGATCCCAGCCTCGGCCAGGTGATCTTCCGTCCCGGGGAGCTGGATGGGGCCCCCCAGCTCGTGATCTGGAGTCTGGCCTCAGCTCCCCCTGCCGCCAGTCTCGAGCTCGAATTGCAGCGGCTTCATGAGCGCTGGCAACCGGTGCCGATTTTGTTGTTGCTGCCCGGAGGCCATGGGTATCCGGCCCTGTATTTGATGCAATTGCCTCTGCAGGGCTTGTTGGAAGCCCCGCCGGCTGGTCCCCTGCGGGACGCCGTTACCACCCTCCTGGCGGGTGGGCGCGTGCTGGAAATCGCCCCGGCGACTGCGTCGGTTGGCAACGCTTCTGAACTCCCCCCGGCCCCAGGAGCAATGGGCCTGGGCCAGTGGTTGTTGACCACGGGTCTGTGGCAAATCGAGGCGGAACTGCGTCTTTGTGCCCAGTGGCTGGATCAGCCCCCCCCCTCTCTGCTGGGCCTGCTACTGCTGCAGGGCCGGGTGCGGGAGCTTCGCGCGGCTCGCCAATTGTTGCTGTGGCTGTGGGGTCCTGTCAGCCTGGCCTGGGGTGGCTCCTTCGCGGATCCCTTTTCTGTCCCAGCGCCGCTGGCGCGGCCTGGGGCCCTAAGCCAGCGTTCTGGCGCCCCAGGACTGGTGCCCGCCTTTGTCGAACGCGAAGGTATTGCCCTTACCCTGCGCCAGCGCAGTGCCGACGGCCTCTGGGAGACCTTGCGGGAACGGCTGCGCCAAGACGCCGCCTCCGGGCCGGCCAATGCCAGCGGGGGTCTGCTGGCCCTCGATGGTCTGTTGGACCAGCGCCGCAGTGATCTTTTGCTCTCCCTGCTGGAGCAATTCGACCAGTTGCGCAGCCAGTTGCAGACCCATAGCTCAAGTGCCGATAGGTTGCTGGACCAGTGGCGTGACCTCCAGCCGATGCTGCGCCAGCAAGCGATGCGACGCATGGCCGGCGCCTATGTGCAGTTGCCGCGAGGGGGGGTGATGCTGCCCGTCGCCGAAACGTTGGTGGCTGGCAGTTCCCTGGCGGGCGACGATCCCGATCTGCCGGATCCGGTGACCATGCTTTCCAGCTTGGTGCAGGCGCGGCCGTTGTTGGTGGAAGGCCGACTGCTGGCGCCCGACGAACCCCAGGCCGTGCTTTATCTGGAGATGCTGCTTGCCAATTGGCTGGTGCGCAGCGCCGAACAGATCAGCGCCGAGGTGCTGGCGGCCTGCGCCGATTGGCCCGAACTGCGCCGTTATCTGCTGCGACCTGAGTTGCTGGCTACCCGCAACCTCGAGCGGCTTCGCAACCAGCTCAATGCTCAGCAACGCTGGCAGAGCTGGGTGGAACGGCCGATTCAGCTCTACGAAAGCCGTCGGCCCCTCTATTGCCTCCAGGGCGGAGCTATCCGCACCGAACAGCTCACTGAACCGCGGGACCAGGAATTGAAACGGTTGGGCTGGCTGCAGCAAGGGGTAACCCTCGCCCTGGAAACAAGGGATGCCCTGGCGCCCCAGGTCCAGAGCCTGATACGAGGGTTAGGGGACCTGCTGGTGGTGGTTCTGACCAAGGTGGTCGGACGGGCGATCGGTCTGGTGGGCCGGGGAATCGCCCAGGGCATGGGCCGCAGTTTCGGCCGTGGCTCCTGAGCGCCGGCCCTGACGGCACAATGGGATTATTCGCATGGCCCCCCTTGATCCAGCCGATCCCGGCCCGCCGTTACTGGAGCTGGCTGCTGGCCGGTCTGCTCTGGTGGCTGGGTGGCACCGCCGCCCTTGGTCTGGGGGCTGGGCCGGCCTACGCCAGCCTCGATGACGACCGCTACGACGGCAATATTTTTGCTCTTTATGCGGGCAATGGGTCCTTGGTGCCCCCCCAGTCCACCCTGGCGGAGGGCCTTGCCAGAAAGGATGTAGTGGTGATGGTGTTTTATCTCGATGACAACAGCGCCAGCAAACGCTTTGCCCCGGTGGTCTCCGAGTTGCAGCGCCTCTGGGGAAATCGCATTGCCCTGCTGCCCCTCGTTACCGATCCCCTGCAGAATCGTCCCATTGGGGGCCCCAGTGACCCGGCCCACTATTGGAGCGGTGCCATTCCCCAGGTGGTTGTTCTCAACAAGCAGGGTGAGGTGGTCTTCGATCAAGCTGGCCCCGTCGATCTCTCGGCCTTGAACACGGTGGTGAGCAACGCCACTGGCATTCCCCTGGCCCCAGGAAACGGCGGTGGTTCCATCGTCAGTTTCAACGAACTCAACAGCGAAATTCGCCCCGAGTCCCGATGACCACAGCCGGATCCAGCCCGGCTACCCGCCTGGAGAAGGACAGTCTGGGCCAGGTCCCTGTTCCCTCCGAGCATTACTGGGGTGCCCAGACCCAACGGTCCCTGCGGCTTTTCCCCTTCGGTCAGGCCATGCCCCTGGCCATCGTCCACGCCCTGGGCCTGCTCAAGGCGGCCTGTGCCCAGGCCAATGCCGCCATGGGGGTGCTTGATCCTTCCCTGGCCCAGCTGATCGCGGCCGTCGCCGAAGAGGTGGCTTCCGGGGCCCTTGATGGCGAATTTCCCCTGCGGGTCTGGCAAACGGGTTCCGGCACCCAGACCAACATGAACGTCAATGAGGTCATCTCCAACCGCGCCATTGAGCGCTGCGGTGGGGTGCTTGGCAGCAAGACCCCGGTCCATCCCAATGACCACGTCAACCTCAGCCAGTCCAGTAACGACACCTTCCCGACGGCCATGCACATCGCAGTGGCCCTGCAGTTGCACCAGGTTCTCTTGCCGGCCCTCGCCGATCTCAGCGCCAGCCTGGAAGCCAGGGCCACCGAGTTTGCCCCGTTGCTCAAAATTGGCCGCACCCACCTCCAGGATGCTGTCCCCCTCAGCCTCGGCCAGGAATTCGGCGGTTATGTCGCCCAGCTGGGACTGGCCCGGGACACCCTGCTGACCAGCTTGTCCCAGTTGCACCAATTGGCGATCGGCGGAACGGCCGTCGGCACCGGCCTCAATGCCCCGCCCGGATTTTCGGAGGCCGTGGCCGAGCGGCTATCGCAGCGGCTGGGCCTGCCCTTTTGTTCGGCCCCCAACAAGTTCCAGGCCCTGGCGGGCCATGAACCTCTTGCGGCCGTCCATGGAGCCCTGACAGTGCTGGCGGGCAGTCTGATGAAGATCGCCAATGACATCCGGTGGCTGGCCAGCGGTCCCCGCTGCGGTCTGGGCGAATTGCTGTTGCCGGAGAACGAACCGGGTTCCAGCATCATGCCCGGCAAGGTCAATCCCACCCAATGCGAAAGCCTGACCATGGTGGCCGTGCAGGTGATGGGCAATAACACCGCCGTGCAGATGGCCGCCAGCCAGGGCAATTTCGAATTGAATGTTTTCAAGCCACTGATCGCCTGGAATGTGCTCGAAAGCATCGAGCTTCTGGCCGGGGCCTGCGCGGGGTTCCGCGACCATTGCATCGAGGGCTTGCGGGCCAATGAAGTGCGGCTGCAGGAGCTGCTGGGCCACAGCCTCATGCTGGTGACGGCCCTGACCCCGGTGATTGGCTACGACCGGGCCTGCGCCATTGCGCGCCATGCCCATCAGCACAACCTCAGCCTGCGGGAGGCGGCACTGGTGTTGGGCGAGATCAGCGCCGATGACTTCGATCGGTTGGTGCGGCCGGAGGCGATGCTTTAAGTAGATTTTCGAGGGCGAGGCGGGCGCCGGGGCCATCCTGGCCACCCCGCTCCAGAATCACGACCCCATCCACGACCCTGCGCACCCCATAGGCGCTGCCAAGCTCTTGGAGCCGTTTCAGGCTGGTCTCCAGGATGTCCCGGTCTTCGTTGAAGGCCACCCCGTACCGCTGCAGGCGACCCAGGTCGGCGGCAATCCAGTCCACCGCCCGCAGTTGGCCCTGGCGATCCAGGTAGGTCACCGATTCCGGGAAGCGCACCAAGACCTCCCGGCGGGCCAGGGGGTGTACCAGGTGGGTGGTAGCTGCAGCTGGGCTCTGGGGCGGAATCAGGGCCAGGGCGGAGCGGGCGGCCTGGGCGTGTTGCCATTGCTCAGCCAGGGACCGATGCACCCAGGGGTTGACGCTGTCCGGCACCAGAAAGGACAGGGATCGGTGGGGGTTGCTGGTGAGGGTGAACAGCAGCGACAGCAGCACCGCTCCGGTCCAGAAGCCCCGCAGTCCCCTCGAGGCGAACGCCGCGCCATGGCGCTGCCACCAGAACACCGTTCCGGCGAACAGGCCTGGAATCACCAAAAAGGTGTAGCGGATGGTGATGGAGAGGGGGTTGTTGCTGCCCTGGGCCAGCAGGAGACCCAGTAGGGGCAAGCCCATCAGCAACCAACTGTCGGCGGCGATCAGGGGCACGAACAGCAGGGGCAGGCCCTGGCCCAGCAGATAGCGCAGGGTCTGATCGGGTGGATCCAGCAGCTCATGCAGCAACACACCGGGCTGGCCCAGGGCCTGGCGCAGCACCTCCAGGCTGGAGGCGCGCTGGCTGCCCGGCACGTATTGGCCGAAGTTCTCCAACATGAAGCGCCGGGCATTGTCGTCGCTGAACAGGGGCATCAGCTGGTTGGTCACGAGCAGCACCCAACCGCCACCCCACCCCATCAACAGCAGGGCCAGGGGCCAGCGTTGGGGTTGCCGCAGTGACAACCAAACCCCGATTCCCACCAGGACGACGCCGGTGTCCTCTCGCACCAGCGGCATGAGTAGGGCTGGAATCAGGGCCAGAAACCAGCGACGGCGTTCCAGTCCAATCAGCAACAGAAACACCAGCAGGGGTAACTGGCAGAGGTCGGTGAAATTGCCCCAGGTGGGACCCAGGACCGCATTGGCGCCGTAGAAGCTGAAGGCCATGCGGGCGGCAAGGGCCGGGGCCAGTCGCTGGGCCGCCAGTCGGTGCAGCGCCAGACCGGCTCCCGTAACCAGTCCCACCTGGACCAGGGGCAGGGCCACGGGGCCCAGCAGACCCACCAGGGGAATCCAGAGGGCAAGGATGGGCGTGAAATGTTGGCCTAGCCGGTGGTAGCCGACCTGGGGGGCAAGGCCGCCACGGATGACGGCATCTGAGAGCTGGGAGGAAAGGGTGCTCTCGAACGGGTGACCCGCCAGACCGTTCCACAGCGCCTGCAGAAAGATGCCCTGGTCGTAGGAGGCGGTAAGACTGGCGATCCGCCACAGCTGGATCGCCAATCCGATTACGCCGAAGGCCAAGGCCGCGGTCCAGACCGATCGTTGCGGGCGGCGGCTGGAAGACGACGGTGGTGGGGCGGTGAGGTTGCTCAGGGGGAGTAGAGGCCGGAGCCGACAATCAGGACTTCACCATCGGGCAATTGCACCCGTCGGACGTAGGTGGTCTTGCGTTCTGGCAACTTGGAAGCGTCGGGTCGGGGCCAGTAATACTCAACCCAGCCAAAGCCTTGCTGCATGGCCACGTTGATGTAATCCCTGACCATGGCTTTACCGTTTTTGTCCTTGAGTTGCAGGATGTTGCGGCCTTCGACTTCGGCAAAGGCGGGGTTCAAGAGTTCAACCCCAGCCGGTGTGTCCACAAAGACATAGGTGTCATGAAAAAAATAGGGTCCACGGCGATCCCGCAGGGTGGCGAAGGCGGAACGACCTTGGCGCTGCAGCAGGCGTGCCGCCGAATCGACCTGCTGCACGATGAAGGCCCTCTCGATCTGCGGTTCGTAGAGACCCGACAACACCAAATAACGCTGGCCGGATGGTGCGGTGACGGCCATCAGATAGGTGGATTTCCAGACCGGTCGGCGGTCGGATCGGTTGGGTTTACGCCATTGATAGTGGACCCAGCCCCTTGCCTCCGGGCTGTTGGCCACCTCCAGGAACTGGCGTCCGAAGGGCTTGCCGCCAAGGTCCTGGAAGCCGAGAAAGCTGAGACCTTCGCTCTTGGGATCGGGCGGGTAGACGACACTGTTGCCATCGGCACCCAGGATAAAAACATAGCGATCGTCCTGGAACCAGCGGCTTCCCTTGACCCGCAAGCTGGCGAAGGCGTCACTGCCATGCAGTCTGACTTCCTCGGCGGCCGCTTCGACAAGGGCCACCACATCGCGGGTGTCCTTCTGGGCGTATGCATCAGCGGCGATCGGGGCGGCGCGGGCTTGGGGCGCCTGGGCTTCCAGGCTGGGGGCGCCCATGGCTGGACCCAGCGCAAGGACCAGGCTCAGGGTGGATGTCCAGGCCCAAAGTCGGCCCAGGGGTGTTAACCGGCCGGAGCCCATCACCGATCTATCAAATTCCTCGGACCAGCATGCCATGGCTGCAGCAGACAGCGTGGTCAGAGCAACTTGGCAGCCAGTTCCGCCAAGGGCGAGCGTTCGCCGCGCATCAGCGAGACGTGGCCAGCCAGGGTTTGGCCTTTGAAGCGTTCAACCAACCAGGTGAGGCCATTGCTCTCGGCATCGACGTAGGGATTGTCGATTTGATAGGGATCGCCTGTCACTACAATTTTGGTGCCTTCACCAACGCGGGTCACAATGGTTTTGATCTCATGGGGTGTAAGGTTCTGGGCCTCATCGACCACCATGTACTGTCGGGGAATCGAACGGCCACGGATATAACTAATTGCCTCCACTTCCAGGAGGCCCATGCCCTTGAGATCGGCCCAGCTATTGCGGGGTGAACGTTGACTCGATCGGCTGCCAGAGGGCTCATCAGCACCCAGCAGATAATCGAGATTGTCGATGATGGGTTGCATCCAGGGCCCCATTTTTTCCTCTAGATCTCCAGGGAGATAACCCATATCTCTACCCAGGGGAATCACCGGTCGCGTCACCAGGAGGCGGTCATAGAGTCGCTCGTCGGCCACCTGGTTCAGTCCTGCTGCCAGGGCCAGCAACGTTTTGCCGGTGCCGGCCATGCCCACCAGGGTGACGAGGGGCACATCGGGGTCCAGCAGCAGGTCGAGGGCGAAGGTCTGTTCGCGGTTGCGGGCCTGGATGCGGCCGATGCGGGCCTTGCCGGCCCGCTGCAGGGGCAACAAAGCCGCTGTAGGTGCGTGGTATCGAGCCAACAAAGTGTGGCTTGGCTGGTTGCGATCTACCAGGGTCACCCCTTCGTTGGCCTGGAGGAGGCCAGCTTCGGACCCCAGAGCGGCCAGGGCTAGTCCGCCGATCTCCTTAACCCGGTCCATCTGGTCAGCGCTGGTCCAGATCTCGCAGCAGCCCGGATAGAGGTCGGCGATGTCGACCTTGTCGGTGTTGTAGTCCTGGGCGATCAGGCCCACGGCATCGGCCTTGATGCGCAGATTGGTGTCCTTAGTGACCAGGACCACCGGCGGGTGGCTGCCTACCACCTGATGGAGGCGCTGTTCCAGGGCCACCGCCAGGATGTTGTTGTCCCCGCTGCCGCCCTTCAGCTCCGGCGGCAGTTGGCTCAGGGTTTCACTGCGGCAGAACACCACCTGCAGGGTGCCGCCGCTGCCCTTGTTGATGGATACCCCTGCCGCCAGGTTGCCCTTTTGGCGGAGCTCATCAAGTAAACGGGACACCTGGCGGGCGTTGCGGCCTTTCTCCGAGGGGTCGCGCTTGAAGCGGTCGATTTCCTCGACCACTTCGATGGGCACGACAACCGCGTTGTCTTCAAAACGGGTCAGGGCCAGGGGGTCATGCAGCAGGACATTGGTATCGAGAACAAAGGTTTTGCGCATGCCAGTCGCCTTGCCGGTGCCATGGTGCGGAACCTAGGGCCGCGGCGGCATCTACGCTCCGCCAGATGCATTCTTTTCTTGACGCTTGCCGCTGCTTTTCTCCCTGCTGCTGATCCTTGCCCTGCTGTTTGGCCTCAGCCTGCTCTGGCTTGAGCTGCGCCATCGGCTGCGCCCCTCATCCCCCCTGCAGTTGATCCCAGGCGCATTCCAGGTCAAGCGTCGTGCCCAAGGTCTTGAAGTCATCGGGGAGATCACCATCCGCAATCCCCACCCCCGGATGGAGGTTTTTGTGCCTGAAATCAGGGTGCAGCCGGTGCTTCTGGGTCGGGGTGATCTGGCCGGAGTCAGCTGCGAAAGCCGGGTGATCGCCGAGCATCCCGATGAGCAAACGCGCCCAGATGGTTACTGGGCCGCCTACATCGTCAAGGGCCGCAAGAGCACCCGGGCGCGGGTGCAGGTCCGCGTGATCGGCCCGGCCGGGGTTGACCTGGAGGGTCTGGTGGACACGGCCTGGTTGGAAATTTTCTGGATCAATTACGGCCCTTTTGGACGTCTGCAACGGCGCGATGCCATTTTGGTGCCGATCCAGAAGCCCGAACCCCTCGACCCGGCAACGGCCCCCTGGCGCACCGGTGAGGACTGCCGGGTTTTACCGGTGCGTACCCACCTGCTCGGGGTTCTGGATGACCCCCGGGAGGTGCTGGAGCGCTACACCAATGGCCTGCGCCGCAGTGGGGATGTGCTGACCATCGGCGAGACCCCGCTGGCCGTGATGCAGGGTCAATACCATCACCCCGAAACGGTGGAGCCCTCCGCCCTGGCCAGGCTGCTCTGCCGCGTCTTTCACCCCACCAGCAGCCTGGCGACCGCCTGCGGACTCCAATCGCTTATCGACATCGTCGGGCCGGCCCGGGTGCTGGTGGCCTGGATGGCTGGTACCGCCCTCAAGGCGGTGGGCATCAAGGGGGTCTTTTATCGCCTCGCCGGCGACCAGGCTCGCCTGATCGACGACATCACCGGCACGACCCCCCCCTACGACCAGACCCTGGTCCTCGGTCCTGCCGATTCCGAACATTTTTGCAACCGGATGGCCGCCGATCTCGGCGTGGCGGTTGCCGTCGTTGATGTCAATGACCTGGGACGCGTCAAGGTCCTGGCCTCCAGCCAAGGCTGCGATGAGGAATTGCTGCATCGGGCCCTGCGGCCCAATCCAGCTGGAAATGCCAACGAACGAACCCCCTTGGTGCTTGTGCGTCCGAACTAAGGGCGCGCTGGCTACCCCTGGGTCTGATCCGCCTACAATTTAAGCCAATCGCCATCGCCCTCCCACGTCCCTGTGCCGTCTCCTGTCATCGCTGCTGCTGTCGGGATTCAGCCGGACCTCCAACGGGCCCTCGCCAGGCCAGTGCCGGAGAGGTTGCCCGGATCCGAACCCAGTTGGGGAGTTGAGCCCTTGCAGGGATGGCATATTCCACTGTTACATGATCGGGCCTTTGTGCCGCTCCAACCCCTGCTGCAGCGCGCCCTGCTGCTTGGTGTTCCCGATCGGTTGATTGCCGCCGTCTCCTCCAGACGTTGCCTGGCTCCCCGGGTTCACGTGGCCCTATGGCGCGATCAGTCCGGCCGCCCCCAGCTTTTCGGCATCATCGTGACTCGCCGCCTCAACCGCAGCGGTAGCTCTTGGGAGGTCCAGCACCTGAGGCTTGCCCAGGATTCGCTTGGGGGGCCTGGCCTGCCCAGCGACGCTGCCCTGACAGCAGCCTTGCTGCGCGAAGCCATCCAGCGGGGTCGGGGAGCCTGCAGCTGGATTGCTACCACCTCAAGCCTGGATACCCCCCGTCTGGCGGCCCTGAGACAGCAGGGGTTCCAGCCCTTGAGGCGGGATGCTCTCTGGTGTTGGCAGGCGAATGGCCCGGCGCCGGCCCTGGCTCCGGGCCTCGAATTGCTGCCCCTTAACCGCCATACCGCCCCCCAGCTTTGGCACCTCGAACAGGCTGCCTGCCCGGCCCAGCTGCGCCAGATCCTCGATCGCCGTTGTGAGGATCTGCTCGATCAGAGCGGCGCCCGGGGCTGGATGCTTGTCGATGCCATTCGCCGGGAGGCGGTGGCCGGGGTCCGCTGGCTGGCTGATCAGCCGGAGGGGGGGCAACTCGTTGAACTTTCGGTGATGCCCGGTCGTGAAGCGTTGATTGGCCCGCAAACCGCCCTGTTGCTGCATCACCTCAGTCGGCCCGGCCAACCCCTGTGGTTGCGGGTCGAGCTTTCCGATCGGGTGCGCCACCTCTGGCTTGAGCAGCTGGGGGCCCAAGGCCATGGGGAGCAAGTCTTGATGGGACGAAGTCTCTGGCGCCGCCAACCCTCCCCCCCTGCCAGGGAAGCCGCCCGGCGATTAGAAGCCATCTTGGAACCGTTCCAACCACGGCGCCGCACTCTGCCGACTCCCGTGGGACCACGCTGAATGGTCCTGATGGGAGCCCCCCAACCCTGCTCGGCCCTGGCCCTGGATGTGGGCCACCGCCGCATCGGCTTGGCTGGTTGTGACCCCCTCGGCATCACGGTGACCCCCCTGGCCCCATTGCATCGTCAGCATTTCGACGTTGATCTCCAGGCCATTGCCACCCTGGCCCGTCAACGGCGGGTGCAGGTTCTTGTCGTGGGCTTGCCCCTTGACGCCACCCAGAGGGATACCCAGCAGGCCCGTCATTGCCGTCGTTACGGGCTGAGGCTTGCCGAGGCCCTGGCTGCGGCAGGTTTGGAACTTCCCTTGGCCTGGGTGAACGAGCACACCAGCACCCAGATGGCGGCAGAGCGATACGGTCTTCACGGTGACCGCACCGGCCGCCTTGATAGTGCCAGTGCTGCCCTGTTGCTGGAACAATGGCTAAGGGAGGGGCCGTTGCCCCAGCCCCTCGCCACTGCGACGCCCCTGCGTTCGCCTCCAGCCCATCCCATCCATCCTGAGGGTCCCTCAGTCGTTCTGCCATGACCACCGACCAACCAGAGATGACGGGTACGGGAGATGTGCCCACCGTTCTGGTGAGCGACTCCAATGGACGTCAGTTGCTCTGCTTCCTGGAAGAACTGATTCCCCTAGATGGCCATGATTACGCGCTGCTCACGCCTGTGGACACCCCGGTCTGCCTGTTTCGCCTGCGCGACGATGAGGAGCCCGAACTGATCGAAACGCTTCAGGCCACCGAGCCGGTGCTCTCGGTGGCCGATGTGGTTCTCCAGGAGCACGACCTCACGTTGGTGCGGTCGGCCGTAAGCCTCACGGTGAATGGCGAACTGGACGAACCGGAACCGGAGGACCTCGATGAAGACGAAGACGGCGATGACGACAGCGATACCTATGAACTCTTGGTGAGTTTCATGGTGGACGAGGAGGAGTACGGCTTGTACATCCCCCTCGATCCTTTCTTTGTTGTTGCCCGTCTCACCCCTGACGGCGCTGTGGTTGTGGAAGGGGAGGAATTCGATCGGGTTCAACCTCGCATCGAAGCCGAACTGGATGAACGGGAGAGCGACGATTGATGTTGGCCAAGCTCCTCACCCCAGGTTGGGCTCCGTCAACCACGGTGGCCCATCTATCCCTTGAGGAGCTTGTGCACCGGGCCTGCCAACCGATCCGTGCCCTTGTGATTGATGTCGACCGCACCCTGTTGCCCCTTCGGCAGTCGGAGATACCGCCCAGTGCCGAATCCTGGCTGCGGCAGGCCCAGCTTCAGATGCCCATCCACCTGTTGAGCAATAACCCCAGTCGAAGGCGCATCGCCTCCGTGGCCGAACCACTCGGTTTGCCCTTCACCATTTCCGCCGCCAAACCTCGGCGGGGTGCCCTCAGGCGGGTGATCGACGATCTCGGATTGCCCCCCTCCCAGGTTGCCCTGCTCGGGGATCGTTTGTTCACCGATGTGCTGGCGGGTAATCGGCTGGGTCTGTTCACCGTGCTCGTCAAACCGATTGATCCGGCCGGCCAACCCTGTCGCCATGACCGGGTTCAGAATCTGGAATTGCGCATGGCCCGCTGGTTGGGCACCACTCCTTTCTGATGGAGCTCGCCCATCCAGACCGGCAGCGCCGCGTGATCAAGGTGGGCACCAGTCTCCTGCGGGGAGACAGCCAGCGGCCCACCGCTGCTGTCATTGCTGACCTGGCGGCCAGTCTGGCCCGCCGGCGCCAGATGGGCGATGTTTTTGCCCTGGTGACCAGTGGTGCGGTCGGTCTGGGCTGCCAGGCGCTGGCCCTTGCCCGTCGCCCCAGCGATGTGGTGGCGTTGCAGGCGGCGGCGGCCGTCGGCCAGGGCCACCTGATGGCCCTTTATCAAGATGCCTTTGCCGTGCGGGGGCTGACGGTGGCCCAGGTGCTGCTGACCCGGGGTGATCTGGCCTCCAGGGGCCGCTACCGGCGGGCTTGTCGCACCCTGGAGCAATTGCTCGCCTGGGGGGTCATTCCGATCATCAACGAAAACGACACCCTCGCCACCGATGAGCTCCGCTTCGGCGATAACGACACCCTCTCGGCTCTGGTGGCGGTAGCGGTCGGGGCCCAGGAGCTGGTGCTCCTGACCGATGTCGACCGGCTTTATTCGGGCGATCCCCGCCTTGATCCCCAGGCACGGCCGATTCTGGAGGTATGGGGCCCTGAGCAGATCGACCAGCTCCAGGGGGTGGCGGGGGATGGGGGCCGTTGGGGTACCGGAGGCATGGGGACCAAACTCACGGCCGCCCGCATCGCCACCGCCAGTGGAGTGAAGGTGCGACTGGCCGATGGCCGGGATCCGACGGTGCTCGATGCCCTGTTGGCTGGTGACCCCGTTGGCACCCTGTTTCATCCCAGCCTGACCCCCCTTTCCGATCGCAAGGGTTGGCTGGCCCATGCCCTGCTGCCGGCCGGCAGCCTGCGGCTCGACGCCGGGGCGGAGCGGGCCCTGGTCCACAAGGGTGCCTCCCTGTTGGCGGTAGGCATCAAGGCGGTGGAGGGGTCTTTCTCCCGCCAGCAGCCGGTGCGCCTGCTGGCCCCCGATGGCCGGGAGCTGGGCCGCGGTTTGAGTGAGTTCAGCAGTGATGAATTGCGCCAGATTCTGGGGCTGAGCAGTGAGGAGATCCGTGAACGGTTGGGGGCGATCAGCGAGGAGGTGGTCCACCGGGACCAACTGGTCCTGAATCGCCCCGGCAGCCAGGGGCGTGGGCCTGCCGATACCGGGCCCTCCGAGGCCTGAGGCCAGGCGGTTTGCTCCCTGGTTGCGGCCCCGGCTTTACGATCCGGCCCTGGCCGGTTTAGGGGAATGCGTTTCAGCGATCTGCTCACCAGGATCAGCCAGGTAGGGGGGGCCACACCTCGCCATCTGGGTCCCGATCCCGAGCTGCTGGGGGGTCAGTCCCTGGAACAGGCCGGTGCCGGTCAGTTGGCGTTTCTGGAGGCGGGCCATGCCATGGCCTCGGCCCTCGCTGCCAGTAACGCCGCCGCCGTGTTGCTCCCCCTCGACGCTGAGCTGCAGCGTCAGGCCAGCGAGCGGGGCCTGGCCTGGGCGGCCCTGGCCGATCCTCGCCTGGGGTTCGCCGAGGCCCTGGAGGCCCTGAATCCCCGTCCCCGTCCGCCAGCCGGGGTCCACCCCAGCGCCGTTGTCGATGCTTCCGCCCGGCTGGGGGCGGGGGTGCACGTGGGTCCCCGGGTGGTTGTGGGGGCGGGCTGTCGCATCGGCCATGGCAGCACGCTCCATCCCGGCTGTGTCCTCTACGACGATGTGCATCTCGGGGACGATTGTGAGGTCCATGCCAATGCGGTTCTGCACCCCGGTACCCGCCTCGGGTGCCGTTGTGTCATCCATTCCGCCGCGGTGATCGGTTCGGAGGGTTTTGGTTTTGTGCCCACCCCTACCGGGTGGCGCAAGATGCCGCAGACGGGCCGTGTTGTGTTGGAGGACGCCGTCGAGGTGGGCTGTGGCTCCATGGTGGATCGGCCCGCCGTGGGGGAGACCCGCCTTGGGGCGGGCAGCAAGATCGACAACCTGGTGCATGTGGGCCATGGGGTCCACCTGGGCCGCGGCTGTGCCCTGGCGGCCCAGGTGGGAATCGCTGGGGGTGCGGTTCTGGGTAACGGGGTGATCCTGGCGGGCCAGGTGGGGGTGGCCAATCGGTCCCGCATCGGTGACCGCGCCATCGCGTCCTCGAAATCCGGCATCCATGGGGAGGTGGCGGCGGGCGAGGTGGTCAGCGGCTATCCGGCGATCCCCAACCGTCTCTGGCTGCGCTGCTCGGCCGCCTTCAGTCGCCTGCCCGAAATGGCCCGCACCCTGAGGGCGTTGCAGGCCCGCCAGTTGACAGAGCTTGGGGAGCCCGACTGAAGGGCGCTGGCCCCTTTATCCCCCTCGGGAGTGGGTAGTCTCGCCCCGCCGACAGGCCCACCGATCGTCCCCGCCCAGGGGCCACCGACCACCGCATTACCCCTTGCCAGCCCCCGATGACCAGCTATCGGATCACCCTGCTTCCCGGCGATGGGATCGGACCGGAGATCACTGCGGTAACGCGCCAGTTGTTGGCGGCCGTGGCCGGCAGCCATGGCTTCAGTTTGGTTTTTGATGAGCAACCGATCGGGGGTGCCGCCCTGGATGCCACCGGTGAGCCCCTCCCGGCCAGCACTTTGGAGGCCTGTCTTGGCAGTGACGCCGTGTTGCTGGCCGCCATCGGTTCGCCCCGGTTCGATCGTTTGCCCCGCGAGCAGCGCCCGGAGAGCGGTTTGCTGGCCTTGCGTTCGGGCCTGGGTCTCTTCGCCAATCTGCGGCCCGTCAAGATCATCCCGGCCCTGATTGACGCCAGCAGCCTGCGGCCGGAAGTGATCAGCGGCGTCGACCTGGTGGTGGTGCGTGAGCTGATTGGCGGTGTCTATTTCGGGCTCCCGAAGGGCCGGGTCGAGGCCGAGGGTCGGGTGCGGGCCTTCAACACGATGGCCTATTTCGATGACGAGATCGATCGGATCGCCAGGGTGGCCTTCGCGCTGGCGGCGCAACGGCATGGCCGGGTCTGTTCCGTCGACAAGGCCAACGTGCTGGATGTCAGTCAGCTCTGGCGCGACCGGGTGGAGGCCATCCATGGGGAGTACCCCAACGTTGATTTAAGCCATATGTACGTGGATAACGCCGCCATGCAACTGGTGCGGGAGCCGCGTCAGTTCGACGTCATCCTGACCAGCAATCTCTTCGGCGACATCCTCAGCGACGAAGCGGCCATGCTTACCGGCAGCATCGGCATGTTGCCTTCGGCCTCCCTGGGCTCCGAGGGTCCGGGTCTGTTCGAGCCGGTCCACGGTTCGGCGCCGGATATCGCCGGTCAGGATCGGGCCAACCCGATGGCCATGGTCCTTTCGGCCGCCATGATGCTGCGCTTGGGCCTCCATCAGGGGGCTGCGGCAGACGACCTGGAAGCGGCGGTGGATCGGGTGTTGGCGGCCGGCGCTCGCACCGGCGACCTGACCTCGGATCCAGCCACGGCCCTGGGCTGCCGAGCCATGGGAGACCTGCTGCTGGAGGCCTTGGCGGCTGACAAGACCTGAAGCGGTGGCCGAAGTGGGGCCGACGATCTGCGAAACTCGCAAGCATCTCTACCCTTGAGCGCCGATGTCGAAGCGTCACCCGGTTGTCTCTGTCACCGGTTCTTCCGGCGCTGGGACCAGCACCGTCAAGCGAGCCTTCGAATACATCTTCAAGCGCGAGGGCATCACTCCGGCCGTGGTGGAGGGTGACAGCTACCACCGCTACGAAAGGGGCCCCATGAAGGAGGCCATGGCCAAGGCGCTGGCGGAAGGCAAAAAGTTTTCGCACTTCGGCCCCTGCGCCAATCGCTTTGACAAGCTCGAGGAGCTCTTTAAGACCTACGGCGAAACCGGTGGTGGCGAGAAGCGCTATTACCTCCACTCGACCGACGAGGCCGCTGACCATAACGCCCGCCTCGGCACCAACCTGGAACCTGGCCAGTTCACTCCCTGGGAAGCCATACCCGCCGACACCGACCTGCTCTTCTATGAAGGCCTACACGGCGGCGTGGTGGGCGAGGGCTACGACTTGCGCAAGCTGGCGGATTTGTTGATCGGCGTGGTGCCAATTGTGAACCTAGAGTGGATTCAGAAGATCGCCCGTGACAACCAGGAGCGGGGCTATTCGGCCGAGGCCACGGTGGATACGATCCTGCGCCGCATGCCGGATTACATCAACCACATCTGCCCGCAGTTCAGCCTCACCGACATCAACTTTCAGAGGATCCCCACCGTGGACACCTCGAACCCCTTTTTCATCCAGACGATCCCGACAGCGGATGAAAGCTTCGTGATCATCCACTTCCGCAAGGTAGCCCGCGACAAGTGGGGGATCAACTTCCCCTATCTGCTCGACATGATCCACGACTCGTTCATGTCGAACCCTAGTTCCATTGTGGTGAGCGGCGGCAAGATGGGCTTTGCTATGGAGCTGATCCTCACCCCGATCATTCACCGTATGATCGAGGAGAAGAAGATCGCTGCTTGATCGCCGCCAAAGCAAACCTTTAGCGCCTACAGTTGCGCCCAAGGTCGGGTGATCAACGGTCACCGTCCAATTATCACCCCCTCCTCCGCCAATCCAACCTCCAGTCACCCTGGGCTCCCCGTTTCTCCTTCTTTTCTGATCGGACCGGCTCGATCGCTGGAGCTGAACCAGACGGCTGGCCGCCAAGGAGAGCGCAGCGCCGAGGTGAATCCGGTTCCATGGGCCGTGACTCCCCTGAGGCTGGATCGTGTCAACAGTCGTGAACTGTTGGGTTCGGCACGCCAGGTGTATCACGCCTTTCTTTGCACCGGCCCTGCGGGCATTGAACCTGCCGGGGTGGTGATGGTGGGTGAAAGTCGCCAGGGCCGGGTGGTCTTTGATCTTCCGGTGCTGCTGCCTCAGGAGCAGTTTGTACCCATTGATTGGTTACGGGGGCGGAGCCAATCCCGCTCCCGATCTCCCCGGGGCGGCACGCCCCGCTGGACCAGTTGACCGCCATGGCCCCCTTCATGCCGCTGGCCCCTCCCTTGGTCACCGCTATGTTCGGGGCGGCAGTGGGAAGTTTTCTCAACGTGGTCACTTGGCGATTGCCGCGCCAGGAATCCATCCTCTGGCCCTCCAGCCACTGCCCCCGCTGCGGCACAACCCTGGCCTGGTGGGACAACGTGCCGGTGCTCTCCTGGGTGCTGTTGCGCGGTCGTTGCCGCTATTGCAAGGCCCCGATTTCCAGACGGTATCCGTTGGTGGAGTCTGCCTGCGCCCTGTTGTGGTTGATCACTTTGCTGGCCCAACCAGCGGCCATGGGTCCGGCCCCGGATCCCCTGCTGCTGTTGCTAGCCGGCTGGGGGTTGGTGAGCTGGTTGATTCCGCTGGTGTTGATCGATCTCGACAGCCTTTGGTTGCCCGAACCCCTTTGTCGCTGGGGGCTGGTGACCGGCCTTGCCGTGACGGCTCTCCTCGGATTCCAGCAGGGTCCGACGATCGGCCGCGGGTTGCTTTTTTCCCATCTCCTGGCGGCGGCGATGGGACTCCTGGGTTTTGAACTTTGCAGCGCCTTGGCGGCTCGCGCCCTTGGCAAGCCGGCCCTTGGATTGGGGGACGCCAAGTTGGCGGCCCTGATGGGCGCCTGGTTGGGTCCGATGGGTCTTGGATTGGCAGTGGCCCTGGCGGTGCTTTCCGGTGGCCTGTTCGGCCTGCTCGGTCGTCTGACGGGTCGGCTGCGGCGGGGCCAGGCCCTGGCCTTCGGGCCGTTCCTGGCCGCTGGCACCCTGGCGGTTTGGTGGGCTGGTTCCCGCTTCTGGCTTGATCTTCTGCTGCCGCATCCTTGAAGCGGTAGCTCCAGGTTCTTAAATGGGGAATAGCCCCTCCCAGTCCTTGCCCCCCCGATGTCGCTGTTCGACTGGTTCGCTGATCGCCGCAAGAACGCTCCGGCGGTGCGGCCCAACCAGGCTCCTGAAAGTGACGAGGGCGATGGCCTCTGGAGCAAATGTCCCGAATGCGGCGAGGTGGTCTATCGCAAGGACCTGATCGCCCATGCCAGCGTCTGCAAGGCCTGCGGGTACCACAACCGCATTGACAGTGCCGAGCGCATCCGCTTATTGGCTGATGAGGGCAGTTTCGAGGCCCTGGACGTTGAGCTTTCCCCCATCGATCCCCTGGCCTTCAAGGATCGGCGCAGCTACGCCGATCGCTTGCGCGACGCCCAGGCCGCCACGGGATTACGGGATGCCGTGGTGACGGGCTTGTGTCGGCTGCAGGGATTGCCCCTGGCCTTGGGGGTCATGGATTTCCGCTTCATGGGCGGTTCGATGGGGTCGGTTGTGGGTGAAAAGCTCACGCGACTGGTGGAAGAGGCCACAGCTCGCCGCTACCCCCTGATGATTGTCTGTGCCTCCGGTGGCGCCCGCATGCAAGAAGGCATGCTCAGCCTGATGCAGATGGCCAAGATTTCCGGGGCCCTGCAGCACCATCGGCAGGCCAGGCTTCTCTATCTGCCCCTGCTCACCCATCCCACCACTGGAGGGGTGACAGCTAGCTTCGCCATGCTGGGGGATCTAATTTTGGCCGAACCCAAGGCCCTGATTGGTTTTGCGGGTCGGCGTGTGATTGAACAGACCCTGAGGGAGAAGCTGCCGGAGGGATTCCAGACGGCCGAGTACCTGCAGGACCATGGTTTTGTCGATGCCATCGTTCCCCGCACCGAACTGCGATCCACCCTGGTTGCCCTACTCGAATTGCACGGGGTGGTCCGCCAGCCCGTCCCTGTGACCTTGTGATCCCCCCATTTGCGGCGGGGTTGAGGGGGCTGGCCAGCCGGGGGGCTGCCTGGCTTTTGGTGGCCCTTTTGCTGCTGCCAGGGGCCTGGCTGCTCAGCCCGGCCAGGCCTGCCTGGGCGGGTCCGGTGGCCTGGCAGGAGCTGACCGCCAGCGCCGAGGGTCGCCAGTGGTGGGATTCGGGCAGCCTGCGTCTTTCACGCCAGGGCCGCCTGACTGTTCTGAGTCGTTTCCAGCCGGCGCCCGACCCTGACGCCGCTGGGGAGACCTCGGCCGATGCAACGGCCGAGCCCAGGGGTGGCGCGGTCCCTGGCCCCCGCTCGCCTCGCCAGGCCCCAGGGACCCTTTACGTGATGGAGCTGGATTGCGATCAGTCCCTGTACCGGGATCTGGCGGTCAACGGCTTGCCCCGCTGGGGCTCCGAGTGGCAACCGGCCGGGCCCGATGATTTGGTGCGGCGGCTCCTCATCGAGGTGTGTGCCGCCGGTGCCGAGCTGCTCCAGGGTCAGGAGGGGTCCCGTGGCTGAGCCCCCCGCCAAGGCATCCCTGCGGGTTGCCGTGGCCGGGTTGGGATTTGGCGCAGCGGTCCATCTGCCGGCTCTGCGCGATTGCCCCGCCACCGAACCCGTGGCCCTCTGGCACCCCCGCCAAGAAAAACTCGACGGGGTGTGCGCCGAGGCCGACCTCCCTGGCTTCACTGATTTTGAGGCGATGCTGGCCGATCCCGACCTGGATGCGGTGGTGATCGCCACTCCGCCCGCCCCCCGTTTTGCCCTGGCGCAGGCGGCGCTTCGGGCCGGTAAGCATTTGCTGCTCGAAAAGCCAGTGGCCCTCCACAACGACCAGGTGCTGGCCCTGCAAAAGCTGGCCCTGCACCAGGGCTGTGTGGTGGCGGTGGATTTCGAATATCGGGCGGTGCCGTTGTTCCAGCAGTTGGCGGCCCTGCTGGCCGAAGGGGCCCTTGGGGAGCCCTGGCTGATCAAGGTCGACTGGCTGATGAGCAGTAGGGCTGACGCCAGCCGCCCGTGGAGCTGGTATTCCCAGGCGGCTGCGGGTGGGGGCGTGCTGGGGGCGCTGGGCACCCATGCTTTTGACATGTTGCATTGGCTGGTGGGCCCCAGTCGTCGGCTTCAGGCCAGTCTCAGTACGGCGATTGCCGAGCGGCCCCTGGGCCACGGTGGACCTATGGCCACGGTGGATGCGGAGGACATCGCCCTGGTGCAGCTCCAATTGGAGGATGGTTGGGGCCGAAGGGTGCCAGCCCAGCTCAACTTGGCCTCCGTGGCCCGGCACGGGCGCGGCTGCTGGCTCGAACTCCATGGCAGTGAGGCCACCTTTGTGCTGGGTTCCCCCAACCAGGCGGACTATGTCCATGGTTTCCGTCTTTGGAGAGGGCGGCCGGGGGATCCGGGGTTGACGGAATTAGTTCCTGATCCCGCCCTGGCCTTCCCACGCATTTGGAGCGATGGGCGCATCGCCCCGGTGCGGCGTCTGATCGGTTGTTGGGCGGCTGCGATTGCGGAGGGGCGGCCGATGGTGCCAGGCCTGGCGGAGGCGGCAGCCAGCCAGCGTTGCTGTGACGCCGCCCGCGAGTCGGACCTGTCTGCTGGACTTAAAAATATCAATTGAAACCATGGATAACCTTGGTGTCCATGGTCAGTTTTTAACCCCCTCAATACGATCTTCAACTTCTTGGTAAATTTCCTGAAGTTGGGCTATATTTTCATCACTGGTTTCCCAGTAGCCACGGCCATTGACTTCAAGTAGGGTGCTCACAATTCGACGGAAGCTGTGGGGGTTGAGATCCATCAGCCGCTTCCGCATTTCGGGATCGTTGATGAAAGTATCATTGGCTTCTTCATAAACAAAGTTGTCAACAGCGCCACTGGTCGCACTCCAGCCCAGGGTGAAGTTTAGCCGCTTGGCCACTTCTCTGACCCCTTCGTAGCCCGAATTGAGCATGCCCTCGTACCATTTGGGGTTGAGGAGCTTTGTACGCGAGTCGAGGCGAATGGTCTCGCTCAAGGAGCGCACTTGGGCGTTGGCGGTGGTGGTATCGGCGATGTAACTGGTCGGTGCCTTGCCGTCATCCCGCAAACCAGCAATCAGTTTGGTGGGATCGGAGTCAAAGTAGTGGCTGACATCGGTGAGTGAGATTTCAGCTGAATCCAGGTTTTGGAAGGTGACATCGGCGGTTTTCATGGCCGCCTCGAAGACATCTCGCTTTTGATTCATCTCGCCGGGGTTGTCTGCATTAAAGGCGAATGTTTTGCGAGACAAATACATCTCTTGCAATTCGCCTTCCTCTTCCCAGGTGCTGTTTTCGACTGCAAGATTGACATTAGAACTGTAGCTGCCGCTCGCATTCGAGAACACCCGTGTTGCCGCCTCTCGCAGGGAGATGCCTTGTTCGGCTGCTTGCTCCTGACTGTGTTTGCGCACAAAGTTCATTTCAAGGGGTTCATCCGCCTCGGCCGCCATTTTGACGCCTTGGTCGATCAGGCCCATCTGGTTGATGAATAGGTCGCGGAAGACACCGCTGCAATTCACCACCACATCGATGCGGGGGCGTCCCAATTCTTCCAAGGAAATGAGCTCTAGTTTGTTAACACGACCTAGGGAATCACTCATGGGTCGCACACCAATAAACCAGAGGATCTGGGCCAGGGACTCCCCATAGGTCTTGATATTGTCCGTACCCCACAGCACGCAGGCAATCGTTTCAGGCCAGGCGCCTTGTTCCGCTTTTTGCCGCTCGATCAAGCGGTCCACAACCACCTTGGCCGAGGCAATCGCGGCTTTGGTGGGAATGGATTGGGGATCTAGGGCGTGGATGTTCTTACCACTGGGCAGCACCCCTGGGTTGCGGATAGGATCGCCCCCAGGACCGGGCAGCACGTATTCACCATCGAGGGCCTTCAACAGGCTCTCCATTTCCATATCGGCACAAATCTGCTCAAGGCAAAAACGCAGATAGGCGAATTGTTTGTCCAGTTCAATCGGGTTGATTGCTCCGAAGCCGGAACTTTGACAGGCCGCCAGCCAGGGACTGGGTATTTTGAAACCCAAGCGCTCAAACAGGTCGAAGAACCAGCCGAAGTTGCGCCGCAGATTGACGCGCCCATCGCTGCCAGTCACTTGGCGCACCATGGCTCCAACGGCTGCGCGACAGGTTTCGGTGATCGTGCGGTTGAGTTCGACATCGGCCAGTATGCCGTCGTCGTTGCCTTTGTAGATCTCCGTGATCGTGCGTCCCCGGGCTTCCGCTAACAGGCCCGGCAGCGACCGCAATTCTTCTTCTTCGCGTTCAAGGGCGGCAATACTTACCAAGGTGGCGATCGCTTCTTCGGCAGTGGGCGGTTTGCCGATGGTGTGCAGCCCGCAGGGCAACAGCCGGCTTTCAATTTCCATCAACTGGCGATAGACCGAGCCGACCACCCCATCCCGTTCGTCCTGGCTCAGTTCGGACCCATCGACTTCCGGCAGGTTGACATCTTTATCAAGGTTGCATTGGCGCGCCGTTTCCATGATCGCGTTGACGATCTGGACACCACGGGAACTCTCCCGCAGCTGTTGGTAGGAGCCCACCAGTTCCCCAAGTTCTTTGAGGCCTTTGTACAGACCAGCATTTTCGGCGGGCGGTGTCAGATAACTAATCGTCGCGGCGTAGCCGCGCCGCTTGGCGATGGTGGCTTCAGAAGGATTGTTGGCGGCGTAGTAGTAAAGGTTGGGCAGGGAGCCGATCAGGGAGTCGGGATAGCAGGTCTCGCTCATGCCCATCTGTTTGCCGGGCATGAATTCAAGGGAGCCGTGGGTGCCGAAGTGGAGGACGGCGTCGGCTTGCCAGACTTTCTCTAAATAGGTGTAGTAGGCCGCAAAGCCGTGGTGGGGACTGGCGCTGCGGGAATAAAGCAAGCGCATGGGATCCCCTTCGTAGCCGAAGGTGGGTTGGACGCCGACGAAGATGTTGCCGAAGTGGCGTCCGTAGATCAAAAGGTTTGTGCCATCGGAGTTGAGATTGCCGGGTGGTTTGCCCCAGTTCTCTTCGAGACGGCCCGAATAGGGGGTGAGCCGCTCATACTCGGCCACACTCATGCGATGGGCGATGGCCAGTTCCGGCGCCCCTGCCAGGGCCTCTGGATCCTGGAGTACCGCATCCATCAGGGCCTTGGGGCTGCGGGGCATGTCCTGGATGACGTAGCCCTTGGCTTTCATTTCTTCGAGGACCCGGTAGATCGAACCGAAGACATCCAGGTAGGCGGCGGTACCAACGTTGCCCTTATCAGGAGGGAAGCTGAAGACCGTGATCGCCAGCTTTTTGTCGGCGCGGGGTTTGATGCGCAGCGAGGCCCAGCGAATCGAGCGTTCGGCGATGGCTTCCACCCGATCCTGGAGGGTGTGGGCTTTGCCGGTGGCGTCATCGCGGCCCGAAAGGACGATCGGTTCGATGGCGCCGTCCAGTTCGGGAATGGCGATTTGCAGGGCCACCTGTACCGGATGTAACCCCAGGTCGCTCTCTTCCCATTCCTGAGTGGTTTGAAAGACAAGGGGCAGGGCCACCATGTAAGGCCTGTTCAGGCGGCTGAGCGCTTCGATCGCCTTGGGGTGGTCCTGGCGAGCCGGACCGCCCACCAGGGCAAAGCCCGTCAGGCTGACGACCCCATCCACCAAAGGGGTTTCCGGGTTGAGGGGGTCGTAGAAGAAGGCGTTGACCGGTTTGCTGAAATCCAGCCCCCCGCAGAACACCGGGATGACAGTGGCGCCGCGGTACTCCAATTCCTGAATCACGGCCACGTAATGGGCTTCATCGCCGGTGACGATGTGGCTGCGTTGCAGGACGAGGCCAATGACAGGTCCTCGCTTCGCTTTTTCACTGAGGTCGCTGCGGCTGGTATTCCAGTTGAGATATTCTTTGAGGTCCTCGAACATGCCCGGGGCCAAGGGGTGCCAGAGGCCCAGATCGGGAAACACCACTGGATCGGCAACTTCCAACTGGGGACGGCCATCTTCCCCCCGGGGAAAGACGTACTTATCCGCCAGCATCAACAGGAAGTTGCGCAGATTATCCGGTGTGCCGCCCAGCCAGTATTGGAAACTGAGCATGAAGGAACGGGCATCCTGGGCCTTTTCCACCGGCAGATATTTCAGGACCGTAGGCAAGGTGTTCAGCAGTTTGAGCATCGCGTCCTGGAACCCGGCACTGCCTCCCTTCTCCTTGCGCTTTTTCATGAACTGGGCAATGGCGCTCTTGCTCTGGCCCAGCTGAGCCATCGAAAAAGTGCCCAGCTTGTTGAGGCGCATCACCTCTGGCATCGAAGGAAACACCACTGCAGCCTTAAGGTGGTCGCGATGGGGCGCTACGGCTTCAACCACCTTTTGAGCCAGATCCTCGATGAAAATCAGGGAGGCGATAAAGACATCGGCTTGGGCGACATCTTCACAAAATTGTTTATAATTCTCAGGATCCCGCAGCTCTTCAATTAGATAGCCATTCAGCTCCACCGCCAGGCCACTGTTCTGTTCGTTGATGCTGGTGGCAGCACTGGTCAGGGCGTTTTGGTACTGGGGCTCCAGCACCACGTAGACAGCCCGCATCAGGTACCGGCCATCGCCATGTTCAGGGCTGACTCGGCGGTTGGCGGAGCGGACCTGGGTGAACATAAAGCTGTTGGTTGAGCAATGTTAAGCAGCCTACGTAGGCAAGGGCTGGTTCGGGTGCGTTTTGGACAAGGCTTTACGGGCCGTCTAGTTGGGTGGCTGGGGGCTTCAAGGCGATTTGGCCTCCAGACTCTTGCCCAGTAGAAGCGGTGAGGGGGGTGGGTGGTTGCGGCGCCACCACTGACCCTATTTGCTTATTGCCTGCCCTTTCACCCCAGGATCCAGTCGGCTTCGCTGCTGATCAAGGACTAGAGGGGGCCGACCTGTCTAGGGCTCCGCTGCAATTCGCAATCAGGCCAAAGAAAGATTAAATGAATCTGAAGTTTGGCCGGTCTGGAGCTGCTTCTTATTAGTCATCTGCGCTTTGCTTTCGACCCTGAACCCCTTGCCATATCAAGGTTTCTGTGGGGCTGTTCTCCGCGGTTTTTCGGGAAGCTCAAACAAAATGTAAATACTAAGTAAAAGCATTCTTAAAAAGGCATGAAATTAGTGGTAGGTTTAGAGGGTACTTCGATTGAAAAATTAAAAATGCTAATATTTTAAAATCGTTTCTTTGTTGAGATGATTTTGCTAGGTCTTTAAACTTGTAAACTTAACATTTATTGCTTTAACCAATAAATTTTTATATTAACTTTAGCAAAAACTATAAAAATCTATTTTTGTCTTGTCCTCAGGTCGGCCAGCTTAAATTTTTAGTTTTCAAGCAAATCTTGTCCATTGAAGCGATGAATTACGTTAATCCTTTTACTGAACTGGAAAGTTGTCTGGATCAAACACCCCACCAGCAATTGATCGTAGCTGATAGTTATTTTATGACCGACGAACTGAGTGCCGAGATGGCCTGCATCGGGACCTCCCAAAGCGATTCCTGGTTCCCTCTGGGTCAGGTGGATCGGCCCTTGCTCGAAATCAGCGAGCAGCTTCGGCAGCGTCGCGACCGGGGCCTTCCGGTTGATCGCTTGCATCTCGTTGCCCATGGCCACCAGGGCAAGCTTGTACTAGGGGGGAAATGGTTAGATGCGGCCGCCCTTGCAGGCCATTCCACCAGCCTGGCCCAATGGAATGTCAAGACCATCGTGCTCTGGTGCCGAGATATGGGAAAGGATCCTTTGTTTGTCCCGTTGTTGCGCGAATTGACCGGCTCCGATGTGTATGCGTCTGCTTGACCGCCGGGCGTCGGTCTTCGGGGCGGCTCCCATAGGCTCGGCAGCAGAGTCCCTGTTGCGATGATGCATCCTCGTCCAATCCCCGTGGTGGTGGCCGGTGCCCTTGGCCGAATGGGGGCGGAGGTGGTCAAGGCTGTCAGTAGCTCTGGGGATTGCGTCCTGGTTGGGGCGATCGATACCACCCCGGACAAGGAGGGCGTCGATGTTGGTCAGGAACTGGGCTTGGGAGATCTGGATGTGGCCGTAACCGCCGATTTCGAAGGCTGTCTGTGTCAGGCCAGCCAGGCCGTGCGTCGGGACGGGCCCGAAGGGGCCGCCGTGCTGGTGGACTTCACTCACCCCAACGTGGTTTTCGAGCACACGCGGGCCTCGATCGCTTACGGGATCCATCCGGTGATCGGCACCACGGGCCTGGATCCGCATCAGTTGGCCGATTTGGTCGAGTTCGCGGCCAAGGCTGGGATCGGTGGAGCGGTGATCCCTCATTTTTCGGTGGGCATGGTGCTGTTGCAGCAGGCCGCCGCCGCTGCCGCCCGTTTCTATGACTTCGCTGAACTCACCGAGCTGCACCACAACCGCAAGGCGGATGCCCCCAGCGGTACCTGTATCAAAACGGCACAATTAATGGAGGACCTGGGCAAATCCTTCAATCCGCCCCAGGTTGAAGAGCACGAAACCCTCGCGGGCTGTCGCGGTGGCCTGCGTTCCAGTGGCCTGAGGCTGCACTCGGTGCGATTGCCCGGTTTGGTGGCCCATCAGGAGGTCCTGTTCGGGGCCCCTGGTGAGACCTACACCCTGCGCCACGACACAATCGACCGCAGTGCCTATATGCCTGGGGTGCTCCTCTGTCTACGTCGCGTGCGCTCCCTGCCCACGTTGGTTTATGGCCTCGAACGGCTGCTTTGATGCCTTGACCGCCCTCGGCGGATCCCGACCCCGATGCTGATTCCCCTTAACCAAGACCAACTGAGCCGCCTGATTCCGGCGGTGGCCACCGGTCCCCAGTTCAATGCCTGCAGTCGCGAACCACGGCAATTGCTGCAACGGGTGCTGATTTCGACCATCGGCGGCGTGATTTCCCTGTTGATCAGCCAGACCCTGTTGTTCTCAAGCTCCCTGGGCCCGGTATTCCTGGTGATCGGCGTCGTCCTAGTGCTCTATCTCCTTTGGGGGCCGATCCTGGAGGCGGGTCGGCGTAACGCGGTGCTGCGCCGTTACCCCTCTGCTGCGCTGTTTGAAGGGGTGGTGGGCGATCTGTTCACCCGAGAGGTGGTGGAAGATCGGCGCGAGCAGTCTGACCAGAGTGGGCGCCTGGAGATGGTCGAAAATCGCCGTACCTGGCTCTGCCTGGACCTGGAAGACGAGGACGGCTACCTCGGTCGTGTGCGGTTTCCAATGGAGAAGGCCCACCAGGCCATCCGGCGCGGCATGGTCGTGCGGCTGGTGGTTTTGAGTGACCGTCGGGATTTTTCCAGGGTTGGGGCCTTGAGTGATGCCTGGTTGCCCCAGCCCAAGCTGTGGGTCGGTGAATACCCCTACCTGTTGCGGTCGGCTTTTGAGGAGCTCTGCCTGCGCCGCTTGCGGTGAGCCGGCCCCACACCCGTCGCAATAATGCGTTACAGTCTTTGTAACACTTCGCAAGAAACCAGCCCATGGCCTCTTCCTCTCCTGCCGTCATCCGCGGCGCCACTGTTACCACTGAAGACGGCGGCCGCCTGAATGCTTTCGCCTCCGAGCCAAGGATGGAAGTTGTGTCCGTAGAAAACGGCTGGGGTTTCCATGAAAGAGCCGAAAAGCTGAATGGCCGCATGGCCATGCTCGGCTTCATTGCCCTTTTGGCCACCGAATTCGCCCTTGGCGGCGAGGCCTTCACCCGTGGGTTGCTGGGTCTGGGTTGATCGTTATTCGTTCGATCCAAGCTCACTAGCCTTCCCCCGCGCCTCTATTTGGGGGCGCGGTTTTTAATGCCTGCTTTTTCGGAGCTTTGCCATGGGCGCCAGATTATTCGCCAAGGTGAATGGGGCCGGCCCCACCGGTGCCCTGGCCGCCCTGGCATTAGCGGCGGCCGGCTGGCGCGTCCAGCTTTTTGATCCCCTGCCCAGGCAGCGCCTGCTGGAGAGCCAGCGGGCCTATGCCTTCACCCATTCCAGCCGCCTCCTGCTGCAGCGTCTTGGCCTTTGGTCGGCCCTGGCGCCCCATCTCAGCGGTTTTGCCCAGCTCCATCTTGTTGATGGGGCCCTGGGCCGCTCGGTCGACTTCAGTGGCGTCGACCTCGGATTCATGGCTGCTGCCGTTGGTTGGATCGGCAGCCATAGGTCTTTGATGGGCCTGTTGTTCGAGCGGCTTGAGGCCAACCCAGCCATCGCGATTGTCCTGGGGGGGGTGGCGAGCCCTTTATCTCCCCCCGTCGATTGGGCTGGCTTCGATCTTGTGGTAGCCGCGGATGGGGCCGATTCCCCCACCCGACGGCAACAGGGGATTGGCCAATGGCACCATGCCTATGGTCAAGCCTGTCTGACGGCCCAAGTGGGTCTGCGGGGGGCTGCGGCGGATCAGGCCTGGGAGATCCTGAGGCCGGAGGGTCCCTTCGCCGTGCTGCCCATGGGAGGGGGGCGTCACCAATTGGTTTGGAGTGCTCCGGCCTGGCGTTGCCGCAGGCTGGAAAGTCTGAGTGATACGGCCTTTCTCGATGCCCTGGCAGGGGCCCTGCCTGGGGCCCTGCAGCCCGAGGTGCTCTTCGATCGGCCCCGCTCCTTTCCTGTGGCTCTCCAGCTGGCCCATCGTCTGCATCGGGGCAACACCGTTCTGGTGGGAGACAGTGCCCACCGCTGCCATCCAGTGGGGGGGCAGGGCCTCAACCTGGGCTGGCGCGATGTTCAGACGTTGATGGACCTGGCCCAGAGGGCCAGTGCTGGACGCCTGGCTCCCCACCGCATCGGGGCCGCCTACGGCCGGCGGCGCAGGCCCGATGTGCTGCTCACCCTTGGGTTCACCGATCTCTTGGTGCGTCTGTTCTCCAATCATCAGCCCCTGCTGCTTCCCCTGCGGGCCCTGGCCTTGACCGGCCTGCGGCGCTCCGCTGCCCTGCGCCGGCTGGCCCTGGGCCCCATGACCCTGGGGCCCTGGCCCCCCCGCTGGGGTGGTTCCGTTCCTACCGCCGGCAGCCCAGCGGGGCTGCCGGCCTTCTCGACCCCTGGCAAGCCATGGTGATCAGCAGCTCCCCCCAGCCACCGCCGGCCCAGGAGTTGTTGCGTTTCCTGAGACACCAACTGGGCCTCAGTGAGAGCGCGCTCGCCATGGGAATACGCCAGTCTGAGGTCGAGCAGGCGCCGTTACCGGTGGTGCTGTGGCGCTTTGGTCTGATCAGCCTGGAGCAACTTGAGCAGGTCCTGGATTGGCAGGACCTGCAGACTTGAGCCTCCCTCAATAGCTGACCAGGGATTCCACGGCCACTCCGGCGGGAAGGCGTTGACGGCCCCCCAGATCGGCCAGTTCGACCACGAACGCAAAGCCGACGATCTCGCCACCGGCCAAACGCACCAGCTGGCCGCAGGCTTCGGCGGTGCCACCGGTGGCCAGCAGATCATCGACAATCAGGATCCGGGGGGAGTCTTCAAAGCCATCGACGTGGATTTCCAGACGATCGCTGCCGTATTCCAGCTCGTAGTCCACCCCATGCACCTCCCCCGGCAGCTTGCCGGGCTTGCGCACCGGCACGAACCCCAGGCCAAGGGCCGTGGCCAGGCTCGTGCCGACGATGAATCCCCTCGATTCAATCCCCACGATCAGGTCGGGTTTGAGTCGCTCGGTGATTTCGGCCAGTTGGCGCACGGTTTCGCGCCAGCCGGCCGGGTCGCGCATCAGTGGAGTCAGATCCCGGAACAGGATGCCGGGCTTGGGAAAATCAGGGATGTCGCGGATCCAGCGGCGCAGGTCGGGGCTGGCGGGGCTGCTGGTCATCTCAGGAGGACGGGGGGCAAGCCGGCGGTCGGCGGTGACGAACGGCCGTCGGCGCTGGCATCATCGCAGCCATGAGCCAGGCCCTATCCCAATCCACCCCTTCTCGTCCCCTTTCCCGCCGGGGCATGGAGCGTCTTGACCTGATGCTGTTGTGCACCGAGGCCCTCGATTTCAATGGCGGAGAGGCAATGGTCTGGATGAGCCAGCAGCTCGGCTACGGCGAGCTCTTCCCCAATCGGGTGGAGCTGTGGAAGCGCCGCTGCCATAATCCGTTGCGTCGAGCCTGCCGACGCGGTTCCCTGGATAGCCGGGAGACCGATGCCCTAATCAGGATTCTCTGCACCATGGCCGATCGTCTTTACCCCATGTTGCGGGGGCTGCTGTCCACGGCTGAGCCTCCGGAGGTCATGGAGGAGCGCTGGCAGTTGTTTCAATCGCGCCTTTCCGACCTCTTGCGCGAGCGCATGAATCCCCGACGCAGCAGCGTCCAGACCCTTCTCGATCCCGTGAGCGGCCATCTCCAACGGCTTGCCTTGGTTCAAGCCTTGGCCCTTGGTGCTGGTTCCGGCGGCTTTGAGCGGCTGCGGGCTTGCCTGATGGATGTGGTGGCCTGATAAAAACGCCCCATGAAACAGACCCTTGTCTACGGGCAGCAGAGCTGCCGCTTGAAACTGGAAGGCTTTCCAGATGTTTCTGCTGGCCATTCCGCTGATGCCTTGGGAATCATCACCAGTTGGACCCTCGATTGGGCTGGTCGACCCCAGCTGGAGGGACGGCTGGATCACTTGGTGGCCTTGATCAATGGGGTGTTGCCCTACGCCCGTTATTTGATGAGTGGGGTGGCCCGCCCCTTTGGTGCGCCTTCTGAACCCGTTGGGATTGCCCCAGCGGGTGTTGGTCAGCATCTTCTGGTGCTGCGGAGTGGTCAGCCCGGGGTCGGCCCCTTGGAGGTTCAGCTCGACGACGCCGAACTGGCTGACCTGGTCCGGGTCCTCGACAGCCTGCGCCTTGATCCCCGTTTGCACCTGCAATCACCCCTATCCCAACCGCTGGTCCAACCCCTGCGGCGCTGGGAACTGCGTCAGGCCGAACCCCTGGCCCAGCGGCTGGCCGCCCCGCTTGGTGGCCTGGCGGCCCTGGCCTTAACGGCGGGACTCTCTTCCCTGATTCCCCTACCGGCGCCAGCTCCCTACCGGGCGTCCAGCACCGCCCCCACCACCGCGCCGGAAACCTCTGCTGGCCCGTCTCCAGCCCCTGCTGCCATCCCAGCGGCTCTGGATCCGGGCAACTCCGGTTCCCTCACCCCAAAGGCTGCCACGCTCCCCAATCCAGCCAAGCCAACCACCCAACCAGCCATCAGCCCAGCCCGCCCCTCCGGCCCTCCGGCTCGCCCCTGATCCGGGCCCCCAAGACCAAGGGGAGCTGGCTCCTACCCTGATTTGATCCTGGGAGTCGCAGCCATGGTGATGGGTTGGTCTGAACTGCGCCGCCGCGTCACCCGGCTCGGCGCCGACCTTGATGTGGTCGTCCGCAGTGATCCCGAAGTCTGTGGCCTCAGCGGCGACCGTTTCCATCTTTCGCTGCATCACGGCGGCCAGGGGGATTGCACAGTCCACGACCTGTCCCTGATCGATTGCCCCAATGAGTTGGTGCTGATGGAATTTGAACGTTGGATGCGTGGGGCCGGCCATTTGCTGGAGCCATGAAGGCCTGAATAGCTCTGTCCAGCCATGTCCCTACCTCGCATACCCAGTAGTCCCCGCAACCTGCAGCTGCCCAATCCCTCATTGGCCATGCCCAACCGCAGTTCGCGACCGGCTCGACGGCGGCGCCGCATCAGCCGTTTGCGTCAGATGTTGATGGGGCTGCTGCTGGTGACTGCGGGCATCGCCCTACTTTTGGTCCTGTTGCGGCTCCCTTCCCAGCTGGATACGGTACTTCTGGTGAGTACTGCCATCGCCAATCTCATCAAGGGATTGACTTACCTCGGCCTGGGTTTACTGCAGTTGGCCGGGGTGCTGGCCGTCGCCCTGGTCGCCTTGGTGGCGCTGGTGCTTTTGGGCGCTGGCCTGAGCCGATGGATGCGGGCGCTGGCCCCCGATGCCCCCTCCAAGGGACCAGGGCCCAGGGGCCAGCGCCGGGCGGCTCCCCCACTTGACCCCCAGCCGCTGCCGCCGGAGTTTGAGGCGGATCCCAGCCTGCAATGGCTGCGGAGTTTGCGCAATGGTGACACCGGACCGCCTTTTAGGTAATGGCCAGAGCTATCGCCTCTCCTTGATGGATCCCCTCATCGCCTCCCTGCTCAAACCGGCTGCCTACGACCACCCGGTGCAGGAGATCCAGCTGCTGGAAACCCATATTTCCTGGATCCTATTGACGGGTCCCTTTGCCTACAAATTACGGAAGCCCGTGCAACTGGGTTTCGTTGATTTCGGTACCGCCGCATTGCGCCGCCAGGATTGCATCGAGGAAGTGCGGCTCAATCGCCGTCTGGCCCCCGACCTCTACCTCGGCGTGCGCGACATCCATGGGCCTGCCGATCAGGCCCGATTCCATGGCCCGGGAGTGGTGATCGAGGCGGCCGTGCAGATGCGCCAATTCGACCAGGAGGCCCTGCTTCCCCTGGTCCTGCAGCGTCAGGGATTGGCGGATTCGGCGATCGATGCCCTGGCCGATCGTCTGGCACTTTTCCATGACAACGCCGCCGTAGCTCCGGTAGGGGGGGGCTTTGGCTCGGCGGATCGGGTTGTGGCCCCGGCCCTCGCCAATCTGCAGGTGCTGGAGGAGTCGTCTGCCCAGGCCGAACTGGCCCCCCTGCGCCGCTGGACCGAGTCGACGGCGGAACGGCTAACCCCTCTCTTTCAGCGACGTCTGGCCGCTGGCCAGGTGCGTGAGGGCCACGGGGATCTGCACCTTGGCAACATGGCCCTGCTGGCAGGCGAAATTGTTGTGTTCGACTGCCTCGAATTCAATGCGGACCTGCGTTGGATCGATCCGATCAGCGACATGGCCTTTCTGGTCATGGATCTGGAGCAGGTCGGTCAGCCCCGACTGGCGGCCCGATTGCTGAATGGCTGGTTGGCCCAAAATGGTGACTATGGCGGGCTCCATCTTTGGCGCTGGTATCTCACCTATCGCGCCCTGGTGCGCGCCAAGGTGACGGCCCTGCGGCTTGAACAGCTCCAGCCCCCAGAGATCCCTGCCAGTGGCCCAACCCTGCACCTGTGGGCCCAGCTGGCCCGTTATCTCGCCCTGGCCCAGCAAAGTTGCGCACCAGCCTCACTCCGAGGGACAGGAGCCCAAGGGACCATGCCCCAGGCCCTGCTCATCTGTCATGGCGTCTCCGGAAGCGGTAAGAGCCACCTGGCCCGGCAGATCTGTGACAGGGCTGGTTGGATCCAGCTGCGTTCCGATGTTGAGCGCCGCCGCTTGTTTGGCCGTTGGGGAGTGCCCGGTGGGCCCCGCTGGTCAGGCGAGCCCGGCGCTGATCCCTACGGACTGGCCGTAACCCAATTCCTGTATGAGCAACGGCTACCTGCCTGCGCCGAGGCCATCCTGGCGGCCGGCTACAACGCCGTGGTGGATGCCACCTTTCTTGAGGCCAGCCACCGGGCTGTGATGGCTGCCCTAGCCCACCGCTGCGGTGTTCCCCTGGTGATTCTGGATTGCCGCGTCAGCCCGTTGTTAGCCCGTCGTCGCTTGGAAGCAAGGCAGTGCTAGGGTGGAGACCCCTCTGAAGCCGACGCTTCGATCCTTAACCGCCAACTTAAGAATCAGCAGCAATTTTGTGCAGAGGAATGGCCCAAGATCCTCAGTGTAGATATGAAAAATGCTATCAATTTCGAGTTATTTTGGGCGCAATTGTAAGGGTTACTTGCGGACCTACAGGGCTCTCTTTAGAACCACTCATTGATCGCTTCTTCAGCGGTATTGACGTTTTGTTCTGGAGTGCTGCGCTCAAATTGGATGGTGATGTTGCGCTTTTGTTCTCCGTCGGCGGCAAAGGCCTCAATCGGATAGAGCTGTTGGCCGTCTCGGAAGGGCACCTGAATGCGGAAGGTGCCCTCGGCTGAGAGGGGCACCTCTTCGCCACCGATGGAGAGCCGGGCCTGGGGATCGGTGGCGCCGTAGACGACGAGTTCGGCGTCGGCCACCAGCCAGAAGGAGCGGGATCGGGCCGGTACGCCACCCAGGCCCGATTCCTGGCGTCCGGAGGCCCAGAGTCCCAAGCCTGAGGCATGCAGGGGAGCGCCAGCGGGGGAGGTATTCAAGTTGAGATCAAATTCATGGAAGGCCTCGGAGCCGCGCCCGAGGCGACGCCAGTTGGAAGTGGCGCTCTGGTAGAGGCGTTCGTGCAGGCCGGAGTCGACGAAGTTGCTGGCCTCCGGATAGGGGCTGGTTGGTTCGGGCAGGGAAGTGGGGGGTGAATCGAGGGAGAAGGGCACGAACTGATCGAGGATCTGCTCGCTGGGGAGCTGGGAGGGGACGCGGGCGACGGAGGAGCAGGCGAGGGAAATCCAGCCGCCGCCAGCTTTTTTGCGATAACCAAGCTCGACGCGGTAGTCACGATCGGAGAGGGGAACGGGGATGTACCACTCGGTGACATGGCTGTCGACGACCACCTCTTGGAGGGTGTGGGGGTGGGAGGAGCCGCCCTGGAGGCCGGTGACGTCGGCGACGCGCAGGGCCAGCTGGGAAGCCCCAGCTTCAAGGGCGAGCTGGCGATCGCTTTCAGCGATTTCCCAGCAGACGTAAGCCCACTG
>CAMCQR010000002.1 GCA_945877115.1 Synechococcus sp. UW140 | reverse complement strand
GTTTTCGTGGGGTGGTCCGGTCTGCTGCTGTTCCCCTGCGCCTACCTGGCGCTGGGCGGCTGGCTCACCGGCACCACCTTCGCCACCTCCTGGTACACCCACGGCATTGCCAGTTCCTACCTGGAAGGTTGCAACTTCCTCACCGCCGCCGTCAGCACCCCCGCTGACGCCATGGGCCACAGCTTGCTGCTGCTCTGGGGCCCAGAAGCCCAGGGTGACTTCGTGCGTTGGATCCAGCTCGGTGGCCTTTGGCCATTTGTGGCCCTGCACGGTGCCTTCGCCCTGATCGGCTTCATGCTGCGTCAGTTCGAAATCGCCCGGCTGGTGGGCATCCGCCCCTATAACGCCATTGCCTTTTCCGGCCCGATTGCGGTGTTCGTCAGTGTCTTTCTGATGTACCCCCTGGGTCAGAGCAGCTGGTTCTTTGCCCCCAGCTTCGGGGTAGCCGCCATCTTCCGCTTCTTGCTGTTCCTGCAAGGTTTCCACAACTGGACCCTCAACCCCTTCCACATGATGGGAGTGGCGGGCATCCTGGGCGGCGCCCTGCTTTGCGCCATCCACGGCGCCACAGTGGAAAACACCTTGTTTGAAGACAGCGAGCAGGCCAACACCTTCAAGGCGTTTGAGCCCACCCAGGAAGAAGAGACCTATTCGATGGTCACCGCCAACCGTTTCTGGAGCCAGATCTTCGGGATCGCCTTCTCCAACAAGCGCTGGCTGCACTTTTTCATGCTGTTCGTGCCCGTGATGGGGTTGTGGACCAGCAGCATCGGCATCATCGGTCTGGCGCTCAACCTGCGCGCCTATGACTTCGTGAGCCAGGAAATCCGGGCCGCCGAGGATCCGGAATTCGAAACCTTCTACACCAAGAACATCCTGCTTAACGAAGGTCTGCGCGCCTGGATGGCCCCCGCAGACCAGCCACACGAACAATTCGTCTTCCCTGAAGAGGTCCTGCCCCGTGGAAACGCCCTTTAATTCTGGCCTAGTCTCCGTCGCCGGCAGGGATCTTGATTCCACCGGCTATGCCTGGTGGTCTGGTAATGCCCGACTCATCAATCTTTCAGGACGTTTGCTGGGCGCCCATGTCGCCCATGCTGGCCTGATGGTCTTTTGGGCTGGAGCCATGATGCTCTTTGAGGTGAGCCATTTCACCTTCGACAAGCCCATGTACGAGCAGGGTTTGATCCTTTTCCCCCACGTCGCTACGTTGGGCTATGGGGTCGGACCAGGCGGTGAAGTCACCAGCCTTTACCCCTTCTTTGTTGTCGGGGTGTTGCATCTGATCAGTTCTGCTGTTCTTGGCTTGGGCGGTCTTTACCACGCCATTCGTGGACCTGAAATCCTTGAGAACTATTCCGCCTTCTTCTCCCAGGATTGGCGCGATAAGAACCAGATGACCAACATCATTGGTTACCATCTCATCCTTCTTGGTGTTGGTGCCCTGCTGTTGGTCTTCAAGGCAATGTTCTTTGGAGGTGTTTATGACACCTGGGCTCCGGGTGGTGGAGACGTCCGTCTCATCAGTAATCCGACCCTTAGCCCTGGTGTTATCTTCGGCTACTTGGCTAAGGCGCCTTTTGGCGGTGAAGGTTGGATTATCGGGGTGAACTCTATGGAGGACATCATCGGTGGTCACATTTGGATCGGCCTGATCTGCATTTTCGGTGGCATCTGGCACGTCATCACCAAGCCCTTCGGTTGGGTGAGGCGCGCCTTCATTTGGAACGGTGAGGCCTATCTGAGCTACAGCCTCGGGGCCTTGAGCCTGATGAGCTTTATAGCTTCGGCCTACATCTGGTTCAACAACACCGCCTATCCCTCCGAGTTCTACGGCCCCACCAATGCCGAAGCCTCGCAGGCCCAGAGCTTCACCTTCCTAGTCCGTGACCAACGGCTTGGTGCCAATATCGGTTCCGCCATGGGTCCCACCGGCCTAGGCAAATACCTGATGCGTTCACCCACCGGTGAAATCATCTTCGGTGGTGAAACCATGCGCTTCTGGGATTTCCGCGGCCCCTGGCTGGAACCCCTGCGCGGTCCGAATGGTCTGAGCCTTGACAAGCTCCAGAATGACATTCAACCCTGGCAAGTGCGTCGTGCGGCCGAATACATGACCCACGCGCCCAATGCTTCCCTCAACTCCGTGGGAGGCATCATCACCGAGCCCAACTCGGTGAACTACGTCAATATCCGCCAGTGGCTCTCGGCCACCCAATTCGTTCTTGCCTTCTTCTTCCTGGTGGGCCACCTCTGGCACGCCGGGCGAGCCCGCGCTGCTGCAGCCGGCTTCGAAAAAGGCATCGACCGTGAGGCCGAACCCACCCTGGCCATGCCTGATCTGGACTAAAAACCTGTCCGACTCGGATTCCAACAACAAGCTCCCATCTTTGGTGGGGGCTTTTTTATTGTTGGCATGACGCCAAGTTGACGTCCAGCCAGCGTCGCAGTAACGGCAGGCTGAGTCCGATGACATTGCTGTAACACCCCTCGATACGGTCCACCACCATTCCGCCGCGCCCCTCCAGGGCAAAGCCACCGGCACAGACGAGAGGTTCCCCTGTGGCGACGTAAGCCTGGATTTGATCAGGATTGAGGGCAGCAAACCAAACCAGGGTGGTCACCACCTCCTGTCTGAATTGGTTCTGGTCGGCAGATACCACCAAAGCGTGGCCGGTATGCAAGCGGCCCCAGCCTCCTGCCATGCGCCGCCATCGGTTGATGGCCTCGTCGAAGTCTCGGGGCTTGCCAAACACCTCCCCTTCAAATTCCAGCACTGAATCACAACCAAGAACAGGCCCATTGGGCGCTCCCTCCCCGGCAGGGCCGCTGGCTCCAGCCTGCAACGACTGGGCCACGGCCCTGGCCTTGGCGAGCGCAAGCTGCTGCACCAGGGCTGTCGGGGGCATGGGCCCGACAGCCTCCTCATCCACCCCACTGACTCGGACCTGATGGGGAATTCCTGCCTGCTCCAGCAGGCGGCGACGGGCCCTTGAAGCAGAAGCCAGAACCAACATCACCGTTTTGCAATCAGACCAAACCCTGCCACAGCGGACCTGTAGGCAGCCTTTGACGGTCGCTACCGTCAACGCCAAGATCGCTTCTCTACCCGATGGGCCCCGCTCTGTCGGTTGCGGCCGAAATTGGCCGCCGCTGCGGCACCCCTGCCATCCTGCTGGCCCTGCCGATCCTTGTTCTGGCAGCAACACCCAATCCTGTTCAGGCCTACGGGTTGCCGCGGCCGGGTGTGGTGTGTGACAAGGTTCAAGCCACTTGTTACACCGATCAAGGACCGTCCGTTACCCAAACCGGGCGCGAATACGGTCGCAAGGCGCAGGACGAACTGTTGCGAACCCTTTCTGGGCGGCCGCCAGTGCCTGTATTTCGTCTCAGTGGCGGCGAACTCTGTGATCTGCGCCAGCGCCGCTGTTGGGATGACGGCAACCAGCGTCGCAACCCCAGCAACACCATCACTCGCCAGCTGTTCGGCTCCTCCGCTGGCAACAGCAATGACTGGGGTGACAGCGCCCAATCTCGGCGCCAATGTCAACTAGAACAAAGGGGACGAACCCTATATCGGGGTCCCTGCTACTTAGAGAGTCGGCCCGAGGGAACCGGCATCGCTTACCGGGTGGCCACCGACGATGGACGGAACTACACCTTTTTCGCGAGGGGCAACCAGCTGGTGCTGCGGGACGCCACGGGCCTTTGGCCCGTGGGTGTGCGTGATTGGGGCGATCAGGTGATCTTCCGTTGGTCCGATCTGGAGCTGAAGGCCGGCCGCGGGCGTTCAGCTCCAGATCGCAACCGGGACGATGCCCAAAAGCGGCAAGACTTGAATCAGCTGCTCAAGAGCCTCTTCCCATGACCCCTGGCCATTCACCCACCCCCGATCGCCGCGCCTTGGATCGGGCCTTCCAATCGATGCGCTGCCTACCGTTCCGCAGGGCCTTCTATGCAGAAGTGGCCGAGACCCCGATCTCCAGCAACGAACTCTGTGGTCGTGCCGACTGGGCCGATCTGGTGTTCGCCCCCTTTGGACCAGAGCGCGCCGAGGCCCACTTCAACTGGATGATCCGACTTGGGATCCTGAGGCGCGAAGTGGACGGCCAGGGGCTCACGGAACGGGTTCGGCTCACGCCGATGGGCCGATTTCTGCTAGCGAAATCGCCAGCAGAAATCGGCAGGGCAAGCCTGCGCGAACGCATCCAGGAAAATTTCCAACGCCACCGGCCCCGCTTTTGATGGTTGTCTTCACTAGGGCCTGGCCTTGATCCGTCCCAAGTCAGCCGCAGCACCGCCCCTGATGGTGCTTGGTACCAGCAGTGGAGCTGGCAAATCCTTAATGACCACAGCACTCTGCCGCCACCTGATGCAGCGGGGCGACCAGCCGGTGCCCTTCAAAGGGCAAAACATGAGCCTGAATGCCTGGGTGGATTGCAACGGCGGCGAGATGGCGTACTCCCAGGCGGTCCAGGCCTGGGCCGCCGGCCTGGAACCGGAAGCGGCCATGAATCCGGTGCTGCTCAAACCCCGGGGAGACAGCACCAGCGAAGTCATCCACCTGGGGCGGTCGGTCGGCAGCGCCCGCGCCGAGCATTACTACCGCGATTGGTTCCGTCCCGGTTGGCAGGCCATACGGCAGGGACTTGACCAGCTCGACAACCGGTACCCGGGGGGCAGGCTGGTGCTGGAGGGAGCCGGCAGCCCTGTGGAAGTCAATCTCCAAGCCCGTGATCTAACCAACCTGCGTCTAGCCCAGTACCTTCAAGCGCGCTGTCTGCTGGTGGCGGACATCGAGCGGGGTGGGGTATTCGCCCAGATCGTCGGTACCCTATCCCTACTGCGGCCTGTGGAACGGCCCCTGATCCGCGGCCTACTGATCAATCGGTTTCGTGGGCGCCGCGAACTGTTTGAAGAAGGACGCCAATGGCTAGAACGCCATACCGGCCTACCGGTGCTTGGGGTGATGCCCTGGCTCGACGATGTCTTCCCCCCGGAAGACTCCTTGGATCTGCTGGAGCGACGGGGAAGGAAAAACAACGCTGAGATCAACATTGCCGTCCTGAAACTGCCCTCCCTCAGCAACTTCTCCGATCTCGATCCACTCGAAGCCGAAAGCACCGTCCAATTGCAGTGGCTCGAAGCGGGCCAGACCCTTGGCCCTGTTGATGCGGTCATCGTGCCGGGAAGCAAACAAACCCTGCGGGATCTGGCCGCCTTGCGCCAGGCGGGTCTGGACACCGCCCTGGGCACCTACAGCCAAGCGGGGGGCCTGATCTTCGGCCTCTGCGGCGGGATGCAAATGCTGGGCCGCTGGCTCGAGGATCCGAATGGGTTGGAAGGCGCGCTCGAAGGCGATCGACGCCAGGGGCGTGCCGCGGGGCTGGGTCTGTTGCCGCTGTCCACCCGGTTCATCGGCAGCAAGGAACGGCGCCAGCGGCAGGTGGACTCCCTCTGGCCACCAGGCCCCCCCCTGAGCCTGGAAGGCTTCGAATTGCACCATGGCACCACCACTGTTGAGCTTGAGCCCCAAACGAGTGGGACCGACGCGGCCAGCCAGCCCCCAGGCGCGATGACAACGGACCCCCGCCTGGGCTGGTGGCAACCGGTGGGCGACCACGGCGGCATCGTCGCCGGCACCTATCTGCATGGGGTGTTTGAAAATGGCCCCTGGCGACGGCGCTGGCTCAATCTGCTGCGGCAACGGCGAGGCCTGGCTCCCCTCAACCCCCAAGCCCCGCACCACCGACACCATCGCGACAAGCTGCTGGACCGACTGTCGGATGAGTTCGCCAGGGAAATCAACCTGGAGCCCCTGCTGCGCCAAGATCCATGACGCTTCTCTCGCTGCGATGGCCTGATGGCCGACTCAGTCGCGCCTCCGTCGGTACAGCGTGGCTGGAGGCCGCCCAACAAGCCGGCTGTCCGATTCCCACCGGATGCCTTGGAGGCAGTTGCGGAGCCTGCGAAATCGAGGTCGATGGCGAAATGCTTCGGGCCTGTATCTCTTGTGTCGAAGGAGCGGCAGACGCCACCCTGGCCATCAATCTGGTCAGCGACCCCTATTGGTGAGGTCGACGCCAGGTAGCGGCGATCTGACGGGGATGGAGATTCAGGCGGCGGGCGGCACCCGTGACCCTGAGGCGCTGCTTCTGGAGGGCACTTTGAAGGCTGGTGAGGGTCTGATCCCAAAGGAACTCCAGGTGCCATCGAACCAGGGTGCGACGCTGGGCCTGGATCAGGGCAACCGGCAACTCTGGTGGTAATTGCAACTCCAGCTGACGGGCCAAGTCTGTTGTGTGGTTACGCCAAAAAGCACTGGCCTGTTCCGAGAGGCGACGGCATTCTTCCAGGGAGAAATGGCGATCGGCTTCCTGGGGGCCAAAACTCTCGACCTCAATCAGACCTGGCAGAGCATAGGGATTGGTGCCGGCCTCGCTGAACACAAAACAGCCATTGATGGGGGCCTGCCACATCCTTCCGGACAGGGAGCGCCCCCGCTGATAGGGATACATCAGACCGAAGCAACAGCTTGATGCGGCAATCAGCCGATTGGCCTGCCAATAGCTCAAAGATCGGCTCGGCACGCCAATCCGCTGCCACCGACCACCGAACACCCGAACCCGCCCTTGCTGAATCAGGGAGACCAAATCCTTTTGAAAAGCATCGGCCGGCATTGGTTTGTAATTGGACAAATGGACCGGGCGGGAATTCTTACGGGAGAAGGATCGCCGCCAGATCTCCGGGAACACAGGCAGGTAGCCGGTGACATCTCCCCCTTCCAAGCTGATGCGCTCCAAGCGACTGGCATGGGGAAAGCGATCGTTCCAATCGATCTCCAGCTCCTTGACATAGTCATAGACATGCACGGGACCGCCGTAATCGACCCAGTCCTTGCCCGGGTCGCCCCGCAACATCACAATGAGATCGGGAAGCCGGTAAGTGGACGCCGAGGAGCGGGACCAGACAAAAACGCGATATCCAGCAAGGATATAAAAAAGCTCGATATTGAGATAGACATCTTTATCAAGATAATCCGTCGAAATAACGGCACAGGTTCGAATCGGCATCACCAATAAAGCAGCCTTTTGGTTTGGTATCGATGGGAAGTTGAATGGGGCAGCTTAAAGATGGATCAAACCACCACCCAGCAGTTTGTCCTGTTCGTAAAAAACAGCCGCCTGACCTGGGGTGATCGAAAACTGATCCGCATCGAAATCAAGCCGGCAATGGTAGGGACGTCCCGCCTGACGATCGGACTCCTGGCAGGACATCGGCGTCAGCAGGGCAGCCACGGGTTCACTGCGATAGCGCAACTGAACCTGCACCCGCAGGGGCGCTTGGGGGGGGTCGATGGAAACCCAGTTCACGGCCCCGACCCCACAGTCCTGCCGAGAAGCCTGGGCCCGGGGAGCCACCACCACCCGGTTGGTGGTGGCCTCCAAGCCGATGACATGGAGGGGTTCACTCCAGGCGATCCCAAGACCGCGACGCTGACCCATGGTGAAGTGCTCAATCCCATCGTGCTCGCCGATCACCGTGCCGTCGGCCAGAACGACCTGACCCTGCCGTGGCGGCAGATAAGCATCCAGAAAAGCCCGCATCGAACCATGGTGGTCGGCCAGACAGAGATCCATGCTTTCCGGTTTCTCAGCGGTCCGTAACCCAAGGGCTGCCGCCTCGGCGCGGGTTTCGGGCTTACCCATTTCCCCGAGGGGAAAAACGAGGCGCGCCAGGACCTCCTGGGGCAAGTCGTAGAGGAAATAACTCTGGTCCTTGTGACGATCCAGGCCCCGCAAAAGCTGATGCCGTTCGCCGCCCTGCTGTCCATGGCGTAGGCGGGCGTAATGGCCCGTGGCCAACCGTGGCAGCCCCCGTTCGCGCTGGGCCCACTCCAGCATCGGGCCAAACTTGACCTGGCGATTGCAGCGCGAACAGGGCAGGGGCGTCACACCGGCCTGATAACCCTCCACCAGAAAATCGACGATCTCAGCCCTGAAGGTGTCGCGGGCATCGACCACGTGATGGACGATGCCTAATTGGTCACAGATAGCCGTTGCATCCACCAGACCCTCGGCGCAGCAGGCTCCTTTACCACTCATCAACCAGAGGGTGAGCCCCTCGACCTGCCAACCGGCTGCCACCAGCAGGGCCGCTGCCAAGGAGCTGTCCACCCCGCCAGACAGGCCAATGGCCACCTGATGGTCGCCCGGCCAGGTGCGCAGCTGGCTCAGCACGGTGCCTCCCGCCTCAGTGACGGGGATGAGGGCAAGGGGCGACACGGAGACAAACAAAGGCGAGAGGCCCATCATGGGCGCAAGCCCGGGTTGTCGAAAGGGATGGTCTCTCCCCCATGGCCAGCACGGGACGCCGAACACCTGCTCGTGACTGGCGCCCAGCTCCAGGACCTGGAAAAAACGCTCTTCGACAGTGGCATGCCCGTCGAAGCTCTGATGGAAAAGGCTGGCCTGGCCATCAGCCGACGGCTACTGAAGGTGCTGAGGCAACCGGCCTGGCAGCGGCTGGCCGCTGGCGGGATCCTGGTCCTGGTCGGCCCGGGCCATAACGGCGGTGATGGTCTTGTGGTGGCTCGCGAACTGCACCTGGCGGGGCTGGCGGTGCGGCTCTGGCGGCCTTATCCAACCCAGCGACCTTTGACAGCAGCCCATTGGCGCCACGGGCGCTGGCTTGGACTGCCGGAACTGTCGGACCCTCCCGATCCCTGCCAACCCCATCTCTGGGTGGATGCGATCTTCGGCATCGGCCAGCGCCGGCCCCCGGGGGAGAAGGTGGAACAGCTGCTGATCGAACGGCAGCGACAGCGCCCAGGGGCCCTGGTCTCCATCGATTGCCCGACCGGCCTGTGCGCGGATACGGGCAGGCGTCTCGGCCAGGGGGCCGCGACGGCCGCCATCACCTTCTGCCTTGGCTTGATCAAACAGGGGCTGATCCAGGATCCGGCCCTGGCCCATGTCGGTCGCCTGGAACGAATTGATTTGGGCCTACCCCTCCAGGAGCTCACCGGCCTGGCGGACTGTGCCCTCGCCCTGGGGGCAAGCGATGCCCACTGTTATGCCGCTGCGTCTGGGGCCCCTGGGAACGACTGGCAGGGGCCCGATCCCGCAGCCTCCAAATACAAACGGGGGCGATTGCTGGTGGTGGCCGGCAGCCGTCGCTATCTGGGGGCGGCCCACCTGGCCCTCGCCGGCGCCTCCGCCAGCGGTTGCGGCAGCCTGCAGGCGTCGATCGCCACCGAAATGGCCGCTGACCTCTGGACCCTGCTGCCCCATGTGGTGGTTCGCCAGGGCCTGGGGGCCACGGAGATGGGGGGGCTGGACCTGGCGGCGCTGGAGCTGGATGGGGTGGAGCGTCTGGATGCCGTTTTGCTGGGCCCAGGGATTGGACGCCCGAACCCAAACAGCGCTTTCACCCCCCCCAGCGAAACCAGCGCCTGGGAGCAGCTGGGCGCCTTTGAGGGGCTTCTGGTCCTGGATGCCGATGGCCTCAATCGCCTGGCCGACCGGGACTCCCACCATGCCGATGGCGCCCTTGCCTGGCTTCGCCGCAGGAGCGGACCCACCTGGCTGACCCCCCATCGGGGCGAATTCGGCCGGTTATTTCCCGATCTGGCCGAGCTGCCGGCCCTGGAGGCCAGCCTTGCCGCAGCCCAGACCTGCGGGGCCACCGTGCTGTTGAAAGGCGCGCGCAGCGCCATCGCCGCCGCCGACGGGCGGCGATGGCAACTCCTGGAGGCCTGCCCTGCTGTCGCCCGGGCCGGATTGGGGGATGTGCTGGCCGGCTATGCCGCGGGCATGGGGGCCCGGTCCCTGTCCCAAGGCGGCCTGGACGCCGAGATGCTGGCGGCGGCGGCCCTGAATCACGCCCTGGCGGGATGCCGGGTAGGCCAACACCCTGGACCCGCAGGCACCGAGCCCCTGGCCGTGGCGCACAATTTGGCCTCTGGCCTAGCCAGGCCATCGCCAACGGGGACGCCAACCGGGAGAAACCTAAGAAAAACAAAAGAAACTTCTACATAATTTCTTTAGAAGAACTAACTGAAACCGATGAAGTGCGGAAATCAGCATTCATTCTGGATCAAACCTAAAAAATTCCTGAAAAAGTGGATCAATTGCTGACTTGGCACCGATAGTTGCGTACCAATCAGCTGTCGCCATGACCGTCTCGCAATCCGCCCCTCCTTCCAAAGGGCGCGAAGCATCAGGCCTCAGAAGCAGCGATTCAATAACTTGGTACTTGGCCTCCATCGGCAGAGAGCCCCTGCTGACACCTAGCGAGGAGATTGAACTGGGAAACCAGGTTCAGAAGATGATGGGACTGATAGCAACTGAATCCAATGAATACTCCGTACAAGAATTAAAAATAATTCGCGTTGGTCGCCGGGCAAAAGATCGCATGATCAAGGCCAATCTACGACTTGTCGTTAGCATCGCCAAGAAATATCAAGGCAAAGGCCTAGAACTGCTTGATCTCATCCAAGAGGGTTCCCTGGGACTTGAGCGTGCTGTAGAAAAATTTGATCCAAGCCGTGGTTATAAGTTTTCCACCTATGCCTTTTGGTGGATTCGCCAGAGCATGACCCGGGCCATCGCCTGCCAATCCCGCACGATTCGTTTGCCTGTTCACCTGAGTGAACGGCTGACCACGATCCGTAAGGTCAGCCTGGATCTTGCCCAAAAACTCGGAGCCATGCCCAGTCGCCAGGAAATCGCCGAAGCGATTGATATGCCCATCGAGGAGCTGGATTCGGTGCTGCGGCAATCCTTGACCACATCAAGTCTTGACGCCCCGATCAAGGCAGACGAGGGCAACAGTTGCTTGGTTGATCTGATTGCTGATTCCAGGGCGGAAAGTCCGCTCGAGCAGGTGGAGCGGGGGATTGACAATGAACAACTGTCTCGTTGGCTCAGCCACCTCAACGAGCAGGAACGGGAGGTACTCTCCCTGCGCTTCGGACTAGATGGTCATAATCGCCATACCCTCGCCGACATTGGGCGCCACCTAGAAGTTTCACGGGAGCGCATTCGCCAAGTAGAACTCAAAGCACTACGCAAACTCAGGCACATGACCCGCAAAGTACCTGTAGCGATCTGAGTTCAATTCAATCTTCGGCCCAGATATAACGGGTGAGTTCGCTGGGATCAGGTTCAGGCGCAGCCAAGGCGAAGGTGACACAATCATCTACCTCGGCATCGACCTCAAGCTCGATCTGCCGCAACTCCGCTTCCGTGGCCTTGCCTTCAGCCAGGAGATGGGCTGCCAAAGCCTTGATGGGATCACGCTTCGTCCAGAATTCCTTTTCGGTCTGGGAGCGCAGCTCATCGGGATCAGCCAAGGAATGGCCCCGGAAGCGATAGGTAAGACATTCGAGCAGGGTGGGGCCATCGCCAGCACGGGCTCTGGCGATGGCCCGCTGGGCAGCGCCGCGAACCGCCAGCACATCCATGCCATCGACTTCTTCGCCGACCATGCCGAACGCGTCAGCTTTACGCCAGATTTCCGTATGGCTGGTGGCCCGATTGTGGTCCATACCAATGCCCCAACTATTATTCTCGACTACGAAAAGGATCGGCAATTTCCAAAGAGCCGCCATGTTGAGGCATTCATAGAACTGGCCCACATTGCAAGTTCCATCCCCGAAAAAGGCCGCCGTGACCGAATCACTATCTGCCTGACCTAGGGCATCTCGGCGGTAGCGACTGGCAAAAGCGGCCCCCATCGCCACGGGAATGCCCTCACCAATGAAGGCGTAACCCCCCAACAGATGGTGTTCGCGGGAAAAAAGATGCATGGAGCCGCCTCGGCCCTTGCTGCAGCCGGTGACCTTGCCAAACAACTCACTCATCACCTCCCGGGCCGGCACCCCACAACTGAGGGCATGAACGTGGTCGCGGTAAGTACTGCAGAACCAGTCATGTTGCAAGCGCATGGCGCGAATCACACCGGTGGATACGGCTTCCTGGCCGTTGTAGAGGTGGACGAAGCCAAACATCTTGCCGCGGTAATACATTTCGGCACATTTATCTTCGAAGCGCCGACCCAGGGTCATGTCGCGATAAAGCATCAGGCCCTCATCGCGGCCCACGATTGCCGGTTGGAGCGACACCAGACGTTCGGCCCGCTCGGCATGGAGCCCCGCCTCGTGGGGCGGTGCCGGTGGTGGAACCACCTGGGCGGCCATGATGGGTTCGGAAGGCAGGGCAGCAGTGAGTTCCTGGCTCATGACAGTCGCACTAGGGCATCGCTGGGGGCGACTGTACGGGGTCCGTCCTGCGGCAACGGTCAAAACCGCTGCCACTGACTACAGTCGCGGCTCCGGCACCCCTCTGGGTTGGATCTGCCCATTGACCATTTCCGTCTGCTCGGTGTCAGCCCGGCGGCTGACGCCCAGACGGTGCTGCGCACCCTTCAGCTGCGGCTCGATCGCCCTCCGGCCCAGGCCTATACCGAGGAAACGCTTCAGGCCCGAGCGGACCTGCTGCGTTCCAGTGCCGAAATGCTTAGCGACGGCAACCGTCGCCCCGCCTACGAAGCCGCCCTCACGGCCCTGGGCACGGCTGGGGAACCCATGATTGCCGCCCTTGAATTGCCCTCCTCCAAGGAGGCGGCTGGCCTGCTGCTGTTGCTAGAGGCCGGACAACCGCTGGAATGCTTCAACCTGGCCCGCCGCAACCTCCAGCCCCCCCAGGCCCCCGCCCTAGGCAGTGGTCGCGAGGCCGACCTGACCCAACTCGCCGGCCAGGCCTGTTTAGCCGCAGCCAGGGATCTTGAGGATCGACGCCATTACCAAAGTGCCGCCCAGACCCTCGAAGACGGATTGCTGTTGCTGCAACGCATGGGTCAAAGGCCGGAACTGCGGGAGAACATGCGCCAGGCCCTTGAACAGATGGCCCCCTACCGGGTGCTCGATCTGCTCAGCCGCGACGCCACCGCCGTCAAGGAAAGGCAGGAAGGTCTGGCGCTCCTTGAGGAACTTGTCCAGCGCCGCGGCGGGCTCGAAGGCGAAGCCGACCCAAACTTCACCTTGACGCAGTTCGAGGCCTTCTTCCGCCAGATCCGCTGTTTTCTGACGCTGCAGGAACAACTGGACCTCTTCAACCGCTGGTCCCGGCAGGGATCTGCCGCCGCTGAGCTGATGGCCAGCACCGTTCTGACAGCCTCAGGTTTTGCCCAGCGCAAGCCAGACCGCATCGCGGAGGCCCGACAACGGTTGTTGGCTGCCGACCCGGCCCAGCACCCCACAATGCTGGCCAATCTGCATCTGCTTTTGGGAGATGTGGGGGCAGCCCGCACCTGCTTCGAAGCAGGTGCCTCGCCGGACTTGAAAGCCTGGGCCGAACGCCAGGGCCAGGATGACCCCCTGGGCCAACTGTGCGCCTGGTGCCGGGAATGGCTGGCTCGGGATGTGCTGCCCGGCTACCGGGACCTCGAGGCGGAGCCCGATCTGGAGGCGTACTTCAACGATCGCGATGTGCGGACCTGGGTGGAGCGGGAGGACCGTCGTCAGGGTCGATCCTTCACGGCCCCCGCCGCGCCGGCGCCGGTCTCTCCACCGCAGTGGCTGGAGTCGCCAACCAAGGGGGATTTCTCAGGATTTACAGCCTGGGCCCAGGCCACCCTCAACTCCCCCTTCGGGACCCCAGCCGCCAGCTCCCGCCCCAGCGATGCCTCCGGCGACTCCCCTGCAGCAACGGATCCTGCCGCGGTCAAAGACGATTCCTGGCGCTCCCGATTCAGCTGGGGGGGGTCGGCGCCCCTTGATCGGAGTGAAGAAAACGACGAAGAAGAGGATGATCTTGATGAAGTCGCCCTGGACTGGCCGTTGGCCCGCTGGCGTGACCAACTGACGAACCCCTGGCGCAACCAGGGGCAAGGGGGCTGGAACCGGCTGCTCCCCTGGGTCGTGCCGGCCGTGGCGGCACTGGGCGGACTCCTGTTGGCAATCGGCTGGATGCGCCATCGACCGAAGGCCCCGGCGGTGTTAGCTCCGGCCCTGCCCACCCCCGTCGTTCAGCGCGAGCCTGTTCAACCTCCCCCCCCAGCTGTCATCCAACCCGCGGCGACCGAGGCAGCCAGCGCCCCAGCCCCCACCCCGACCAGCCCCCAACCCTCCCCCCTCAACACGGACCAACCCAGCGCAGCTGAACTGCGGACCCTGCTGGACCAATGGTTGGCCACGAAACGCTCGGTTTTGGGCGGCGCACCCATGCCATCGGACCTGGAGCGCCTCGCCCGGCCCGAGCCGATCGCCCGCCTCGCCAGCGAACAAAAGCGCAATGCCGAACGGGGCGAACGCCAAGGAATCGATGTGGAAGTGAAGAGCGTGCGCATCCAGAATCAATCTCCGAGCCGCATTGCCTTGTTGGCGGAAATGAGCTACAGCGATCGTCGCCTCAGCTCTGACGGCAAGGTGCTGACCCGCACGGCACCCAGCACACTGCGCAATATTTATGTGTTTGGCCGCGACGGCCAGACCTGGCGGCTTGTCGCCACCCAACCGGCCCCCTGATTCCAATCCCCGATGTTCGACGAACTTTCCCAGCGCTTCGAAGCCGCGGTCAAGAACCTCAAGGGCCAGGCCAGCATCTCCGAATCCAATGTGGACGGCGCCCTCAAGGAGGTGCGCAGAGCCCTGTTGGAGGCGGATGTGAGCCTGCAGGTGGTCAAGGATTTCGTCGAGGACGTCCGCCGCAAGGCCATCGGCGCCGAGGTGGTGCGTGGCATTAGTCCCGACCAGAAGTTCATCCAGGTGGTGCATGAGCAGCTGGTGGAGACCATGGGCGGTGCAAATGCCCCCCTCGCCCCTGCCGGGAAGTCGGGCCAGCCGACCGTGGTGCTGATGGCGGGTCTGCAGGGGGCCGGCAAAACCACCGCCACCGCCAAACTGGGCCTCCATCTCAAGGAACAAGGCCGTCGCCCCCTGATGGTGGCGGCCGATGTCTACCGGCCTGCGGCCATCGACCAACTGCAAACCCTGGGCCGCCAGATCGGCGTGGAAGTCTTCAGCCTGGGGGACGGGGCCAGCCCCGAGCAGATCGCCGCCGCCGGGGTGCAGAAGGGTCGGGATGGGGGCTTCGACACGGTGCTGGTCGACACGGCTGGACGCCTCCAGATCGACCTCTCGATGATGGAAGAGATGGTGCGCATCCGCGAAGCGGTGCACCCGGACGAAGTCCTGCTGGTCGTGGATTCGATGATTGGCCAGGAGGCAGCCGAACTGACCCGGGCCTTCCACGAGCAGGTGGGCCTCACCGGGGCAGTCCTCACCAAACTGGATGGAGACTCCCGGGGCGGGGCCGCTCTCTCGATCCGCAAGGTGAGCGGTGCCCCGATCAAATTCATCGGTACCGGCGAAAAGGTCGAGGCCCTGCAGCCCTTCCATCCCGAACGGATGGCCAGCCGCATCCTGGGCATGGGCGATGTGCTGACCCTGGTCGAGAAAGCCCAGAAGGAGGTGGAGCTGGCCGACGTGGCCCGCATGCAGCAGAAACTGCAAGAGGCCTCCTTTGATTTTTCTGACTTCCTGCAGCAGATGCGTCTGATCAAACGCATGGGCTCCCTGGGCGGTCTGATGAAGCTGATCCCCGGGATGAACAAGATTGACGACGGCATGCTCAAACAGGGTGAGCAACAACTCAAGAAGATTGAGGCGATGATCGGTTCGATGACCGAGACCGAGCGGCAACAGCCCGAACTGCTGGCCTCCCAGCCCTCCCGCCGCCGGCGCATCGCCGCCGGGAGCGGCCATCAGCCGGCGGATGTCGACAAGGTGCTGGCGGACTTCCAGAAGATGCGTGGCTTCATGCAGCAAATGACCCGGGGTGGTGGCATGCCCGGAATGCCAGGCATGGGCGGCGGCATGCCTGGCATGGGGGGCATGCCTGGCATGGGTGGGATGCCTGGCATGGGCCGAGCCGGGGCCCCTGGGGCCGGTGGCCGCAGTCCCGGGGCTCCGGGGACCCGGCCCAATCGACCGGCCAAGAAGCGCAAGGGATTCGGCGAGCTTTAAGGAGGAGGGCTCCGAACCACCCGCGGGTCGCAAGGTAGATTTGACCTTTGCATAACTTGGGTAAGCCCAATGATCAAGCTCCGGCTGAAGCGATTCGGGAAAAAGCGGGAAGCGAGCTTCCGCCTGGTGGCAACCAACAGCACCTCCCGTCGTGACGGCAGACCCTTGGAGGAGCTGGGCTTTTACAACCCCCGCACCAAGGAAACCCGTCTCGACACTGAATCGATCCGTCTGCGCCTCAGCCAGGGCGCGCAACCGACCGATTCCGTACGGGCCCTGCTCGAAAAAGGTGGACTCGTCGAGAAGAGAATCCGTCCCGCCGAAGTCATCGGCAAAGTCAAGCAAGCGGCAACCCGAGCCGCCGAAGCCGCGGCTGCGGTCAAGGCTGAAGCCGATGCGAAGGCCGCAGCGGAAGCCAAGGCTGCCGAAGAAGCCGCCGCCGCTGTTGCAGCAGCAGCTCTCGAAGCCACCGCCGCAGCGGACACCGTAGAAGCCGAAGAGGCTGTCGAAGCCTGAACGGCCTCACCACCTTGAGCCTGCCTTCCCCTGAGGCAGCCCTGGCTCTAGCCGGTCCAGCGGAGACCAATCTGCGCAGGCTGGAAGCCCTGACCGGCACCAGCCTGGTTTTTTATGGTCTGGATCTGAGGATCCAGGGCCGGGATTCCCAGGTGAATCGGGCCCATGCGGTGCTCTCCAGCCTCAAGCCCCTCTGGGAATCCGGCGAACCGATTGCAGCCGTAGATCTGCAAACGGCCCTAACGGCCTTTGATACCGGTCGCCAGGAAGAGCATGGGGACCTGGCCCGCCAGGTGCTTACCACTACACGCCAGGGCAGGCCGCTCAGGGCCAGGACCCCCCGTCAACGGGCCTTCATCGACGCGATCGAACGCCATGACCTCACCCTGGCGATCGGTCCGGCAGGAACTGGCAAAACCTTCCTGGCCACGATTCAGGCGGTCCGCTTTTTGCAGGAACAGCGGGTCGAACGGATCGTGCTGACCCGCCCTGCCGTGGAAGCGGGCGAACGACTTGGCTTTCTGCCCGGCGATCTGCAGCAGAAGGTGGATCCATACCTGAGACCGCTTTACGACGCCCTTCACAACCTGCTGGGGGCCGAGAGGACCGCCGCGCTCCAGGAAAAGGGAGTCATCGAAGTGGCCCCCCTCGCCTACATGCGTGGCCGCACCCTGGCCGATTCCTTTGTGATCCTGGACGAGGCCCAGAACACCACCCCCGCCCAAATGCGCATGACCCTCACCCGACTCGGGGAGAACTCGCGCATGGTGGTAACGGGCGACATCACCCAGATCGATTTGCCTCCCGGACAGCCCAGCGGTCTGATCGAAGCCGCCGAGGTGCTGGAGGGTGTCGAGGGGGTGGCCCTCTGTCGCTTCAGTGATGCCGACGTGGTCCGCCACCCGCTGGTGCAGCGCCTGGTTCAGGCCTACGCCCGCAAGGTTGACCGGGGTCGGCAGGGCCGCTAGGCGCCCACGGATAGGGAGATCCGCACAGCCCCAACGGCTGTTGTTCCACCACGGCTGCCAGGATGGAACCACTTCGAAAACTTGCGGCAATGCCCGCCAGCAGCAACTTCCAACAAGCCATCCGAGAGGCCCAGTCCAGCGCCCTCGTTGGGCCCAATGTGGTCAACAAAGCCCTCCCCTATGTGGGCGGGGGCATGGTGCTGACCGCCGTTGGCGTCCTGGGTGGTCTGTCCCTTATGGGGACCAATGCGGCCCTGTTCACGCCATTGTTTTTTGTGGCTGTCATCGCCAACCTGATTCTTTTCTTTGTCGCCCAAAGTGTGGCCGCCAAGGGTGACAATGGCGCCGCCTTGCCCCTGCTGGCGGCCTACAGCCTGATCACCGGTTTCACCCTCAGCGGCATCGTCAGCTATGCCGTTGTTGCCGCCGGAGTCGGAGCCGTTGGCACCGCCGCCCTGGCCACGGGCATCACCTTTGTCGCGGCCTCGGTTATGGGCCGCCGCATGACTGACAACGTCGGCCAGGCTTTAAGCGGTGCGGTTGGGCTTGGTATTCTCGGCCTAATCGTGGCGATGTTGGTGCAATTTGTGGGCAGTTTCTTTGCCCCGCAAATCTTCAGTACCGGTGGTTTTGAACTCTTGATTGCTGGTTTTGGAACGATTTTGTTCGTAGGGGCCGCTTTCTTGGACTTCTACACCATGCCTCGCACCTACCGGGATGACCAGTACCTCTCTGGTGCCCTGGGGATGTACCTCACCTACATCAATCTGTTTGTCTTCCTGCTGCGTTTCATCGTGGCCCTCCAAGGCGGTGGTGGCGGCCGGCGCGACTGAGGTCGGTTCGGCTCTGGTCAGAACCAATCCAAAAACGGCAGGCCTGCAAAGGTCTGCTTTTTTATGGATCGCTGGCGGGGCCTAGTGCATGCAACCACAGCAGATCGGGGCCCAGGGGGTGCCAGCCCTGGGAGATGAGCCGGGGCGCCTCGCTGATCCGCGTCAAATCAAGGCGACCCAGCGGGGTGCGAGCCGGCTCCCCACCCAGCAAGGTGGGGGCAATCACCGCTGCCACCTGCTGCACACAGCCCTGGCGAACGGCGGCCGCCGCCAAGGTGGGACCGCACTCCCAAAGCACCTGGTTACACCCCCGACCTGCAAGACCCTCCAGCAGCCCCAAAGGGGTGCATTGGGGCAACTGGAGCCGTTCAATGCCGAGACGGTCCAGCCGTTCCTGGGCCGCCCTGGAGGCTTCGGGACCATGGGCCACCAGGGTGGCTGCGACGCCTTCGCTCTGGAAGATCTGCGCGGCCACCGGCAGATCCAAACTGCAGCTGAGCACCACCCTCAGGGGTTCGGGAGTGCGGGCGCCTCGGCTGGTCAGCAGCGGATCATCGGCCCGCAGGGTGCCGCCGCCCACGATCACCGCATCGCAACGACCCCTGAGCCGATGCACCCACTGACGGGCCAAGGGGCCGCTGATCCACTGGCTTTCGTCGTTAGGCAAGGCCGTACGGCCGTCGAGGCTCATGGCCCACTTGAGCAGGCCCCAGGGGCGACCGCTACGCACCCGATGCACGAAAGCCTGGTTGAGACGGGCCGCCTCCAGCTCCGCCACCCCCACCACCACTTCCAGGCCGGCGGCCCGCAGACGGGCTATTCCCCCACCAGCCACCCGGGGATCCGGATCCGCCATGGCCACCACCACCCGGGCCACTCCCGCCGCCAGGACCGCATCGCAACAGGGGGGCGTGCGGCCCTGATGACAGCAGGGCTCAAGGGTCACCACCAGGGTGCCGCCCCGGGCCCGACCGGCGGCCTGGGCCAGGGCCATCACCTCGGCATGGGGTTCACCAGCGCGGCAGTGATAACCCTCCCCCACCAATTGGCCGTCTTGATCGAGCACCAGGGCCCCCACCATCGGATTGGGGCTGGTCGTTCCGGCCCCGAGGGCGGCCAGGGCAAGCGCCCGCTCCATCTGGGGCCGCCAGTTCATGGCTGGTCCCCTGGCCCCCAATCCGGCAAGCGGCGCCATTCCGCCACCACAAAAGGCGGCACCGGCAACTCCAGAAAGACACCCGGCAAAGAGAGACGCAGGGGGCGGTCCTGATCCAGGTCAGCCAACAACGGCGCCAGGTCGAACTCGGCCGCCGCAGACCGGCTGTCCGCGGCCAACTGGGGCTGGCTGAGGGTGACATCGACCAACTGCCACTGGCGCCGGCCACTGCGCACCTGGAGGCTGGTGGGGTGATCGAGTCGTACCTTGCCGGGAAACCCCACGAGCCGCAGCCGCAGGGAAGGCGTGCCGGCGGCGGTTTCCTGCCGATAGGCCACCACCTGCCAGCTCTGGTAGTCAAGATCCCGCAGGCTCTCAAGACTGCGCACCATGGCCGTCCCTGGGACCCGATCGTCGTGGACCTGGATCTGGGCACATCCGATATCGGGCCCAACCAATAAGAGCACTAGGGCCAGGGCCAACGCCAGGGGCGTCAGCAGCCAACGGGGCAGACGGACTGGAGAGATCATCAAGGTCGACGCTCCGCACCGGGGATGGGCTGCCACTGGGTATGGGTGGCCCAAAGGGCCCAGATCGCCATGGCCCTGAGGTAATGACAGGCCCGGTAAGTGTGGACGGCGGTGATGGCCTCGGGGGTTCGGAACTGGAGTCCGCCCCCATAGACCTGAGCCACCACCGCACTACAGATGGCCAGAGCCGTGGGGGTCTCCCCCATGAGTCGGTAGTACGCCGCCAGCCCGAAATTGATGCCCGTCCAAACCTCCAGGGGATGGGTGCCATGGGGATCCAGCGGGGTACCATCGCGCCGCAGACCATTGGCCACGCCGAGTCTGCCGCCATGGAAGCGCTCGAAGCAGGCCTCCCTAATCGCCTTGAGAGAGGAACGGGCCCGCTCCTCTCTCACCACGGGCGGCAGGCCCAACAAGCGGGCATAAAAATCGCCACACAATTGGTCGGCCATCACCACCGGTGTGCCGCTACTGGCATCAATGTTGTAATACTCGCCATTCCAGAGCAAGCGATCAAAATTGGCCCTGGATTGCTCCAGCCAACTCCCGAATTGCCGCTGTTCTTCACCGGTGTCGAGCCCCACATCCAACTGCAAGCGCTGGGCCATGGCCAAGACCGCCTCCAAGGCGGCGATCCAGAGGGCGCCGCAATAGGCACTGACCCCCTGCAGGGGCCAGTCGTCAAAGGTCTGGTCGGGGGCACCGCCGTTATCGGGCAGACCATCGTCGTTGACATCAAACTGCTTGAGATAACGCAGCGCCTGGATGGAGGCCGGCCAACAATCCGCCAGGAACTGGAGATCTTCACCGCTGGGTGAAAAGCGGAAAGTGCGCCAGACCTGCAGCACAAAATCGCTGGCCAGATCTTTCCAGAGATTGCAATCCTGGTAGGCGGTGTAATTGGTGGCCTGAAAGGGCCGCTCGTTCGGGGCGCCGAGATCATGGGGGGTGGCGCCCGCCAGCTTGCGAGGCGCCTCCACCCGACCTTTGCCCTGGGTGAAGTACCAGCCAATCGGCCGCAGGGTGGCATCGGCGGCGGGGATCGCCCTAGCGAAATCCAACAGCACCGCCTTATCCAATTCGGGCCAGAGCTGCAGCAGCGCCAAGGAGCCGTAGAGGCGCACATCCAGACTTTCGTACCAGGCGTAGTCGAGGCACTCGAGCACGCCAAAGTGGCCGACCGGCGCGTCGGCCGTGGCGGCGGTCCAGAGGCTGCCGCCACTGGCCAGGTCGTAGAGCTCGTTGAGCAGGGCCATGCGCAGGTCTTCGGGAAGGTCCGTGCGCTCCAGGACGGGGGCCTGCCAGCGCTCGATCGCGGCGGACCACATCTGGTGATCCCGCAGGGCTTCGGCCGCGATGGCCCCGGCGTTATCACCGCCAACCCCAAAGACATCCGTGTAGCGGCGCAGTCGCCGATCACCACTGGCAAAACTGGTGACAGGCAAGTCCCAGCTGATCGCCACTGGAATCTCCAGGCTCTCCCCCGGTTGCAGGCAGAAGCGGATGGCCAGGGCGGCACTCAGCGGATCGTCCTCCCCTGCTGGAGTCTGATCGTCGCGATCGGGGATCGCGCCCTCCCGGGCGAAGGGTTCCCAGAGTTCGCCGCCATCACCGGCCGGATTCCAGCGGCTGCAGCGCATCACCTCAACGGGACCAACGGCCGTGGCCAGGCCATCGGCCACGGCCAAACACCACTGGCCCTGGCCCTCCGCCAGGGGATCGCTACGCTCGCCTTCGAGAACAAGCCCCTTCCAGCCAGGGCCATGCCCCCAGCGGTTGCGTTGGCCACGACTGGCGCCGATGGAAGGCACATAGTTGTGCTCCGGACTGCCGTCGTCACGGAAATGGACGGAAGCGGAGGGGTCGGTATTGGTGAACCAGCCACAGGTATTGCGCCAGCTCAGCAGCAACGACAGTTTCAGCGGGCCTGGGGTCGGATTAACAAAGCGCCAACGAAACATCGCCACCGGATAGCTGGTGCGCTGATAGTCCCCGGGCAGGATGGGGCTAAATGCCTCACAGACGGCTTCTACCGCAAAGACATGGTTGTAATGCGTGTGGCTGACCGGATAACGGGCCGCGTAGGTGCCCGTCGATCCCGTGCCAGGGCCCTGGACATCACCCATCGGATACCAGATCCAGGCGCCCAGGGGAACCTCGGTGGCCTCGGGCCGCGAGTCATCCCGATGCGGTGCCTTCGCCAGGGCATGGGCGAGGCGCCGCTGGCCATCGTCCTCAAACAGGGCGAACTGGCAATCCGGCAACATTCCGAACCAGTGTTCGCCACCATCGAGATGCCAAAGATTGAAGACGCCATCAGGGGCCCGGGCGATGCATCCGGCCCCGAAGCCCCCCAGGGGCATGCCGTGGTTGGGACCGTCATCCAGGTTGCTGGTGTAGCGCACCGTGTAGGGCCGATCCCAACCCTGACCCAGGGGCCTTTGCCAACTGGCGGAGGGCGGCTGCCAGAACGGTTGATCTCCCGATCGCGGGGTGCGGAGGCGGGGAAGACCGAACGGCGCCATTGAAACGAAGCTTATAGGCGCCAGCTTGTCAGACTTGGCGCCGCCTGACGAGGAGAACGAACGCCGCAACAACGCCAAGTGACGTCTAAATTCCAGCCAATGGAGTTGAGGCTGATAACATCAGTCTCAACATAGGGTGATCCAATGGCCTCAGGCTCGTCGCCAGTCTTGATTGAGCCAAAGATCAAATTACCTCAGACGATCCATCGGTATCGACCCGAAATAGATGGTTTGCGGGCATTGGCAGTTCTGGCGGTTCTGATTAATCATCTCAATGGCGAGTGGCTGAAAGGTGGCTATCTCGGGGTTGATATCTTTTTCGTGATATCTGGCTATGTGGTGACCTCATCACTCGTGGCCCGTGAGGACGGTTCCTGGGGCCGTTTCCTCCGCCAGTTTTACGAACGTCGCTTCCGACGACTATTGCCTGCTCTGATCGCCATGGTGCTCGGGGTAGCCCTGGCGCTGGGCCTGTTGGTTTCCCCTATGGATGACACCAGGATAGCGAGTTTACGTACAGGAATCACAGCACTATTCGGCCTGAGCAATTTATACCTAATGAAGCAGGGCACTAATTACTTCAGCAGTGACACCCACTTCAATCCCTATTTACATACCTGGTCCCTGGGCATTGAAGAACAATATTATTTAGTCTGGCCCCTGATTATTCTCATTAGTGGACTAGGGCTCAAGCCCGCCACACCCCACGCCCTCAGACGCCTGACCTGGCTCAGTTCAATCGTGCTTGTAGGCTCACTATTTCTCTATTTAATTCTAAGTCTTCAGGGTCAGACAGATCGGGCTTTCTTCCTCACTGCCGCACGATTTTGGGAGTTGGCGGCCGGCTGTCTTGTCTATCTCTACTTTCGCCACAGCTTGAAGCGAAAACCCGTCAATGCACTGCTGATCGTCCCAACCAGCTTACTGCTTTTCGCAGGACTGCTTGCCGTGCTGATTGCACCCCTGCCGATTGGGCCCGCCGGTTCGATAGCAACCACAGTCCTCACCAGTCTGCTGCTGTTGGTCCTCAACCCCGATCTGGGCCTCGGTCGTTTGCTTCGCCATCCCTTGAGCCTGGCGATCGGCTTGCGTTCCTATTCCCTCTACCTCTGGCACTGGCCGGTGATCGTGCTGGCCCGCTGGACCCTGGGCGTATCCATGCTGACCTTGGTGCCCATCCTGGGCTTGACGACCCTGCTGACCCTGTTCTCCTATTGGCTGGAGACCCAGTTCCGCTCGCCCCGAAAAGCCATGGGCCAGATCCGTCGCCCAGCGGATCCAGTCGAAGGATCCGTACAGAGCCAATCTCCAGGGCCCTCACCCCTCATTGTCTATCCCTTGTTCACCCTCGCCAGCGCTGGGCTGCTGGCTTGCCTCCAGGGTCCTTTCAAGACGCTGCTCTTCACGGGACGGCGGGATCTACCCCTGAACGGCACCAGCAACATGAAAGAAATCACCGGAACTCCTATCAATACGGTCCATTGTTTTCAGGAACCGACAGCCGGGGCCCGCACGGATCGTCAACGGGATCAATGTCGCGTCATCCGTCATCCGGGAAAGCCGACCCTTTATTTTATCGGCGATAGCCATACCAATACCATTATACCCATGGGAGAAGATATTCTTGAGAAGACCAACTTCAATGTTTCATTTGCCGCACGAGGGGGGTGTCCCTTCCCCGATTTTTCCCCCAAAGGCTCCGATCAACATTTGGCAGCCCGTTACAAACTGTGCCCTGAAAGCAGCACCCAAGAATGGAAATATCTCCAGAGTCAGGCTAAAGCTGGCGACCGCATTGTGATCGTTAACAACCTCATGAGCAATCTTATGGGGAAACGCCAAAATGATGCACGGCAGGCCTTTGCCAAAGCAATGGATCAACTGACCCGTGACATGGCAGCCCGGGGCATTCGCGTCATCTTGTTTGCACCAATGCCCTCGTTCGGTAGCCGAGAAGAAGTGCGCCTCCCCATGACGGTCTGCCAACAAGAATGGTTCCGACCCCATTGGAGTCTCAGCCCAGAATGCCAACCGGTCCAGATCAACCGATCCAAGGAAAAAGACCGACAGGCACCCGTGCGCCGCTTGTTGAACCAACTGGATCAGTCAATCCCCAACCTCAGCGTCTTCGACCCTTTCGACAGCCTTTGCCCCCCCAGCCAGAACGACTGTTCAACCCATGCCGGCGAACGGATGCTTTTCAGTGACAGCAACCACCTCACCAATGAGGGCGTCAAACATGTCAGCGCAGCGTTTCTGCGTTTTCTGAGCCGCCAACCCTCGTGACTTCGTCCAGAACGGTGGCCGCCCAGTCTGAGGACAACGGGGTTGCCCCCCCACCGATCCAGGTGGTTGGCTGTGATGCCTCCGGTTTCAACGGTCTGACCCACGCCTGGCAGGAGGCCCTGGGCCAGGCCGATCTGGTCGTGGCTCCCGCCCGACTCCTCGATGATCTGAAACGGCAGGTGACGGCACTTTCCCTTGGGGGCGGGCCGACCTTCCTGGCCAGTGACGGCCTAAATACTCTGCTTGGCCGATTACGCCAGGCCCTGGACCGGCGGGAATCAGTGATCGTGCTGGCCAGCGGCGATCCCCTCTGGTTTGGCATCGGCCGAATGCTGCTGCAGCATCTGCCCCCCGCCTGCCTGCGCTTCCATCCCGCCCCGACCTCCCTACAGCTGGCCTTCGCCCGCCTGGGAAGGCCCTGGCAAGACGCCCGCTGGGTCAGCCTGCATGGCCGCGATCCCGAACCCCTGGCCCAGGTCCTGCAGCAGCGCCCCCCGGCGCTGGGGGTGCTCTGCGATCCAGACCAAGGAGGGGCCCAGAGCGTGCGGCGCCTTCTGGCCAGTTCGGGCTTGGAGGCCGCCTACCAATTCTGGCTGGCAGAACGGCTCGGCCACCCGGACGAACGGCTCCGCTACTTGGCCCCCGGTGAGCCCCTGCCCAACGACCTCGATCGGTTGCACCTGGTGGTGTTGATCGCCGTAGCTCCAGCGACCCCTACGCCGGAGAAGCTGCCCCTCTTTGGCCTCGAAGACGGCCTGTGGTTGCAACACGAGGACCAACCGGGTCTGATGACCAAGCGAGAGGTGCGGATTCAGCTGTTGGCTGACCTGGAGTTGCCCGAGCGCGGGGTGTTCTGGGATGTGGGAGCGGGGGTGGGTTCGGTGGGACTGGAGGCCCTGAGGCTGCGGCCCCAATTGCAGCTCTGGGCAATCGAACGACGGGCCGGGGCTGCGGCCTTGATTGGCGCCAATGCGGCTCGGCTGCAGGTCAACCCCGCCGGCATCCTCGAAGCCGAAGCACCCGAAGCCCTGGCCGGTTTACCCGATCCGGATCGGGTGCTGATCGGCGGCGGCGGCCGCCGTCGCGACGCCCTTCTAAAGGCGGTTCTGCAACGATTACGCCCTGATGGGATCGTGGTCGTTCCCCTGGCCACACTGGAGGCCCTGGCACCGGTGCGCCAAGCCATGGAGCAGGCAGGCCTGCGGGTGGGGATCAGCCAACTCCAGGCCTGGCGTGGCACCCCCCTGGGCGATGGCACCCGCCTGATGCCGCTCAATCCCGTCCTGGTCCTGCGGGGACGGCGGACCTGAAGCGGGAAGTCAGGACAGGGGGCGGATCTCAACCGGGGTCCCCACCCGGATGCCGAGGCGGACCGCTTCGCCGGCACCGATCTCGAGCACGCCATCCACCAGATCTCCAGATCCGTAGGTGCGGCAGGGCAGGTGCCAGCAGGGGGGGGCGGCGGCCACAATGCTGGTGACAACACCCCCGCGCACAAACACGATGTCCAGGGGGGCCAGGGTGCGATGCATCCAAAAACGGGCCGGGTTAGGCGGTTGAAAGGCAAACCACATGCCATGCAAGGGCAGCAGGGGCGGGCGCATCTGTAGACCCCAAGCGTATTGACGCTCGGTTGCAGGGACCTCCAGGGCCAGGCAAGGGGGGGGGCTCTGAACGGCCTTGGGCAGGGCAGCGGACCCGGAAGGAGCCGACGCTCCTGCGAGTGCTGCCAGGCACCAACGGGCCTTGATCGGCAGATACTGGGGAGGCTGGCTCAGGCTCGGTGACGAAACGCCAAAATCCCGCGCCCAACCTTGCGGAACCAGCAGCCAAGGCGCCAGGGCCAGCAACCCCACCCAGAAGACACGGGCAGGAACTCTTGGTCCAGGAGGGCTCATGGCTCCTCCGATTGGGGGGGCAACAACGGCTCCGCCAGCACATAGCCCTGGCCACGCACGGTCTGGAGCAGGCGACGCTCCCCGCCGGCCTCCAGCTTCTGCCGCAAATAGCGCACGTAGACATCAATCACGTTGCTGCCACAGGATTCGGAGGGGCCCCAAACCATCTTCAAAATCTTGTCGCGGCTGATCACCTCGCCAGAATGGCGTAGGAAAAAAAGCAACAACTGGTATTCGCGAGCCGTTAAACCGATCGACCGCGATCCCCTCCAGACCGTTCCAGATGTGGGCTCAAGGCGCAGGTCCGCCAAACGCAGATCCGCCTCCGGTGCTGGATCCCTGGTCCTGGGGGCGAAGGCCCGGGGATCGGCAGTTGGGAGCGGAGCAACCGGGGAACGGCGACGCCCCATCTCTAGGTGCAAACGCAGTCGGGTCAACAGCTCACTGGGGCCGGAGGTGGTTAACCAGAAATCGTCGGCGCCGCTGGCCAGGCACCGTGCCCGCTCCAACATCCCGTCCCGGTCCAACCCGAGCAGCACCACCACCGAACCCCAACAACGCCTCAAATCGGGAATCCGGTCCGCGTAATGGGGCGAAAGGATCACGGCCGCCGGAGGATCCCGATCAGCCACCCATTCCACAAAAGGCGTCACGCCAACATCGTCGACCACCAGGCTCGAATAACCGGTGAGATCAAGCCGGGGCCCCAGGGCGGTCGCCTCCGGACCCACCAACAGGATCGGACAAGCCAAAGCGGCGGCTTGGATCATCTCCCCTCACCAGCCCCCCCCCGGCCCGCCATTTCGGGGGGGTCCAGGCCATTTCCGGGCTTGGCCACGTGGGGCAGGCCCCAACCGAGCTTGTTGCGTAACACCTGGAAAAACTCGTGATCGGCCAACCGCACAAAACGCACCGGATGGTCACTGCGGCGAATCAGGACCCGATCCTCGGGCCAGACGTAACAACCGGCACTGCCATCAACCACCATCATCAGGCGCTCGGGGGTGGCCGGGAAAACCGTGACCGGCTCCCGATCGCTGAACACCAGCGCCCTGGAGGCCAGGGAGTGGGCGGCAATGGGGGTCAGCTGCAGGACGGGACAGTCGGGGGTAATCACCGGACCCCCGGCACTGAGCGCATAGGCCGTGGATCCGGTCGGGGAAGAAAGAATCACCCCATCGGCGGCGATGTCCACGGGGGCATGACGTCCAATGGCGATCTCAAAGTGACACATGCTGGTCAGGGGTTCCCGGTGCAGGGCCATTTCGTTGAGACACAACACCTCCCAACGCCGCTGCTCCCCCCTCAATACGGTCACGACCAGCATCGAGCGCTCCTCGATGGACCACCGGCCCGCCACCACCCTGCTGAGCACCTCATCGAGATCCTGGAGATAGGCCTCGGCCAAAAACCCCAGGTGACCGGTATTGATCGTGAGGATCGGGACACCGACAGGGGCGGTCTGGCGGGCCGCCGAGAGCACCGTGCCATCGCCACCCAGGACCAGGGCCATGGTCATGTCGCCGTCGAATCCGGCCGGGACACAGGCGGCATAGCCCCTTGCCCTCAGATGCTGGTCCGGATTGGCAAATCCCACCACTCCACCGGAACTGCTGACCCGCAGCACCTCAAAGCCCGACGCAGTCAGGCTGGCCTCGATGGCCTCGGCGGTGGCCAGCGCCAAAGGCTTGCCGTCATTGACGATCAGACCGACCCGGGGCACTGACTGGAGGCAAGAAGCCATTTCGAGTGTATTAGCACCATCAGAACTGCTCCAGAAAGCGCAAATCACTGGTGAACAGACGCCGGATGTCATCGATGCCGTGGCGCACCATGCAGAAGCGCTCGACCCCCAGTCCAGCGGCAAAACCACTCCAGCGTTGAGGATCCAGACCCAGACCCTCAAGAACTGCAGGATCGACCATGCCACAGCCCATCACCTCAAGCCAGCGGCCGCGCCACTGCACATCCACCTCGGCTGAGGGCTCGGTGAAGGGGAAATAACTGGCCCGAAAACGCACCGGCAGGTCACCGAAAAAGGCATTCAGAAAGGCCATCACGGTGCCGCGCAGATGGCTGAAATCCAGGCCTTCATCGAGGGCCAACACCTCGACCTGATGGAACACGGGCGAATGGGTGGCATCAACGGCATCGCGGCGGTAGACCCGACCCGGCACAACGATGCGCACCGGCGGGGCGTGGGCCTCCAGGTGACGGATCTGGACGGGGGAAGTGTGGGTGCGCAGCAGCCGATCAGCCCCCAGGTAGAAGGTGTCTTGCATATCCCGGGCCGGATGATTGGGCGGGATGTTGAGGGCGGTGAAGTTGTAGTGATCGCTTTCGATCTCCGGCCCCTCGGACACGCGGTAGCCAAGCCCGGCAAAGATATCGACGATTTCTTCGGTCGTGGCGATCAGCGGATGGCGATGGCCGGGTGGGATGAAGCTCGGTGGTGCCGTGACATCCAGCCGTTCCCGTTCCAATCGATCCGCCATGGCGGACGACCGCAGCCGATCCATGCGGTCCTCCAGCTGGGCCTGGACCCGTTCTTTGAGCCCATTGGCCCGCTGGCCCACTAAAGGACGTTCATCGGGCCCTAGCCGGCCCATGCTGCCCAGAATGGCCGAAAGGCGGCCCTTCTTTCCCAGCAGGCTGACGCGGAATGCCTCGAGATCAGTCTCCGTGGCGGCGGCGTCAATCGCCTCCACCGACTCGGATTCCAGATCCGCCAACTGGTCGGTGAGCTGCTGCAGGCTGACGGTGGCGCTCACGGCGGAAGGAAAACAGAATCGAACTGTAGGAAGCTGCGGGCTGCACCTACGGTGCGGGAGTTCCGGGCCCGACCATGGCTGGTTTAAGCATCCTGATCAGCAATGACGACGGCGTTTTCGCCAAGGGAATCCAGGCCTTGGCGGCCGAAGCCGTAGGCCGTGGTCACCGGGTCACCGTGGTCTGCCCCGACCAGGAACGGTCCGCCACGGGCCATGGCCTCACCTTGCAAAGCCCCATCCGGGCGGAGCGGGCCGACGAGCTGTTTGCCGCGGGTGTCACCGCCTGGGCCTGCAGCGGCACCCCCTCCGACTGCGTCAAGCTGGCCCTGTTCAGTCTGATGGAGCAGCCCCCCGATCTGGTGCTCTCGGGCATCAACCACGGCCCCAACCTCGGCACCGACGTCCTCTATTCCGGCACCGTCTCGGCGGCCATGGAAGGGGCCATCGAAGGCTTCCCCGCCCTGGCCGTCAGCAGCGCCGACTTCCAGTGGCGCCAGTTCGGGGCCGCCGCCGTGATGGCCCTCGATGTGGCCGAGGCCATGCTTGGCCACCCATGGCGACCGGGCCTGCTGCTCAATCTCAACGTCCCCGCCCGGCCTGCCGCCGAAATCGGTCCGCTGCGTTGGTGCCGTACGGCGGTTCGGCGCTATGTGGATCAATTCGACCGGCGCCAGGATCCCCGGGGGCGCACCTACTACTGGCTTGCCGGTGAGGTGGCCGATGACAGCGAGGCGGCCCTGCCAGACCCGGCGGAATGGCCCACGGATGTTGCGTGGATCGCCGAGGGCGGCGCCTCCCTGACCCCTCTACAACCGGAGCTGTTCTGGCGGGGGGAGGCCAGCTCCTTGCCCCCCGCTATCGCCCTGACCGGGTTCAGGCCCGACGGTGGATCCTCTGCAGCATCCAGAGGGTGAAGCCCAGGCCAATCAGGTGGGCGAACAACACCTGGGTGTTGCTCAACACCGAGAGCATCTCGATTGAGGTAATCGGGAAAGTGCTAACGGCCCCCTGGCCCATCCCCGGGGCCACCATGGGTCCAAACAGGCCCGGAGCCTGGAGCGAGGCTTGCAGAAATAGGCTGCCAGCTAAGGCCTGGTACCCAACCGCAGCCAGGGTGAGGCCGATCAGGTCTGCGATCAGACCCCTTTTGATCAATCGGCTGGTCTCCCCCTTGCTGGGCTTCACCGGACTGGCCAAGGCCCGCCCGCAGCGGACCACCAACCAGCCCTGCCAGAGACTCCAGAGCAGTACGAAAAACGACAGGGTGGATAACGAGAGCCCCGGACCCAGACCCAAGGCCCGATCAGCATTGGCGACGACACGGCTACCAATGCTGTTAAACGTCAGGACCCCGACCACCACCACGCCCAGCACCAACTGGGTCCAGAAGCGAATCCAGCCAACTCGGCGCAAGACGAAGGAGATGGTTTGTAAATCAACAGAATCGGCCATGAAAGCCCCTGGGCAGTCTCCCAAACTTGCCATGGAAGGATCAAGTCGGCGAGAGCGGGGCTCGACCATCCCGATGAACCGGTGGTGATTTCCCTCCATACGCCCTCCGAGGCCCTTAGGCCCACTGCGATTGCGCTGGGTAGTTTCGATGGCCTGCACGCCGGCCATCGCCGTGTCATCGCGGCCGTCAGCCCCAGACCAGCTCCGCTGGTGCCGACGGTGGTGAGTTTCTGGCCCCACCCCCGCGAGGTCCTCCATGGGGAGACCCGGCTGCGGCTGGACATGCCAGAGGAAAAACTCGAATTGCTCGAACCCCTGGGCATCCGCCAGCTGGTGCTCGTGCCCTTCACCCTGGCTTTGGCCAGCCTTAGCCCGGACGCCTTTGTGCAGGAGGTGTTGGGGCATCAACTGGATGCCCGCCGCATCGCAGTCGGTGAAAACTTCCGATTTGGTGCCAAGCGCAGCGGCGATTGCCACGATCTGGTACGGCTGGGAGGGCGCCACGGCATTGCCGTCGAGGTAGTGCCCATGCTGTGGGACCAGTCCCAGCGGCTCAGCAGTAGCCGCATCCGCCAAGCCCTATCCAGGGGGGATCTGGAGGAGGCCAGACGACTGCTCGATCGCCCCTACCGCTTCCGGGGCCGGGTGGTAACCGGGCGGGGCCTGGGGCGCCAGCTGGGCTGGCCCACTGCCAATCTGCAGGTGGATGGTCGCAAGTTCCTTCCGTTGGAGGGGGTTTACGCCGCTTGGGCCTGGAGGGTGGGGGGATCGGAGGGGCCCATGGCCGCCGTGATGAACCTGGGTCCCCAACCCACCATTGACCCCACCGCCCCGTCGGCCGTGGAGGTGCACCTGCTGAACCGCCAGCTGGATCTGGGGGGGGCCAGCCTGGTGGTCGAACCAATCCGGCTGCTGCGCCGCCAGGAACGTTTTGCCGATCTGGCCGCACTAACTGACCAGATCGGCAGGGACGCCCAAGAGGCTCGCCAGATCCTCGCCGCATCAGGTGGTCGGATAGGCGTGGGTGAGTCCCCAACCGATGAACAGGGCGATGCCTCCAAGCAACAGGATCCCTGAAATCAAAACCCCCATTGGGTTATCCCCCCCCATGGTACCCACAGAAGAAGGGGCGGGGGCCGACCCATAGGATCGGGAAACCGTGGCGCCAGCGCCTTTGGGTTGGTAGACAGTGGCCAACGGTGGGTTGGCGTGTTGTCCCGACTCGACGGCCATCCTGGTTCGGCGTTAGACCTCCAGCCTAGTCAGATCCGCCGATTGGGACCAGAACCCTTCTTCTGCGCCCCTCGCCAGCCCCATGTCCTTGCCCCCTGCGGCCCAGGCCCCGATTGAACGCCTGATCGACGCCAACCTGGATCGCGCCCGAGAAGGGTTGCGGGTCATGGAGGAATGGGCCCGCTTTGCCCTGGAACGGCCCGATCTTGTCTGGCGCTGCAAGGATCTGCGCCAGCACCTGGGCCTGCTCCATGGCGAGCGTTATAAATTCGCCCGCGATGCCGCCGGCGACCCGGCCACGGGCCTGGCTCACCCAGCCCAGGCCGGCCGTCTCGACGGCCCGGCGATCGTCGCCGCCAACGCCGCCCGGGTCCAGGAAGCCCTGCGGGTGCTCGAAGAATTCGGGCGACTGGTCGATGGCGACCTGGCCGCCGCCGCCGCCACCTGCCGGTACAGCCTCTACGATCTTGAGGTCGCCCTGCTGCGCGCCAGCAAGGGCAAGGATGATCGCCGCATCCGCCTGGCCAGCAGTCGGCTCTATCTCGTGACTTCGCCGGTACCCGGGCTGGCCTCCATCGTGGAGCAATGCCTCCAAGCCGGACTGCGGCTGGTGCAGTACCGCGCCAAGCCAGGGCTCACGGTGGACGGGGTCGAATTCGATGACCGACAGCGCTTGGAACAGGCCCGGGAACTGCGTCGCCTTTGCCAGGATTACGGCGCTCTTTTTCTGATCAACGATCGCATCGACCTCGTCCTGGCCGTCGACGCCGATGGGGTCCATCTCGGCCAGGGGGATCTGCCGGTGCCCATGGCCCGGCGATTGTTAGGACCCGAACGGCTGATCGGCTGCAGCACCCACGCCATTACCGAACTGCGCCAGGCCGTGGCGGATGGCTGTGACTACGTCGGTGTCGGCCCGGTGCAGGCCACCCCCACAAAACCGGGTCGGGAGCCGGTGGGCCTGGCTTATGTGGCCGCTGCGGCCCACGAATGTCCGGTCCCCTTCTTCGCCATCGGCGGCATCGACGCCAACAATCTGGCCGAGGTCCAGACCGCCGGTGCCACCCGGGTCGCTGTCGTCAGGGCCCTCACCGAGGCCTCCAGCCCCGCTTTGATCACTAGGACGTTGCTGCACCAACTCGAGCCCCCCCTTGAGCCCGCCTGACCCCCCAGACCCTGATTTCCCAGATCAGGAACCAACTGCCATCACCGTGCAGGTGAACGGTGAGCCGTATCGATGTGCTTCGGGCCAGTCGCTGCAGGGCCTCCTCAAGAGCCTCGGTTACCGGCCCGAGCTGGTGGTCGTCGAATTCAACGGCGCGATCCTGGCCCGGGCCCACTGGAACCAGCAACAGGTTGTGGAATCCGATGTGCTGGAGGTGGTCACCATCGTGGGGGGGGGTATCTAGATTTCGGTTCAACCTCTGGAACTCCTATGGGTCCCCGATTGCTACGGCGCTTCGCCGGCTTGATGGTGGTGCCAATGCTTCTGACCACCTTGTTGCTTGCCCATCCCGCTTCCAGCCTTGCGGCCAGCGGCGGACGCATCGGGGGCGGCAGCTTCCGATCGGCTCCGTCAGCCCCCCGGAGTTATGGCAACCGCTCCGGCGGATCCGGTGGCGGTTATCCCCGTGGCTCTTATTACCCCCGAGGCGGCTATTACGGCGGCGGCGGCGGTTATTACGGCGGCGGTGGCTACTACGGCGGTGGCTATAGCGCCCCATTCGTTGTGCCGATCTTCGGCTTCGGCGGCAGCGGACTACTCGCCTTCCTGGTGCTGATGGCCGTCGTTGGGTTGATGCTCAGTTCCCTTCGAGGTGGTGGTGGCACGGCCAGCCTGCCCGGGCGCGATGGCCAGGACAGCCTGGGGGCAAGCGGTGTTTCCGTGGCCTCAGTCCAGGTGGGGCTGCTGGCCTCAGCCAAGGTGCTGCAAACCGATTTACGTCGCATGGCGGAAAGCGCCGATACGTCCACCAGTAGCGGGCTGCAGCGGGTTCTCCAGGAGACCACCCTTTCGTTGTTACGCAACCCGGAACTCTGGGTTTATGCCAACTCCGAACTCGGCCAGATCCCGATTACCTCCGCAGAGGCCACCTTCAACCGGCTCTCGATGCAGGAGCGCAGCAAACTGGAACGGGAGCTGACGGCCAATGTCTCGGGCCGCCGCCACATCGAAACCAGTGATGGGGTCGCCGGCCAGAGCGATGCCACCAGCGATTTCATCGCGGTGACGTTGTTGGTGGCAAGTCGATCCAAACTGGATCTCAAAGGTTCCGGCACGGCCGAGGACCTGCGGGAATCGCTCCAGCGCCTCGGTTCGGTGCGCTCGGAGGATCTGCTGGCCCTTGAGGTGATCTGGCAGCCGGAAGGTCGGGGCGAAGTGCTCAGCCAGGAGGATCTCCTGACCGCCTATCCGCAGATGCAACATCTCTGAGTTTTGCCTTCCAGGCCTGATCCAAGGCATGGCTTCAGCCCCCGTCCCCTCTGGGGGCCTGGAGAATCCGCAGGGCCGCCATCGCGGCCCCATAGCCATTGTCGATGTTCACTACCGTCAGGCCTGGGGCACAACTGGCCAACATGCCCTGGAGAGCGGCCCGCCCGCCCTTGCTGACGCCATACCCCACCGACACGGGTACCCCGATCACCGGCTGGGGCAATAAACCCGCCACCACGGTTGGCAAAGCGCCCTCCATACCGGCACAGACGATCAACACGCGATAACGCCCCAAACCAGCGAGGCGGCCCAGCAAACGGTGCAAACCGGCCACGCCAACGTCCAAGATCAGATCACTGGCCACCCCGTGGCAGGCCAGGGCGAGATGGGCTTCTGAAGCCACGGCCAGATCACTGCTGCCTGCTCCCAGAATCGCCACGGTCCCCAGGCCAGGGTCCGGAACCGGCAGGGCGGGAAGGGTGAGGCAACGGGCCTCCTGGTGATGCCATATCCCTTCGAGGACATCCCCTTCGGGCCCCAGCAGGGTCAACACCGCTGCAACCTGTTCTTCGGACACCCGCGTCACCAGAACCAGCTCGCCAGCGGACCGCATGGCCTTGATGATGGCGGCGATCTGCGAGGGGCTTTTGTGCTCGCCCCACACAGCCTCCACCAGGCCCAAGCGACGGCGGCGATCGAGATCGAGATCGTGATCGGAATCACCCAACCCTGGGGGGAAAGCCATGGCTCAGGGCCTGGCCAGCAGGGCCACGGCGTGACAAGCAATACCCTCTTCGCGCCCCTCCGGTCCTAGTCCCTCATTCGTGGTGGCCTTCACCCCCACCTGCTCCGGTTCGACCCCAAGATGGACCGCCATTGCCGCCCGCATGGCGTCGATGTGGGGCTTGAGTCGGGGCCGTTCGGCAATCACCACCGCATCTACATTCAGCACACGCCAACCCCGCTCCGCCACCAGAGCCACCACTTTCTGCAGCAGTTCAAGACTATCGGCCCCTTGCCAACGGCTGTCCTCCGGGGGGAAATGGCGACCGATGTCCCCAAGGGACAGGGCCCCAAGCAGGGCATCCATCACCGCATGCACTAAGACGTCCGCATCACTATGGCCATCGAGCCCCAGCCCCTCGGGATGCTCCAGCCGGACGCCCCCAAGAATTAAGTCACGACCCTGGATCAGGCGATGAATGTCGTAGCCGTTGCCGATCCGCAGATCCATGCTTACCTCCGTGGAAGCCAGCGTCCCAGGCCAGTCTTCCAGGCGGGCAGGCCCCTTGGCTAAAACCCCCTCCAACCAGCGGGCATAGAGGTCGGGTCGACGCAGGCGGGTGCGCTCCTGGCTCTGCTGGTGGCGCCATTGGTCAATGGCGCCATGGTCGCCACTGCGCAGGACTTCGGGCACTTCCTGGCCCCGGAAAAGGGCAGGGCGGGTGTAATGGGGATGTTCCAACAGGCCATCGCGATGGCTTTCGTCCTGCAACGAGGCCGCCTTGCCCACCGTGCCCGGCAACAGGCGCACTACACCATTGATCACCGTCATGGCCGGTAATTCGCCACCGGTCAGCACAAAATCACCCATGGAGACCTCCTCATCCGCCAGGCCCCGGATGCGCTCATCAAAACCTTCGTAATGGCCACAGAGCAACACCAACTGGTCGTAGTTCTCGGCCCAACGCAGCAGATCCGCCTGCCGCAGGGGCTGCCCCTGGGGACTCATCAGCAGGACACGGCGGCGCATCCGTGCCGGAATCGCCTCAAAGGCGGCAAACACGGGCTCGGGCTTGAGCACCATGCCCACGCCGCCCCCATAGGGCAGATCATCGACCTTGCGGTAGCGATCCGTGGCGTGATCACGGGGGTTATGGGTATGGAGTTCAGCGATGCCAGCAGTAAAGGCACGGCCGATGACCCCAAGCTGCCGTAGGGGCAGGAAAGCCTCCGGCAACAGACTGACGACGTCCAGTCGCATCAGCGAAACCGCATCACAGGGCTTGGGAGGGCGGGCGACTGACGCGGCGAATCTCCGTACTGAAACTGGCCCGTCCAGGCTTCCCATCCGCCCGGTGCGCCAGGCTGCTGCGCAGGCGCAGATTGGGCTTGGCAAACCAGATCCGCTCACTGACCTTGCCGTCTCCCCAGGGAGAGCCCAGTTCCATCGTGCCGTCAGGCCAGAATTGCCAGGTGCCCGCAGTTGTTTCCTGGGAGGAGGAGGCCAAGAGGACCTGGCCATCCGCCAGGAAGGTCAAGGTGGTGACAGTGCCCCCCGGTGCGGTGACCCGCAGGCCTCCTGGGGCCTCGCTGCAGGCTGGGGCCAGATAGTCCACCTTGATCTCACCCCGCTCGGAATCATGCCAGGCGTCATCGTCCTGGCTGGGATTAAGGGGAGCGAACTGGCTGCGAAGGGCAATCCACTCCCCCGCGCAGGAGCACAGGAACGCCTCGATGGTGGCGGGCGGAAAATCACTCAAGGGACTCAAGGGCCAGGGGAAGGGTCAGCCGCTCCCATCCTGTCAGTCGGTGTTGTAGCCGAGTTCCGCCAGCCGGGTGGGACTGCGACGCCAATGGGGCACCACCTTGACGAAAAGCTCCAGATACACGGGCCCGTCCAACAGCTTCTGCATGGACATGCGGGCCCCCTCCCCGATGCGACGCAGCATCTGCCCGCCCTTGCCGATCACGATGGCCTTCTGGCTACTGCGTTCCACCACCACGGTGGCCAGCACCGCCAACCTGGGTCCATCCTCCTCCATCCGCTCGACCCGGACGGCCACCGAATGGGGGACCTCCTCCCGGGTGTAGTGCAGAACCTGCTCCCGGATCAGCTCCTCGAGTAACAGCTGCTCGGGCTGATCTGTCACGGCATCGGCCGGATAAAGGTGGGGCCCTAGCGGCAAAGCCAGGCTCAGGGCCTTGACAAGCGCCTCGGTACCCTCACCCGTCAGGGCACTACACAGGTGCAAAGGCCAGGGTTGGCGTGCATTGGTTCCCGCCAGCGGGTCGGCGACAGGGCCAACTAACAATTGGCGATATTCCCCTGCCACGGCAAGACGCCGATCGGGATCGAGCTGATCGCTCTTGTTGAGGGCGACCTGCACGGCAAAGCCACCCTGGCGCAGCAGTTCGACGATGAAGGCATCGCCGCCGCCTGGGGGCTGGGAACCATCTAATAACAGCAACACAAGATCCACCTCGCCAATGGCGGTGCGGGCACTGCGAACCAAACGCTCCCCGAGGAGATGGTGGGGCTTGTGGATGCCAGGAGTATCAAGCAGAACAATCTGGGCCCCAGGGGTGGTGAGGATGCCCCGCAAGCGATGGCGGGTGGTCTGGGCCACTGGGGAGGTGATGGCCACCTTGGAACCGACCAGCTGGTTGAGAAGGGTGGATTTGCCGACGTTCGGCCGCCCGATCAGGGCGACAAACCCAGAACGGAAATCGTTGGGGCTAGCAACTGGGAGAGTGGAATCCATATCCTCAACATTGACAGCCCCCGGGCTGCCCTGCCGACCAGCCCAACATTGGCAACCCATGAGCACCCCCCTGACCGACCCCAGCCATGAAGACCATGTCGTCGCGACGCCCATCGGCTTTCGAGAAGCCATGGCTCTGGCGAGCCAGTGGCTGGAGGAATGGGAACAGGATGTTTTGAGCGATGAGGTGCTGAGCGAACGGGTCGGGGATTTGGTGGCGAGCCGCGATGGGGCGAGGGGGTTTTTCGTGGTGGCGATGGCAGGGGAAGGGCCCCTGATGGATCGCATGCCCGAGGCCCTGATCCAAAGCCTGCGTCTGGCGGGAGAGGGAGTCGTGGATCTGACTGCCCGAAATCTGGCCATGAGCACAGCCATGGTGGTGCATCACGAGCGCAATCAGGACCGGGTGGCAGCCCTGGCCTCCCAACGGGTTAGCGAACGCAGTCGCGAATTGCTGCGCTTACTGGAACCCAATCTCGTCAAGCTGCGACTGGAAACCCTGCTAGCCGGCACCCGGGGCGAAGGGCAAGACGTGGAGTTTCTGGAGCGATGGGGTTACGACGACGAGCAACGGGAGCAAATTGCCGCTTCCATTGAGGCCGTGGCCGAGTCGTAAACCCAGTTCTGCATTATCTCCGATCAAACGATCATCAGCCGCTTCTAAAAACGAAAATAAAGCAAAGCCATGGCCTCCCAGTCACTATCGTTTTGTGCGGGCTGGAAGATATAATTAATATTCAACCCAAGGGATAGATGGCGCACGAGATTTAGGTCCATGCCCCCCGTGAGCATGGCATCGGTCGTGTGGCTAGTATCGGTATTGGTGGCCAGGCCAGCTCCGATGTAGGGCGAGAAGAGCGCACGGGGGAACAAATCAAGGGTGAGGGGCATCTGAAAAGCTCCATCGCTGTTATCAACCCCCTGCAGGTCCCTGTTCAAGAAGATGTAAGTGGGCCGTAAGGAAACCCCGAACCCCTCACCGAAGGCATAGCCAAGGCGCCCGGTCACCACGGGACTGGTGCGATCCCCAGCAAAGGAGTGGATACCTGTTCCAATGCCAAAGATCGGCCCGGGCTGCGTCGCAGGGTCGACCACGGGAACGGTTGTCTCTAAAGCCGCTTCAGGTTGTTGGGGTGGAGGCACTGCGTCGTAACGGGATACCGGACGCCAGGCCAGGGGATTGACTCGTGGATCAGCAAAGGGGATCCAGGAGGCTGCAGGGGCCTGAGGAGCCACCTGATGCCAAGGTGCCAGAGGTACGAGGCCCTGGGCGAAAACCGATGGGGTGGCTGCCGCCAGGGCAACAGAAACGCCCATGGTCAACCTGGCACCAAGAGAGGGGAACATCACGAAGCAGGCTGGGGCGAGGAAGGGGCCGGGGATGAGGCCTGAGGGGCACTGGCCGCGGGCGCCGGAGGCACCTCGGGGGCTGGAGCCACAGGAGCCGACGGAGCCGGGGCTGCGGAGGGCGGGGCGGGACTCGGGGCTTCCGCCGCCACGGGCGGTTGGGGCGCAGGGGGCTCGCCACGGAGTTCGGAGACCGGAGCAACAACGGGTACACGAGCCGGGACCGAAGCCTCTGCAGTGGGCGCAACCGCTGGGTCTGGCGAACCCATGGCCGGCGAAGCGGGCGAGGCCTTCCCCATGGGGCCTGAAGAATGGGGCTTAGCCTGGGTCTTAACCGAAATCGAACTCAGCGGTGGCAACTCCTTGAGAGGTTCAACATGCACGATCGCGGGCGCCAGACGACCCGAAGCGGGGAGATCCTGGCGACCACTCCAACCGCGGATAGCCTCCAGGACTGCCGGATCCTCCGGTTTTGACAGCAGATCAACGCTGCCATCGGACTGCAACACCAAGGGGACTGCCGTCGCACGGGAGACCTTCATGGAGGGCACGTGGACCACGCGGGCGGCCTCCAGCTGGGCGGAGGGCTTCAGGGGCGAAGGGATATTGATTGCATTGAGGGCGCGACGCATCGGTTCACGCCAGGCCTGGGGCAGGGGAGCCAACGGATCGGAAGAACGGGCAAGACGGGCCCGTTCAGAAAGGGCGACCGACGGGGTTGGGGCAGCCTGCAGATCCTTCAATGTCAAGGTCCCCCCTAGGAGCTCCGCAGGCGTGAACGAACGCTGCAACAGGTCGTAGCGGGAGGCGCTGGCAAGGGGAGCCACGACTGGGGACGGGGTGCCACTTGCATGGGGGGAGGCAGTGGGCGTAGCGAACTTGAACGGTCGCTGGGTCATCACATACTGGCCGACCGGAGCAACCTGTTCAGCTGGGTCAAGCAGGTGTCCTACCTGGGCATGGGCTGCCGGAGAAGAGGCGCCCAGCAGGACTCCAGAGGCTGAAGTATTCGATTGAGCTTCCCGGGAAAGGGGAGACCTTTCGACCGGATTCACCAAAGGAGCCGGGGGCAGGGAAGCCGCCAACTCGGCTTGGGGGAGGGCGAGGGGCCGAGAACGGAGGAACTCCGCTTGCCAGCGGTCGTGTAGATCAATGCCTACAACTGGGAGCCAGAGGGACTGGGAGAGAAGGGCCCAAGCCACGGCTCGGGTATTAAGAGGGTGGCTAAAATGACTCATGGCAATTAAGAAGATGGAAAGGACAAAAATCATGTCAGCAAATATTGTTACCGCTAGTTATTATTATTGTTATTATTCCAGTAATTCCAATAATTAGCATAGCTGAAGATACTATTGATAGCGCCGAGGGGCTCGGCCAGATCATTGAACAAATTCAAGGCCTTGCCATAGAGGTTACTGCGAACAATAATAGTGTCACCATTGCGTAAGGGTGGATTCGTGAGATTAGAGACAGGTAAATCTTCTTTATAGGCAAACATCTGACGGGTCGTAGTGCCGTTTCGATTAAAACGAACTAATTCAATATTGTTGGCCTGGGCGCGACGCCTAATCAAGCCTCCCGATCGGAAAAGAGCTTCGATGAGTGGAGTATTGGAAGGCAAGGAAACCGTCCCAGGCGACTTCACCTCCCCGATCACAGTCACACTGATGGACAGTGGCGCCAAATTCGTTTGGCCAATCGCTAAGACCTCCTCTGGTACCGGCTGGATGGCACGGGAAACGATAATAGTGTCTCCATCAAACAACACCGGATTTTGCAGTTGATTACCATTGGCAAACAGGTCTGCAAGATTGAGCGTTGTCTCTTTTTGAGCGCCAGCCGAACCGGCCAGTCGTCGCAGACGTATATTACGAACATCTGCATTTAAAGTAACACCCCCTGCCGTTTGAATGGCCTCTACAGGATTAGAAATAGACCCAAGAGGATAGAGGCCGGGACGGGACACTTCTCCCACTATCGTCACTTTTACGGGCCTGGGAGCCGTGAGAGTTAGAGTTAACTGAGGACGGACTAGCTGCTTGGAATAAAGCGACGTCAACCAACGGGTTGCTTGACCGATGGTGAGACCAATCAATTGGACAGAACCAACCAATGGCAATGTGGTTGTGCCATCAGCTAAAATACCAAATGTGCCATTGAGGGACTTAGCTTCAGGATCCAAAAAATTGAGCTGAAGTGTGTCACCCGGACCAAGCGTGTAGAGATCGCTATAAAGCTCGGGGAGAGAAAGCGATCGCTCAGGAGCCGGCATCGGCAATGGAGCTGGCCTGCGTTCCAGATATCCAGGCCCAGATGAATTGGGTGGTGGCGTATGAATGTTCTGAATACGCAACGCTGGCATGCCGGTATCTGCCCCTGCAGGAGTGCCTGTCAGGGGAGCCGCAATAAGACCCCCAGGCGAGCACACTAGGGAAACGGTCGCAGATAAGGCCACCCAGCGCCCCAAGCAATGTGCCTGGGGTGCCGGCAGGCCAGGCAAGGGGACTTGAGACTGGTTGTCTAGACTAGAGTTCCTCACAAAAACCATAGGTTCGTTGGGGAACCTTAACCGATAACAACTGGAGAGTCTGAGGCCGAAAGCGAAAGCGATCACCAACGCAGCACTTTGGTCCCGAGTTGGGCCTAGAGTCGGTAGGATTTGAAACGAAATGCCGTGACCCGAGCCGGTGCCCCCCTGCTTCCAGCGCCTGGGGGCGACCCTACTTTAGATGGACTGGTGCCAATGGGTACCCGATCCCTGGAAGGCGGCCCCACTGAACAACTCCAACAAGGTATGTCGCCTTTGGCTGGCGATGGCAGAGAAGGTGGAATTCAAAATATTCTGCGCACCATCAAGCGCCGACAAACCCTTTTCCTTTTCACATCTGCACTTGTATCAGGTGCCCTTGCTGTCAACACAATTCGCGAAAGGATTTTCAGTCCCGTTTACCAAGGAGCTTTTCAGCTTCAAATCAGCAGCCCATTTGACGAAGGCGGCTCGCCTGTAGCTGGAGACGGTGGGAAGTTAGAAGCCATTGCACGTTATAAACAGAGAATAGATGTACCCAGTCTCATCGTACTTCTCCGCAGCCCCTATCTAATATCACCCGTTGCCACCAGACTTGGACTATCGAGCGAAGAGATTGCCAAAAATCTCAATATGGAAACTATTCCTGGTGCTCCAAATGTGATTACAGTGGATTTGCGTTGGCCAGATCCAACCAAAGGTAAAGCCGTACTTGCCGCATTAGCGAACGATTATGTAGCCTTTTCTCTCTCCCAGCGCCAAGCAACCCTTGATTCGGGCGTCAAATATCTTGACCAACAAGCGCCGGCAATTTTACGTGAAGTTGCTTCACTGGAAACCCAACTAAGCCGCTTCCGTGAAGCCAATAAAATGGTGGATCCAATTGCCGTTGTCTCCACGATAGAAAATCGTCGCAATTCCCTTTCTAATGAGTGGCAAAGCTTACAAGTTGAGCAAGCCCAACTCGAAAGTCAACTCAAATCTGTCGAGTCAGGTTACCTAACCTTTACTCCAAGTGGAGCCCCATCAGCGATCAATCAACTTGGCAACAATAGCGCACTGATTCCTGGAAGACAAGAAAAAATAGCCGAAAATATAAATGATGTTAAAACGCCATCAGATCAGCTCAACGAGTTTGAATTACAGCTTGCCCAAGCCAGGGCAACCTACAAAGAAGATTCCCCTATCGTACAATCTATTTTAGCCAGGAAAAATGCCCTAATCCCAGTGGTAGAGTCGCAAAAATCCGACTCTATTCGAGTCAAATTATTTGCCAACAAATCTCAGCAAGACGAAGTAAATAGACAAATTATGTTATATAATCGAAATTTTAAAAACAGTCCTAAAATGCTAAGAGAATATGAAAAAATAGTCTCAAAGCTTTCTAGCGCAAAAGAAAACTATGCATCCTATCTAAGAGCTAAAGAAAATTATAAGCTTGAACGATCACGCTTTATCACTCCTTGGCAAGTAATTTCCCCCCCCAACTTTGGAGACACTCCAGTTCAGCCTGACATCAAAAAGAATCTTTTACAGGCCATAATGCTTGGGTTGCTCTCTGGTGTTGGAGCTGCAATACTTCGTGAAAAAACAGATAACGTTTTCCATACTCCTATGGAAGCCGAAAAAGAATTACAACTTCCTGTCCTAGGCTTGATACCCTATCTACCCCTAGAACCGGGAGTTGATATTGCTACAAGTATTTCCAAAATGTCTGCTAGCGAAAGATTTGCAATTAAAGAATCTTTACGCAGTCTCTTTACAACCTTTCGCCTACTGAGGGCTGATCATAACATCAGACTTGTAGGAGTTACATCCTCAACTCAAGGTGAAGGCAAATCAACATCAGTAAGTATTTTTGCACGAACATTAGCAGACCTAGGCCTTAAAGTTCTCGTTGTAGATGCTGACATGCGTCTGCCGATGCAAGCACGATATCTTGGAATGGCTTCAGGAGAAGGCTTTTCGTCTGTTCTTTCAGACTCTAGTATTCCTATCAGTTCACTGATCATCAGCCTACAAGATAATCTTGATGTGCTGCCGGCCGGCCCTAAGCCACCAGACCCGGCCAAACTTCTTAATTCCACTAGGTGCGCCGAAGTAATTAATGAGTTAAGGGCAATGTCTGATTACGACATTATTCTATTTGATGCACCACCCTGTTTAATGCTATCTGACCCAATTCTATTGGGTGAAAAATTAGATGGCATACTCTTTCTGGTTGGCCTCGGAAAAGTCAATCGCAATCTCGCACCTCAAGCAGCACGTCGCATTAAAGCGACTGGCGTGGATCTTTTGGGGATCATTTGCAACCAAGTCAACTTCCCAAGCCGCCTCAACGATTACGGCTATGAATATGGATATTATTATCACTATGCTTATGCATATACAGATAGTTACGGCAAGCAAAGTTCAAAATCATATGGTATAAGCAATTACATCAAGCGATATCGTGACTCGTACATGACTAAGTCAGCATCACCCAACTCAGACCGTTATACCAATTCAGGTATAGGGCGCTATATTGATGCAGGGCTTGGTACCACTGAAGCCAAAAAAGATAAGCTATCAACGGAAAAACCTACAAACTATGGATTGCCAACATCTAATCGTATCAAGAAGTCAGTAGAAAAAAATAATTGGATATCTAAAATTTTCCGTCGCAATAAAGATAATTAAAAACTTAATTTAGAAATCTTGAATCAGTTTTTAAAATATTTTCCAAAATTTCAAGGTATTCATAACTTGGTGCAGATATTGGATGACAGCGTCTTACCCATTCTAATGCTGAAAAAACATCAATCTTTTTAATCCTTGCTGTTAACCCAACAGCCAATAAGGATGATCTTTCTTGTCCAGCAAAGCAATGTAAGTATACAGGTGCTGAATTAATCACTAACTCTTCAGCAGTATTCAAGGCTAACCTTAGTCTATCAATATCAAGGGCCTCCTGCTTTCTATGGTCAGGCAAAGGAACATTAGCAGAAAACCAATCAGCCGGAATAGGTGCAAATACATTCTCCAGAGGATAGCAGCAGCTGAATCTGGTCTTGAATCCTACATCTTCTAGCTGATTCCATTGGAATGTTCTTCTTGGCATTGGTCCTATAGCCAATTGATTATTTAGTATCCAACTATAAATCAAAGGCTGTGTATATAGAGGATCCTGTGTCTGCACAGGCTTATCCAAGTTGCTTGATAATTTTTGTAGTTTATTCCAAAAAGCCATAAATTTACTTTTTATTGTTAAATGTATTTTGAAATTGATGAAGCACGTCAAGCCACATTTGGTTGCCTTCTTTGATAGGCAAAGTTGTTTTAAGGGTAATTAAAATGCATTGATAATTACGACTTGGACTGAGACCGAGAAAGCGTTTAATTGCCAGATTAGTTTCGAGCGACTTTGCTTGATCCACGGCTAAAGTTAGCGTATCTTGATTGACGGCCAAACCAAACGGCCAAGGATTACCTTGAACAAAGCAGGTTTGATAGGTTGTTCCCGATGGTTGTGTATCAGATAGGAAATAAGGAGGTTGCTTACTCATAATGGCAGACTTCGTCAATTGAAGTGATTTAATAGACTCGGTAATATGGGAAACACTAAGATCTTTTCGATCACGTACTTGCACGTTAGTAAATAATAGATCTGAATTAGAGTTAATCTTTGAGCTAATTATAGATGTGTGGGACACGTTATAATCTGAGTGATTGCCTAGCGTAGTAGAAGGTTTCACAGTGTGCCCATTAGAAGAAATATTTGCCATGAATTGATCTATTTTTTCAGTAGAAATTTTTGAGGCATCTGGCCAACGCGGAAAAATCATTGACTGAGTTGCCGCTACTGTTGAAAGCAAAGCCAAGATTCCGTAAAAACTTTTGAGATTCATAAAGATCCTGTTTCTTGATTAGGAGTTGAATCTTGATTTGATTCAACGATAAGAGATTCAGGTCCAAGCTCGTGCTCAAGAAATCTCATGTAAATAGTTCCAAAAATAAAAACTGCTAGACCTGAAAAAATTAAAGATCCTGTATCCTTATGAAAGAAGTCAAACCAAAATCCATAGCCCTTACCCGAACCATTTGCACTAAATATTGTGAGCAAGGCTATGCGAAGTGTGTTTGAAAACAATCCAACTAAGGGGGCAAGCAAAGTTATTAAAATTCGTGAAGTTAACGACCTTAAACGAAAAGCAAGTAAGAAAATAAATGATATACACATTACTTGAGAAATCATATCAAGACCGTTGCATGCGCCCAAAACAGTGACACCTCCGCCTTCTAAAAGTACTTCTCGACCATTAACCAATGGATCTAAACCTAAAATAGACAACCAAAAGGCAGACAGTCGTGCCGTGAGCAAGCTCATAGGATATTCAGGTATGACACGATTTAGCAACGCATTAGCAGGAAATAAAAGCATGCATAAAAGCGAATCTCGAAATTTAAATATAGAATGTGGTTTTTCGATTAATAGAACCAGCGCAACAGCAGCTAATGGTGCTAAAAGGAATAGAACACCATCGGCATGTAATATGAGCGACGTTCTTAATAAGACAAATAACAATATTATTGAGGCCAGGATAGCTATTGCGGGATTGGGCTGAGGGTGCACTTTTTCAATGAGATCTTCCATGCAGATGACCGCACCGCCCCAAATTAAGACGGAAAATACGGCCATTGATTCATTTTGACTTGTATAAAATACAACGATATTTTGGATTGCGACAGCACTTGCTATGAACAGCCACAAATTACGCGCTGTTAATGGAGGAACATATCTCAAACAGAATGATTTTAATTTGATTGGAATTGAGGAAAGATCCATTTTAGTTAGATTCGTGGACATGATTTTCACGATGATACTCTGGCACCAGCTTTACGAGCAAATCACTTGTATCTTTTTCATCCCAACGAGTTAGGGCATCTTCAAGCTCTTTTAAAAGTGGTAAAAGATGATTGTCAGGTGGGTTAAGCTCACAAGCGCGTCGAATTAAAGGATGCTGAGTAGGCTGATCTTGGGTATCGATTAAAAGTTCTTCATATAATTTTTCACCTGGTCGCAAACCAGTATATTCAATTTCTATATCTCCGTCTGAGTTTTTTTCATCTCGTAAACGAAGGCCAGATAATTCGATCATTTGACGGGCAAGATCGGCAATTCTAACTGGCTCGCCCATGTCAAGGAGAAACAAGTCTCCTCCTTCGGCCATGCCAGTTGCTTGTAAAACCAATTGAACAGCCTCCGGGATTGTCATAAAATAGCGTGTAACCGCAGGATGGGTAACGGTGACCGGACCTCCTAGGGAAATCTGTTTATGAAATAGTGGAATGACTGATCCAGAAGATCCGAGCACGTTACCAAATCTAACCATCGTCATGACGGGGCCGTTAGGTCCGCAAGAAGTAGCTGCAGATTGAATCATCATTTCACAGATGCGCTTACTTGCACCCATGGCATTAGTAGGCCTAACTGCCTTATCAGTAGAAATAAGTGTCAATCTTTCAACACGGGCTGCAAGAACGGCATCAATGACTGATCGAGTCGAGCGTATATTATTTGATACTCCGGAACATATATTCGACTCAACCATAGGAACATGCTTATAAGCTGCTGCATGAAATAAGGTTTGAACGCCGTGCTTAATGCAAAGAGCGGTTAAAGGCTTAGAATTACTAACGTCCCCAAGAATTGGGTAGACAGGTATTGTATTATTTTTGGAACGCAGTTCATTGTCTATGGAATAAAGAGCAAATTCATTCTGCTCTAATAATAGTATTTTAGCTGCTCCCAGTGAAATGATTTGACGACAAAGCTCACTACCGATAGACCCCCCTGCTCCGGTAACTAAAACCACTTTTCCCAATACACTTGCTTCAAGAAGCATAGGGTCTGGATTAGAAGGTTCACGTCCTAACAAATCTTCAATAGAGACTGTTTGAAGATCACTGACAATTCTCTCCTTACCAGCCAACTGAGATAGGGAGGGAATCGAAAGAACCTCAAGACCAGAACGGGTCAACTGATCGACCAATAAACGTTTGCGAGCTCGGGATACGGAAGGCAAGGCCAATAGAATCTTACACACTTTATGGCGCTCAATGAGCACCGGTAAACGGGATGGATTATCAATGCGTAGATTTTGGAGAGTTCGACCATGCAGAATAGAATCATCGTCCAAAAACCCAATAATGCGAAATCTTGGATCATTACGAAGAGCAGTGAGTAGTGCCATTCCAGATGAACCGGCACCGTAAATCATGGTGACATTGGCTTCGGGTTCTGGAGATCGGATAAAATTTTGACGTGATAGTTGCTGTATTAACAAGTCACGCATTATAATTCTAGTAGCTATAGCGCCTCCAGTAAAGAAAGTCCAGTACAGAAACCAGGAACCAAGGGGTAGATTGATGGACAATAAAGAACTGAATACCATCATCAAAATGACCATGGTCCCAGTTCTGGGAATCAACCCATAAAGAGAATGACTCCCGGCGTAACGGGTCAAGCCTCGATACCAGCCCGAAAAAAGTAGGACGGCAAGGCCACTCACCACACCTAAAGGGAGTAGTTTGGATGTGGCAAAAAAGAGAGTATCGGGCGACCTGACTAAAAGCAGTGAGCCTAGAAAGGCAATCACAATTAAAAGGCTGTCGAAACCAAGCAGCACTAAACGCCGCAGCAGGACCAAGGATTTAGAAGACCTGAGCAAACGAGTTTCAGATAAAGGTGATCCAGACAGGAAAGAGACCTTGGGAAATTCTGGCGATTTGGCTGGTGGTGGGAGAAAGTTGAAAGTCATGGGCAGTCTACACGCTGACTTTGCAAATTAAACTAAAGTCTTGTTCTTTGGCTACGCTGTTTTGGGTCGTTTAATGGAATTTATGCATTTATTGGAGGGTGAATATGTAAAACACACTAATGGATGACCGTAGGCAAGGGGCTGAAACGTCAAAACCATTCCTGAAAATAGTAGCATGCCTACTTTTCATTTTCACCTGAAAATGCGGATGCTTGATTTTGATCAAGCCACCACCCAAGCATCAACACCATCAAAACCTCAGCAAACATGATTGGCAGAGGGAGACCCAAGCAGAAACCCAAGGCCAACAAAGTAATCTGAAGTAAATACAGCACGGTTACGGCGGCATGGGGCCAACCAGCACTGTGAAGACGTTGGTAAAGATGCAAGCGATGGGCTTGAAAAATCCGCTGGCCAGCGTACCAACGCCTCAGGACACAAATCAATGCATCAGCCAAAAGGGGTGTGGCAACCAACAAAAGCAGTAGGGATTGAAGTGGTTGGGGCCTCTGTAGAACAAGCCCTGCAAAAACTGCTCCCAAGTATGTGCTACCAACATCGCCCATGAAAATTCGGGCAGGACTCCAATTCCAGAGCAAAAATCCCAAAAGTGCACCGGCAAGAACCCATTGCCCTGAGGCCATCATCAACACAGCACCACAACTCGCTACAAGGCCATCAAGGCCATCCATAAAATTGAAAAAATTGATGATTGCTGTCACCGCCAGTAGGACCAATGGCAAGCTCCAAAGTGGCAAAGACAAAGTGGCTACAGCCATGAGGGCCAGTGCTGTGCAGAGTTGAGCCAGATACCGCCATAATGCTGGCAGGTTAAAACGGTCGTCCAGAACTCCAACCAGAGCCAGGGGTGCGCAAATAACTGGAATCCAGGCACTGGCCCCCTGAGCGAAGAGCGGAGTCAGCGAAATAGCCACCACAACAAAGGCCAGACCGCCCCCGCGAGGTGTCGGTGAACGATGGGAACTGCGGTCATTGGGGATATCAGGAAGGCGCTGTCTCAGCACCGGAACGAGCCACCAAAGCAACAACCAGGACAGGAAGCCTGAAAAGAACAAAAGCAGCGCAATGAGCTGGTTCACAGACAGGGACGATTCACGGGAATGGGATTCCAGCGGGTGGCCCGCCAGATCTGGGCGCGGACCTGGTCCCGGACGGTTCGCAAGGGTTTTTCGGGCCGATTATCTCCTGTGGCAGCTTTGACCCCGCTAACTGACCACCCCAGGGAGCCCAAAACGATGCGTCCAATTGCCAGGGCCCGCCCCAGATGGGCCGGACTAGTAACAATGGTGACATCTCCATGGTTCGGTTTCTGTTTCAACCAGAGCGCCAGGGCAATCAATTGACCAAACGTGTCACAACCTGCGGTGAGAATGACAGGGGGCTCCATCGCAGGCGGCCACTGCCCATAGCGCACCAGTTGACTGCGGTTGATCTCCTGAAAGCGTTGGGATCCTTGCATGACAAGAATGGAGCCCGGTCGCCTTTGATGCAGTTGGATGGCGCTGAACGTTCGCCAGGGATCCTCGACAAAAACGGTGATGACCTGGGGACCGCCCCCTGCCTTCGGCATCGGGATCCAAGGCCACAGCCACCAAAAGACCAATCCAAGCCCCAAGATTGGCACAACCCGCCCAAGGGAATAACCACGCATCAATGCACAAGAGGCAGCACTGGGAATGGCCGCGGATCCTCACCCAAGAGCCAGTGGGCCGGGATGAAGCCGGCAAGATCAACCTGCATCCGCATCACCGCTTCAAAGCCTTTGGGAGCCGCCACCAGCAGGGGGGACGCCACAGCACGGAACAACCACGCAGGTATCGTCACGAGGCGACAACACCGGGCCCGATCAGACGGGTCACATTGTTGTTGGAGACGTAGCAGTAATTCGTGATAGGTAATAGTGTCATCACCGCCTACCGCGATGACGTCACCCGTTGGAGTTCCGGGTGAGCAAACCAGGTCCATGGCCACCGTTCGGACCACAGCTGCCAATTGACTGGCATGGATGGGTTGGCGTAAGCCGGGATCGGCTGGTAGGGGTAGTAAGGGAAATCGACGCATCCATTGCAGCAACTGGCTCAGGTTGCGGTCGCCGTAGGCCCCGACCTGGCCGTAAATCAAAGTGGGCGCCACAATCCTGCACGGCAGGTCCAGATCTTTACAGGTGCGGATCAGCAGGTCCTGGGAAGCGGTGAGGCGCTGCACCAGATCGCGATCGAAGCGGTTGAAGGCAAAGCGTTTGGTGATCACCGAGGAGGAAGAACAGGCCACCACCGCCCTGACTGCGGCCAGCCGCTCCGGATGCTGCTCCGCCAACCGTGCCAGAAAAGGGGCGAGATCCCACAGGGGTGCAAAACTCACCAATGTTCCCGCCAGTGGGTGTTCAAGGGAGTCGGCCGCCCGCAGATCACAAAGCTGGAAGGGCCCATCGGCAAACCCTTGCGGCCGTCGCCGGCCAGCCACCGTGACCTTCAGGGATCCTGCTCCCTGAAGGAAGGCCAGACCCGATGGACTGGTAGCACCGAAGAGCAGAACATCACTCATGGGCTGAACAGGCTGGCCAACCGTTGGGCATAGCGGAATCCATAGGGCAGCCACCAAAGCCAACCAAAAGCCCGGCCGTAGGCACGGCGCACCTCCTGAAAACGCCGTCGCGATTCGCGCCCGCTCACCCCCCCCGACTGCATGTGAACCAGCTCAAGGTCCATGCATTCGACCTCCAAATCGGGCCAGCGGGAAAGTTGAAGAAAGTAATCCAGATCTGCAGACAGAAGAAAACCGTCGGCATAACGTGCCAGATGACGTCGGGCCCCCGGGCCGATAAGGGTGGCTTGATGGGGTGGCGTGGAGCCCAGAAAAAGGGAGCGGCGATAGGAGTGGCGCCAGCGAAAAATACTGCGACGCCTGAGGGTTGGTGTAGTTTTTCCAGCGGCAGCATCGCCGGGCTCGACATAGCGACCCGTGGCGACGAGGAGATCGGGATCGGCGCCCCGACTCCAGGCCCCCCGCAGACCCCTGGCCAACATCTCAAAGACCTGGGGAGAGGCGGCCCAGTCATCACTCCCCCAGAACAACAGCCAGGTATCCGCATGGCTCGCCAAGGCGAAGCCTTGATTCATGGCCCCGAAGATGCCCTGCTCGGTTGGATCCTGGGGCCGCCATTGGAAGCGGGGATCACACCCACAGAGATTATCAATCCAGCGGCGGTGAGCTGGCTGACTGGGACCATCGACAAACATAACGCTCCAATGGGGCCAGGTTTGCTGCTGGAGAGAGGAAACCAACCGGGGCAGCAAAGCATAGGAATCGAGGGTGGGTACCACGACGACAATCGCCGGAGGGGGGAATCCGGAAGGCGAAACCATCAGCCCCGCCGGCGAATCAGGACATCATCGAGGACCAGAAGATCCATTTTGGTACGCAGAAAACAATCGAGGGCCTGGGAAGGAGTACAGACTATCGGCTCATTTTCATTAAACGAGGTATTCAGGACCATCGGAACTCCCGTGAGATCACGGAAGGCGCGAATCAAGCGGTAATAGCGGCCGTTATCAGCCTCGGTCACTGTCTGCAAGCGTCCCGTGCCGTCGACATGGGTGACAGCAGGGATCAGGGGACGCTTGTCCTCCTGGATGGGATACACCTGCATCATGAATGGCACATCGCCGTCCAGAGTGAACCAATCCGAAACCGCTTCCCGAAGGACGGAGGGGGCAAAGGGGCGGAAGGACTCGCGCCGTTTGATCTTCAGATTAAGGATGTCCTTCATGTCGGCCCGGCGTGGATCCCCCAGGATCGAGCGGTGACCCAGGGCCCTGGGGCCCCATTCCATCCGGCCTTGGAACCAGCCGATCACCAGTCCCTCGCTGATGGCCACAGCCACTTCCGAGCAAATCTCCCGATCGGAGAGGGTCTGGAGGGAACAGCCCGCCGAATCCAGGGCAGTCCTGGAGGCGGGGTCCGCCAACAGCGTCTCGATGGCCCCAGGGGTAGGGCGACTGCCCAGGTAGGCCGTGGCCATCGAGCGGCTGCGGGCATGGCCCTGGCGATTCCACACCTCAAGAGCCGCCCCAAGGGCCCCACCTGCGTCCCCGGCGGCCGCCTGCACGTACACCTGGCGGAAGGGAGTGGCCACGGTCACCTTGCCATTGGCCACCGAATTCGCCCCACAACCACCGGCGATACAGAGATTGTCGCTGGGATGGAGGCGATGCAGCGCCCGCAGGAGGTGGAAAAACGCTTCTTCGTACATCGCTTGCGCCGACCGGGCGATGTCCTTATGACGTTGATCGAGGGGCTCGTCAGGTTGACGGGCAGGTCCCAACAGAGTCTCCAGGGCAGGGCTCCAATGGCGGCCCACCTCAGGAATGCCATGGCTCCACTGGTGGGGAAGATTCTGGCCAGCATGCTGGAAGTAGGTCAGGTCGAGGTTGTAGGTACCGTCGTCTTGCAACCGCACCAACTTCCTCATCTGGGGCAGCCAACCGGGCTGGCCGTAGGGGGCAAGACCCATGACCTTATATTCATCACCGTAATGGGGAAAACCCAAAAACTGAGTAATTGCAGTATAGAAAGCACCCAAGGAATGGGGGAAATAAATCTGGCCGTCAATGGTTAATTCAGTACCTTTACCATAACCCCAGGCCCCGCTGGCAAAATCTCCGAAACCATCCACCGAAACCACTGATGCCTCTTGAAAAGAGGAGGCGTAATAGGCCGAAGCTAGGTGGGCACGGTGATGTTCGACAAAATGGAGTTCGGCGCGCAAGGGCTGACCGGGAAATGCGGAGGCGAGTTGCTGGGCCAGACCCGACCGTTCACGTTTATTGCGCCAGCGGCTCCAGAGGAAGCGGGGATCGGGACGGCTGGCCAACGTGTAGGCGATCTTGCGCCAACGATGGGCACCCGGGAAGGAATTGATGGCAATGTGATCGACATCTTCCAGGCGCAAGCCCCCATCCTCCAGACACCAACGGATGGCCTCGCTGGGGAAGCCCGCCCAATGTTTGATCCGACGGAAGCGCTCCTCCTCGGCCGCGCCCAGGATCTCTCCATCACGGATCAAAGCGGCGGCCGCATCGGCGTGGAAAGCATTGATTCCGAGAATCAGGGTCATGACAAGGGCAGTTCGATCGCGAGGTGTTGGCGGAGCCACTGCTCGAGCACCATCAGGCTCCAGCGGCGGTACCAGGGCGCAAGGTCCAGTCCAGCCGGGGTGCCTGGCAGGCGCAGAGTAAGCCGGGACGATGGATCATCGAGCCACAACTGAAACGGGAAGCGGAAACCCTGTTTGGGCCGCTGCCTGAACCATTCGGGCAATTCCGGCACCGCTTGCTGCAACAGTCCCTTACCTGGGGCTAACCGCAGCGAGGCGGGGATGGGAGCCAGGGCGGTCTGAAGACGAGCATCCACAAAGGGCAGACGCAGTTCCAGGGCCGCTGCCATCGCCATGACATCGCTGTCGGGCAGGAGCTGGTTGCGGAGGTAGCGGGTGCCCTCCAGCCAGGCCACCGCATCACGATCCGAACCAGGTGGCGGCTCCTGCAGCGCCGTCGCCGCCCCGGCACCTCCCGGCTGGAGCCCCCAGTAAGTCAGCAACTGGTTGACCTCCCGCGAGGTGAAAAGGGACCGCACACAGCGGTAGGCCCGAGCCATGGACGCAGGCGACTCCAGCAGGTCCGCCAGGCGTTGACGTCGGTGTTGATGGCCGCCTGGCCCGTGGCGCAGCACCGCCGCCCCCAGCGGGCCCGCCGGGCCCAGGCGACGACGCCAACGCCGCAATCGGGGAACCACCCGAAAACTGGGATAGCCTCCAAACAATTCATCGCCACCCAGGCCGGAGAGGGCCACCTTCAACCCTTGCTCGTGGGCCAGACGGGAAACACACCAGGTGTTGTAGCCATCGAGGGAGGGCTGATCCTGGCTGGCCAGGAATTCGGGCAACCAATCCCTCGCCTGGCTAGCCGAGAGCGTGAGCAGCGTGTGCTCGCCGCCGAAATGGGACGAGATGCGGGCCGCAGGCTCGGATTCATCGAAACCGGCGGCGCCGGCATCGTCAAATCCGATCGTGAAGGTATGCAGCCCGCGTGGGGCGAGGGCAAGGATCGCAGCAGAATCCAAACCCCCACTCAGGAACAGCCCAACAGGCACATCGCTGACCATGTGGGCGGCGACGGAATCCTCCAGGGCGGATCGGGCCAGGGCCCCAGCCTCCGCCTGGGTCCAGTCCCCGCGGGGGGCGGGCTGACTTTCGGGCAAAGGACCGAAGGGATGGACCCGCAGGGAACCGTTGTGCCATTGGGCCACGGCACCGGCGGGCAGGCGAGAGACCCCCTCCACCAGGGTGGCTGGTTCCGCCACAGAGCCCGCACTGAGAAAGCCCGCCAGCGCCGCCTGATCCAGCCGGCGGGGCATCAGATCACTGGCCAGCAGCGCACGCAGTTCTGAAGCAAAAGCCAGTTCGCCCGCAGGACCATGCCAGTAATAAATGGGCTTGATGCCATGGGGATCCCGGGCCAGCAGGGCACGGCGCTCCTGGGTGTCGTAAAGACAGAAGCCATACATGCCCCTGAGATCACGCAAACCGTCAATGCCATAGCGGATCATCCAGGCCAGCAAAACTTCTGTGTCCCCATTGCCATGGAAACGCTCCCCCGCCTGTAAAAGTCGCTGGCGCAGCTCCTGATGGTTGTAAATCTCGCCGTTGAACACCAACCACCAGCGACCGCAGGCGGAGGCCATGGGCTGGTGGCCCGCCGGGGATAAATCCAGAATGGCTAGCCGGGTCTGGACCAGGCAGGCGGACCCGTCACGCCAGAGTCCGGAATCATCAGGACCGCGATGGTCGAGGTGGGGGCGAACCCGTTCGGCGAATCCAGCGGGGGAACGGCCAAGTAATCCAGCAATCCCGCACATTCAAGCGGCCCCCGAAACCGAGAAAGAAGTGGGATCCATGGCAGCTAACTGCTCCGTGACGATCCGGCGCGCGGCATTGACACTGGCGTTGGTTTCGACCCAGGCAGCAGCCGCTGCGCCACAGGCCTGGCGATGGGCACGATTCGAACACATCGTCGTGATCGCCGCCGCCATGGCAACCGGGTCCCTGTCCACCAGATCGCCATTGATTCCTGGCTGCACATAGTCTTCGGGGCCGCCGCAGCGGGTGCTGATCACGGGTACGCCACAGGCCATAGCTTCGAGGGCGGCGATGCAAAGACCCTCCTGATGGGAGGGAATGACGAACACATCAAACCCCTGAAGCACCGGCGCCAACGCCTGGCGACTCAACGTGGGCAGACAACGGGTTACCTCAGTCAAGCCCCGTTTTTGCAGACGCTCCTGCAGAACAGTGGTGTCCATCTCACCCACAAGATCCAATTGGACGGGACGCCCGGCGGCCACCAAAGTCTGGACGGCATCAAGAAGGAGATCGATGTTCTTACGGGGATCGGCATAGCGGCCCGCGAAACCCACCTTCCAGGGCTGGAGGCGCTCCGAGGCTGGAAAAAAGACGGAGGGGTCGACGGGCATCAACAAGACCCCCTCCATCGGACGGCCGGCAATGGTTTCCAGGGCTCTGGAGGTATAGGGACTAAGGGCCAGAATGCGGCCGCCGGGGGCCCTGAGGATCTGGCGTTCGAGACGCCGCAACACGGGACCATTAAGACCCCGATCCAGAAGGCGCCGCGGCAGGGAAAAACCCTGAACGCGCTGACTACGATCAGCTTCCCAAGGCGTCGCCACCCAAGCCAGGAAAGGCAGACCTAGCCGAGCATAGGGGGCTGCGCAGAGGGGGTTGCCGGTGACGCTCAGATGAAAACTGCAACTGTCGATCAAGGTGCGCCAATGACGTCTTGGCAGGTAGTGGGTGAATTCAAGCTCTGGTAGCCAGGCCCCCAGTCCATGGCCTTGATGACCTTCGTAGACCGACCGGGGCAGCGAGCCTGGCCGTCGACCGCTGGCCAGACCGTAAAACGGTACGGAAAGGGCCGGTTGACGACTCCAGGGTTCGTACCAGGCAAAGACGGGTTCGATGCCGAGTTCCGCCACAATGCGTGCCATGCAAAGGGTCATGGTGGGAACGCCGCCATCGATGGGCTCAATGGTGCTGATCAAGGCCCTGGGCCGATCAGGGACAGGGCCGTACTGATCTCTAATACTGGGTTCCACAACGAGGGACTCCAGGTTGGGCATCACGAGTTCAACCAGGAAAACAGCTCCCTGTTGTCGCGCACCCAGCGGATCAAGTCGCGAACACCGTCGCTGACACCGATCTGGGGGCTCCATTGAAGCTGGCTCTGGGCCTTGCGGATATCACAGACGAATACCGGTTGGTCGCCAGGACGGGAAGCGCCGGAAAGGGGGTTGATGCTGATGTTGAGCTCCTCTTCCAGGAAGCTGAGCAAATCTCGCAGGCAAAGGGTGTTGGAAGCTCCGCCACCAATGTTGAAGGCCTGACCACTGATCTCACCTTGATGGTCCCAAGCGGCCTGATAGGCACGGGCCAAATCCCTTACGTTTAGAACATCCCGGGTCTGCCAGCCATCGCCGTACAACGTGATGGGACGACCCAGCAGGGAGGCGATACTGAACCAGGCCACCCAGCCTTGATCCTCAATGCCAAACTGGCGTTGGCCGTAAATACATGACTGGCGGAAGGCACAGGTTCGCAGATCGTAAATGCGGGCGTAATCAATCGTGTATTGATCGGCAACACCCTTCGAACATCCGTAGGGTGAGTGGAAATCAAGGGGTTGCGTCTCTGGAACGCCGAAGGGCAAATCACGGAAAGAGTAACCATGTTCACCGAGCTGCACAGGCACGGATTCCATACCACCGTAAACCTTATTGGTCGAGGCATACACAACAAAGCACTCTGGCGCATGGAGACGGATAGCCTCCATAACATTGAAGCTGCCCAGTGCATTAATCTCGAAATCTTCGCGCGGATCGGTGTAAGAAGTGGTCACAGCAACCTGGGCTGCAAGGTGCAGAAGCATGGAGGGCTGCATCTCTCTCACCACAGTGGCGATAGCCCCGGAATCGCGAATGTCGACGCGATGAAAGGCAGTAGCAGGATGTTGGGCGAGAAGCCATTGCAGGTTTTGGTCCGTGCCTCGGCGGGAGAGATTATCGAGGACGGCCACATCCCAACCAAGTGCGGCGAAATGAAGGGCAGAGTTGACGCCGATGAAGCCGGCGCCGCCGGTGATCAGGATCGAAGGCATCGATCAGTAACGAAGGACGGGGGAGATGGAGCTCAGGACCGGATCAGAATTGACATCCTGATCCGGCAATCAAAGCGAGCGTAAACCCAAGAGCAGATCAGTGGCCTTGGAATCTGGAACTCGATGTCTTGCCCTGGTTTCCAACAACATCAGCTTGAGCAGGATCTCGGCATAACAACGCTGAAACGCATAGGTCCAACCTTGCCAGCCATCGAGAATACCCCCCTTCACAATAAGACATAGCACCAGGGCGGCCAGAGGCGCGAAAGGCGTTTTCAGTCGCAAACGGTCAGCCATGGACAGTTGTTTGCAGGGGGTGGCCTGAAGTTTTAGGGTCTCAAGGGTCAAATAACGTTGTTGTGAGGCCAGCCAACGCTCCAAGGGCTTGCGGTCGTCGTGAAGGATGGCGTGCCGGAAGCGGCCGATCTTTCCAGACACAACAATCCGATGCCCATGGCCATCGTTGCGATATCTGGCACCTACAGTTCGATAGAGACAAATTCGCGGAGGCAACAAAGTGCCTCGCAATGGCTTGCCTGCAATACAATAAAGAAAGGGGATTTCAAAACCAGTAAAATGCTGAGGATTGGGAGTTTGCAAGAAGGCAGAGATCTCTTCAGCAAGAGCTTGAGTTACTATATAATCTGCATCAAGACTGAGAACCCAGTCAGTCTTGATTAGGTCGAGTCCAAAGTTACATTGTTCCGCAAAGCTGTCAAATGGGCGGTTCCGAATGGTCACCGTCGGCGTCGCCGCAAGCATCTCAAGAGTACGGTCAGTACTGCCACTATCAACAGCAAGAATACAGGAAACCCACTGGAGGCCGGCCAAGGTTCGCTCGATATTTGCTTCCTCATTGTACGTAAGCAAAAGAACCGTAAGAGAAAGAGAAGAAGATAAATTCAGCACGGAATTCTTCATAACAAAATTATCTCCCACTACGAAACCCGTGCCGATGAAGATCTTGAATTTTGATGCTGCATCCTACTATATACGAGCACGGGTATGGCTAATATTGGCCCAATTGAAATACCTAGAACAATAAGAATAAACGGGTCGCTATACAGCTGAGCCGCCGAAAAGAAAAATAACAGATTGGCCACTCCAAATGCGAGGCAGCCGATAAAAAGAGCATTTTCTTCGGAGGGGAGAGAACTCATAAACCTAAAATTACGCCAAAGTAATTGCAAAGAGGCCAAGAGAATCCAGCCAATCAAAAAAAGACCAGGTATGCCAAGTTCTACAATAAGCCTTCCGCCTCCTCCCTCGGAGACATAGCCAAGGCTTCGTACGGCGACGCGGTTGGCACCAGCATTGAAATTGCCCAGGTTTGTTCCTGCTCCCACGCCTAAACCTAAGCCATTACCAACATCAAGACCTCTGAAAAAGGCATCCAATCCTTGACTTTGAAGACGGGTGCCAAGATCGTCACCTGAAGTAGAGGCACGATTAAGAAAAATCTCAAAATTGGAGCCTAGCATATCAATCAAAAAAAACGAAACAAAGGCATAAGAAATTCCTGCCGCACCCAAAACTGACATAATAATTCTTTCACGCGAAGCAGAGGTTGCTTGACGACTAAAAAGCAGGAGATAAATTCCAAGAAAAGCAACAATCAGAACCTGAGATTTACGGCGGCCAGTAGTAACGGAGAGCATGAAGAAAACGACTGCCGCTGATAGATAAAGAATTTGCAAGATTGTTTTACGCTCCGAGAAAGTTAAAATTATACCAAAACATGCTGCAGCTGCCAAATGCCAAGAGGCAATTTCACTGGTTCGCCACAAACCAGAAGCACCTGATTTGGAACCACCCTCAAATGTGATCAGGATACCCGAACCCACCTCCTCAAAAGCTGGGATATCAACCCCTTGAAAATCGAGCAGAACAGTAAGGGCGAAAAAACAATTAAAAATAAAATAGGCAAGGATAACTCGACGCATTTCAGATGGGTCCCGGCCAACATGAAATCCCATCCACAGGGCAATAGCGGGCGCCACATAAAAAGCAAGCCCTATCAAGACAAGGGGTAGGCTTGAAAATCTTAAATATGAATTGACTGATTGAGCAAATAGTAAAAGTACAAAAAATGGAACAAGATCAAAGAGCTGCGGAGATGTCCAAAAAAGATATTTAAGATCAAATTTACGCCGTATTTGATAAACAGAAAAAGCGCACATTAAAAAGCCTATCAGAACAAAACCGACCATCGTGCTTGGCTGGCCAGGCGTCAACTTGCGGATCGGATCCTGGCAAAAACCTATGGCAAATGTCCATAGCAGTCCTGACTTCCAATCTTCACTCAGCAGGGAAAGCAGCAGTCCTGAAAACAAAAATAGCAGCAATAGCGTGGTCATCGTACGAAAGGGGGATGAAGTATCTGGCGATAGGTTGTTGCTAATTGATCTGCGACACAAATCCAGGAAAATTTTGTTTCCGCCAGGGACCTTGCTGCCAGCCTCATGGCTGAACTGGGGCCCTGGCGGTGGCCGAGAAGAACCTGGCATAGGGCCGCAGGATCGCTTGGACAGACTAAGCCGGCTCCGACGTCCGCAATCAACTCGGCAACAGCCACTTGGGGGGAGACGATCACAGGTGTACCTGCCGCCAAGGCTTCAACGACAGCGATACCAAAATTTTCGGCTGCTGATGGCAGCAGAAACCAATCGGCCTGCTGCAATAACGAAGTTTTTGCATCGCCTTGGACATGGCCCAACCAACGACATCGCTGATCCAGGCTAAGCTGACTGGCCAACTTCTTAAGGCTGGCAAGGTACGCAGGCTCACCAGATCCGGCGATGTCAAGCTGCCAATCGCATTGAGGGGAAGCTTGCTGAAACAGGGCCAGAGCCTTTAGTAGCACTTCCAGTTGCTTTTTGGGGTGGAGTCTAGAGAGGAATAAAAGGTGAAGATCCTTTTCTTTCGGCCTTCCCCCTAGCCTAAGGGAAGGTAAGCGCACGCCGAGGGGGAGTACGAGAGAAGGGAAAGACTGATGCAAAGCAGCGAAACATTCATCCCGCTCTAGAGTAGTCGTAAAATGCAAATATCGAGCTGAGTCGATATTACCCCTTTCAACTAAACGCAGCATCAATTGTTTACGCTCTTTGCTTTGAGCTAGGCTCCAAGGGCTGAGTTGACCGATCGTCCTTAGCAGATAGGGGACTCGGGCCCGACGTGAATGCACCATGGCCACTGTCGAAGGGAACGAAAACAGGGCATGAACATGGAGGAGATCAAAATTAATTATGTTTTTATGGAGCCACTGATTTAGGCCAGGACTAAAGGCAAATTCCCTCAAGGCCGCCATGGGTGGACTCCAACGCGGAAAGGCCAGAACTGGCACGCCAGAATAAGTCGTCCAACTTCCCGTAGGCAAATCAGTCATCAAGGACTCGCAATCATCATTGGTTGTCAAAATGGATGCGTCGACCTGGCTCAACCGCAGGGCGTTCACCATCTCGATTGCTGCCTGACTTGGTCCACCCCGGCGGGGACTGATCGAGGGAATAACATGGAGGACTTTCAAAGCCTGGGGGCCAAAGGTCGACAAGGTCATCGCCTGGCTCTCAACAGCAAGAGTCCCTTGCGAATGCCATCCGCAGCCGCATCGATGGTGTACTGGCTAAGAATTAATTCGCGAGCTTTTTCCCCCATACGAGCCGCCCGCTCTGGATTTGCGGCCATCGAAATCATACTTTGGGCCAGGGCCGCCGGATTAGCACATGGGACGACATCTCCAGTCAACCCCGGATGAACAAGATCCTCGGCACAGCCGACAAGATCACTAACGATTGCTGGAAGCCCACAGACCATCGCCTCATTCACAACAAGCCCCCAGCTCTCCCCATGGTCTGATGGAAGCACAAGGCAATCACTAACGGCGTAAGCGGCAGGTATCTCGGATTGATTGAGAAAGCCCACAAAGGTGATTGGCAATTGCAGCGCTTCAACTTGACTACGACAACTGGCCTCCATCTCACCGGTACCAACGATCAAAAGATGTACAGGTGGTACAGATCTCTTGATTTGAGTCTGAACCAAGGCAAAAGCCTCTAGGAGGTCCTGAGGTCGCTTCTTAGGCTGCAATTTACCCGCAAACAGGAAACAGAATGAATCTCCAGGTATGCGCCATCGGTCTCGTAATTCCTGCCTTTGGGAACGAAATGTGGCAGTCTTTTCAGAAAAATAGTCGTTGTCAATAAAATGAGGTGATGAAACCATTCGCGTCGACGGAATTCCATTATTGCGGCACCAACGCGCATTGGCGGTACCCACCGTCAGTACCACATCAACACCCATGAAAAGTACACGATAGATTAAATCAAGGATCCAAGATCGGGGACGAAAATCATTGGAGTCCATCCTTAACAACACTGGGATTCGCCTCAATTTGGCTGCCACGAACAACTGGACTAGGCCGAAAAAATGCCAACCCGTCAACAGCAGGGCTGCAGGACGTTCGCTGCGGATGCCCCAGCCCAATTCTCTGCCGGGATGACGGAGCCAAACGCCGCGGTAGCCACTGGTGATGCCCAGACCACGGCCACTGGTTGAAACATGCCAGCGATATCCCTCTAGCAGCGGAACATCCCAGGTAAAGGCTTTGCCGAAACCCAACCCTTGGGTTTCAGCCGAAGGCAAGGTGAGATAAAGCACATCGGGATCGATGGCGGGATCCTCACTGAGCTGCCGGAACAGAGGGGAGTGGTATTGAATCGGGTGGCTGCTGCCAATCAGAAGACGGGTGCGCGCTGAAGGCAGCAGAGCTGGCCCGCTGGAGTGAAGTCTCATGGCCCAGAACAGGCCGCGAATCTCGGCCAACAGGGTCAGGGGCATCCACCAGGGATGGCGAAGATGGTGACGGGTCCGAACCGAACGCCCAAGATCGGCCAGTGAACCTGCCAGGGCAGGCACGAGGGCCTGGGTGCGCAGCCGATAGTAATAACGACCGACGGAATGGTCGGGCTTGATCGTGACCAGATGTTCGCCGTAACTGCGTGTACCACCGCGTTCCGTTTTCAGATGGCGAATCAATGCAACAGGCTCATAGCGCACAGGATAACCCGCCTGACGCCAACGGAAGGCAAATTCAGCCTCATAGCGATAGGCAACACGCACAAAATTGTCATCAAATCCACCCAACGATAAAGCAAGATTTCGAGGCACAGAAAAATTGCATCCAATAAAATCGAGACACTCACGCGGCAGAAGTGTGTTGAAAGTGAACGGCTGCTTATCTTCCGGATCCGGTCCATCCGTATGCCAAGGCTGAATGACCCTTCCAGCCAATAACGCCTTGGGTGTTCCCTGACCAGCCTCAACATGGGCCTTCAGCAGATTGGAATCAGGAATAATGTCATCATCAAGGAACAGCACCCTCTCGCCAAGAGCCTGCTCAAGAGCCACATTCATGGCCACGGTGATAGAGGGCCGCAGCAACCTTAACCACCGCAGCCTTCCCTGCTGCTGCCAAGCCCCTAAAGCCGCTTCAGTCGCTAGATCGTGGTTAGGGGTCTGATCCACCAGAAGCAAATCGTGAGGTGGGGGATCAAGGCACAGAAGGGCTTCGATCGTTTCTACCAGAACCTGATTTCGGCCATAACTGGGTATAGCAACGGTAAGGTTCATCGTAGACGGGAGAGTTTGAAACGGGCCTTCATATGCAGAGGATTGAGGTCAATGGCTTGCCTGAAATACTTAGCAGCTAGTTGGGGATGATCCTTTTCAAGGCAAGCGGCGATAAAGTAAGCGCCATTCGCCGCCCCTTGCCGCCTTCCTTGGGTGGGAGCGTTTCTGCAGCGTACCGAAAGGGCCTCGGCCTTAACCAACCACGATGCCTCCGGCAAACCATGACGACGGGCGTGGGTGAGACTAACGATATAGGAATGAAACTGTTCTTGTTCTTTACGACGTGAACCGCTGATCGAACCAGGGGCCACGGTGGCTTCATAAAAAATATGCGGTACAACCCGATGGTGGCCTAACTCGACAAGCCTGGTCCAAAGATCGATGTCTTGGGCATAATGAAAAGCGAGGCGATAACCCCCTGCCTGCTGATAGGCACTTCGACGCATCATTACAGCACCATGGTGAGCCGGCCCGGTTAGACCGTCAGCCAGGGAGGCCTCGTCGGGTGTATTAACCGTGAGCGTTGCACCCTCCGGTACCAGCAGACGCACAAAAGTAGAACACAATGACGCCCCAGAATCACTTTCAAGACAGGAAACCTGGGCGGCAAGTCGGCCTGGTAGTGAGCGGTCCCCAGCGTCCTGACGGGCCAGATAGGTCCCCCGAGCCAACTGACAGCCTTCGATCAAAGAAGCGGTCAGCCCCCGCCCAGATCGCTTGAGCACAACCAGCCTTGGATCGCGAGTGGACCATTCAGCCAACAGCTCGGCCGTGCCATCGGTGGAACCGTCATTGACGATGATGATTTCCAAGGCCACACCCTGCTGGGTGGTCAAAGACTCCAGCGTTTCAACAAGGTCAGGTCCGCCATTACGAACGCCCATGACTACAGAAACCAAGGGGGATTCAACCATCAGCTCCCCCGCCGTCGTAGCAACAATCTGTAAACCGAAAGGATTAGTCGTGCCGTACTAGACCAACCCAAAAGACTCCCAAGGATGCCATAAAGCAGATAGTCGGGACCAAATCGACGCAAAGGAGTCGATGCCCGCCTGGCCAATGCAAAAAGTTCCCTGGAGGCGGTCTCTAAACCAGCCAAGCCACATTGGCGACTTAGTAGAAATGCAGAGCGGGCAAAATGAGCCATTTCTGGTCTATTTGTATCCATACCGGCCGCCATCGCCGATAGAAAAATAGATTGGCGGGCGGCTGCGCGGTGGAGCAGTTTGAGGGGATCCACCGTGCCCCCCGTACTGAGATGTTCGGAAGCTAGATGGATACGCCTAACGGAAACATCTTTGTCCACCCAGCAAAGGCAGGCCCCTGTTGCACCAGCACGCGCGTCATATTCCCAGTCCTCCTCATTGAGCCAAGCTCGCCAAGGGCCAATGCTCTGCAGCAGACTTCGCCGATAAAGGGGGCTGCTTGTAGTCCACCAACGTTCTACAAGCAACATCGGAAAAAGGTGTCGGTGGACACGACCGGTTTGGCGCATAGGCCCTTCGCGACAAACCGGACGCTTAGAATGATCCTCCTCATAACTACGGCCATAGCAAATTTGAGCCTTTGGGCTTGCGAGAAGCGCGGCCACCTGGTTACTGAACTTTTCAGGTAGGAGTAAATCATCACTGTCAAGAAACTGGACAAAATCCCCTCTTGCTGAGTCAAGGCCCCTTTGTCGGGCTGGACCAGGACCGGCGTTGGCCTGACGAACCACCCTGAGCAGATCGGGCCAGCGATGAACCAAATCAGCCAGAACGTCAGGAGTGTCATCAGTTGAGCCATCATCAACGAGAATAATTTCTATGGGTCTGTAGGTCTGGGCTATAACACTATCAACTGAATCGAGCAGAAGCAGAGCCCGGTTATATACGGGTATTACAGTACTCACTAGGGGTGCGTCACGGCCAAGTTGCCTACTCAATGCAGAGTCCCCCTCAATAGCTTAAGAGCTTCTATTCTCTCCATAGGGGAGCGTTGCATAATTTCTCTACATCGCGAAATGTTTGGGTTATCTAGGTCATCCTTGAGCGGTTGACTACGGTGCCAGAGATGGACAATTGGCTCATAACCCCAAATCCAAGTGGGAAGCGTAAGGCAGCGATCCCAGAATTCATTGTCTTCCCCGCCCCAACCCACAAAGCCTTCGTCCATTCCTCCGATGTCCTCAAATGCCCCAGCACTTATGGCCATACTACCACCGGCTTCCAGGTTCTGAATAATATAATCAGGAGAGGAAAAATCATACCCTACGAGGCCACACTGAACCGCTTTACTATGTTCCTCAGTAAGATAAAAGATATAACGCTTAGGGTTTATCACTTCATAACCCCTTGCTCGGCGTTCGAGAATGCGACGGCAATAACCAGCTGGAACAAGCATGTCGTTGTCATGTAACAACAAGGTTCCACCCTGGGCCTCGCGAGCGCCGACATTGAAAGTCTGGGATCTGTTGTACGGGGCTGAAGGCTCAGCCAATGGGGCCAACACATGGCGGACCCAGTCAGGCAAATCGTTAACGATCTCAGAGACGGCCGATTGCTCGATCACAAGACACTCAAGGTGGACATCCTGCTGGGCCGCCAGGCTATCCAAGGTCGCCAACAGCAGGGGCAGTCTCTCACGACCACGATGCCCAATCAAAACGCTGATATCAGGGGGAGCTGGGGAAACTGGTCGGGACGGAATAGACCTGATCGGGGCATTCTCAAGGCAACGACGTATCAACCGCTGGCCAAGATGGGGTTGAATCCCGGGGGCATGCAACTTGGAAGTAAAGGTCCAACGGCAGGAGAAACCAGTACCATCCGGGGCTCTTTCCAGGCTCTCAAAGCGATTGGACAGAGAAAGATACCCAGGGGATGGGCTGCGCAGGGCCCTCTCGTAGCGCCAGCGGTCCTTCAACCAGACACCAAGTTGCTCACGCATCGGTTTCAAGCCGAGTGGCCTTGGCGAGCAGATGGCCATTGTCGGAGGATCCATTCATTGAATGGGGCCATTCGCTGCCCGCTGAAAGATGGCGAAAATTGAGGCCAAGAAGACGTCGAAGCTGCTCAGCCCTTGCAACACCAAGCCAATGATCAAACCTGCCACTTGGGGTGGTAACAGCCAATCGAGTCGATTCGGCGACGCCAACGGGCAGACGGGGGAGGTCCATGCAAGTGCCTAAGGCTTCAAGCCAAGACGTCAAGGAAGCGGACTCGGAGTAGCGGCGGCGAACCATCTCAAAAGCAGAGTTAGCCAAAAAAGATCGCAGGTTAGGATCGCGAAGTCTGGCAATAGCCGCAGCAGCAGCTTCGCTATCACCGACAGGAAACAACAAAGCCGTTTGCCCATCTTTAAGGGCCTCTTCAGCTACCGAGCCCACATAGCGACTGCTCACAACCACCAAACCGGCAGCCATTGCCTCCCATGCCACAATCGGACCCGTCTCCCAGCAAGAAGTAATCAATAACACATCATTTCGATCATAGACTTGAAACTGTAGGTCATGCCGATCAAGGCGCCCTAGCCAACACACTCTTCCCGAACTAATCCATGGCTGAAGCCGCTCCTTAATGCTTATCGCGTCGGGGCCATCGCCAGCAAGAGATAAGCAATAGGGGAAAAACAGGCTATCCAGACTGCCAAGAATTGCGACAAGATCATGAACACGCTTTTGAGCCTGCTCTAAACGGCCCACCCAAGCAAGTCGCAAAACATCATCAGTTACTTGTCTAGAGTGATGGTAAGCGGGAAATCTTACACCATAAGGAGCATATAAAATTCTTTCTGGCGGCATCAGAGACTCTTGAGCAACCAAAGCGGCCGTAAGCTTGTTCGTGACAACAACGGCGTCAACAATCGTGCGAAATTTACGTAGATCTTCAAAATAATCAGCCTCAATGGCATGTAGTGTAACAATTAATTTCCCGAGCCAATCCCGACGGCGACGCAGTCTAGCCACTGCTGGATAAACAGAGGCAATATTGACCCCAACAATCAAGTCGGGCTGTATAGAAAGAATCTGATGGATAATCGACTCAACTCGGCCTTCCTGGCTACCCGTTGGATTTCGCAGACTAATACAGGCAAGTTCAGGATAAGCCTGTCTATAGGCTTCAAAGCGATGATAAAGTCCATCCGGTACGGCAACTGTGACATCATGACCCTTTCGCCTGATTCCAGGCACAAGGTCACCTAGCCAGTCCTGAACTCCACCAAGGAGGTAAGCCGAGGGGGCAAAAAAGAGGATCTTCATAAATCCTGGCGATCAGGGAAAGCCAGACCCTTGCGAATCTCAAGAGGCTTTAAAGAAGCCAAAGAAATAAATGAAAGAGATTGAATGGGTTTCACAAAGTCACGAATCTGTTTAATGTAAACTCCTGTCCCATCTGAAGTGCGAACCCAAAGACGATAAAAGCAATCTTCATTAGCACTCGTATATTTTCCCCAAGTGCGCCCAGAAACTTCGTCGAACGAAGTAGCTTGCGGTTGATGGTTGCAGTGGTGCAGATAGGGGCAAGGGACGTTAGCAATCGCGATCGCCAAAAGACCCAATCGTGCCGTGTAATCCATATCTTCAAACCCAATACCAGGAAAAGAAGTCTCAAAAATACCAGCCTTAGCGACGACCATAGGCGCAATAATGAAATGAGACCAAGTATCATTCAAAAGAGTAAGCTGAGCACCGTTCCAGTCAAACTTTTCAGCCCAACGCCTAAGCCAAGCATCAACTCTTAGGTCGTCATTAAGAATCCAAAGAGGTCTATGATCAGCCGCCTGAAGCATTTCATTCCATAGCGTTGTCAAGCCACGGGGACGATCGTGCAGTATAAATATATGGTGCGGAGGGGAAACATCAGCCAATTCAGATTTGAGCCGCTCAAGATACTGCTGCTGCTTTTGTTGATCCGGAAAACCATTAACAGCTACGACAATTGGCACATCAGGGAAAAGAATGGAGAGAGATTTATAAAGTGGCTTAAAATATTGTTCATATCTCTCGATATAAGTTGTAATACCTATAACAAATTTCCCACCTAATTCCTGGCGATGGGGTATCAGTGCTGCAGGGATCAGTCGCTTGACGCCATGAACTGCAGCGAGAGCCGAGCGATATAGGTAAAAATTTAAATTTGCCTTAGTCATAGCAGATAATTAAAACAATAAAGGGAATTAATCATGGGGTCTAGATGGATTTAATGGCTCCTCTTAGCCTCGGGAATCGATCAGCAGGCATAATATAATCATTAAAGCAACGTCCGCAATTCTCACGCATCTGGATGAGGTTGGAAGAAATGTATGAGATAGCGGCTAGAAACTCTGCATAATCAGAAACAATTACCCCGCACTCATAACGATCTACAAAAGAGAAACTCTCCTGCTTGCTACATATAATCGGAACGCCCATGGCAATAAACATACATAAGCGGTTCGAGCTAATTCCCATTTTTTGGAATTGCGGTGCTTGATTAGTATATATGGCCAAGCCAATATCGAAGCCAACAGCCGAGCGCCAGGCCTCGTTCCAACTGAGTCGATCACGTTGTAAATAAACACGGTCTTTAGAAGGAAGATTTTCTAATAGAAATAAGGCTAGTGGGTCCACCCCCAACGGCTGAATGACAGCATAAAGTTCAGGTCGATCTTGAATTGCTTTAATCAACCAATCAGCACCTGCCGTCAAATTAAATCCACCCGATGAAGCCACTACAAGGGCTTGATCCGGAATATTCCATTGTTGACGAAGGTCTTTTCGATCATCGACAGAAGGTTTTGGAGGCTGATGGAAACAGCCCGGATATACAATAATTTGGGCATGAGATGGCAAGGGCACATAATCACGAAGCAGTGAAACCCGTGTTTGATCATTGACAATATTAAATTTTGCCTGTTGCATGGCCCAGCGACATAAGTTTTTCCATCGCTCCGAACTATTTCCCCTATAACTACCAGCCTTGATCTCATCAGCCAATATAAATGAATTTTTCCGCAGTATAAAAGATAGTAGGCCTACGACAGCCAAAGGTTCTTCACTGGTTCCCGAGATGCAATGGACACTCCACCAAAAAGGTTGGAGTAGGGCTTTGGCAATCCACCGAAAAGAATAAATAGCTTTATGGGTAATAACATTTGGGCCATATTCCGTTCGAGAAGCGGTCAAGTTTGGTGAAAAGACATGAACCTCATAACCAGTAGCCAATAGCGCCTCAATAATGGCCCTATTAGGAGGCGAATACAATAATTCAGGAATTAATAGGAAGTGTGCAGCCCGCTTGGTTGACATAGTCATTAAGTCAAATGAATGGTTTTCGAGAAAATCATGAAGCCAGAAATATTAATCACTCAAAGGGCCTTGGGTGGACGTCTGATATTCAAGTCAATAGGCACATCAAGTTTGTTTTCCCGATAATCAGATAAAAAGCGATGGGTATAGTCATAAATAAACTCAGCGGGAAAATCTTTTTTACTCTCAATAGTACCTGGGTCTGGTTGGGAAATAGTGGCAATCCGATCATACCAATTATGATAATGGGTAATAACGCCATCAATGCTATAGAAATTTCCGAGACCATAGCGCAAGTAAGCTAATTCATCGGACCAAACTGCCGGGGGATTAGAAGGCTGGAACAGGGGTTCATGAACGAGATTAGATGTTAGGACATTCATCGCAAACCATCGGAATCCATGTCTTGACAAAGTTGCCGGAATATTATGCGTTACATGATTTCCATTAAAGTCGAATTCATAGTAGGGAAATGGCCTGTTGCGGGTTGGGAAAATTTTTAAATGACGACATTTTTTGATTCGTTTAGTATCAAAAAACATAAATGAACTCTCAGGCATATTAAGCCCAAACGGTCGAGTCATCGGACCACAACCAATATCCTCGGGTGATACCAGCACAACTGAACCATTGATCTTCTCTATGCATAGTGATGGCCAACGAGAGTCGATAAGTATTACGTCTGAATGAATTAACAAAGTATAATCTGCTCGCGAGTAATTGATCAAGAAACTAAGTGCCTGTGGCTGTGTGCATCCCATCTGAATCACTTCGACTCCGAATGAACGCGCTATCGAGACTGAACCGTCTATTGAATTATTATCAAGGACGCAAATGGATATATCTTGCCCTTTGGTAGTTTCTTGAAGAGATCGAAGACAATGGGGAAGGAA
>CAMCQR010000001.1 GCA_945877115.1 Synechococcus sp. UW140 | reverse complement strand
TCCTCGGAAATACCTGTCTCTACGGAGCCACCGGTGGAGAACTCTATGCACTCGGTAGCGCCGGTGAGCGATTTGCGGTACGTAATAGTGGCGCCCGCACGGTCGTTGAGGGGGCCGGAGACCACTGCTGCGAATACATGACCGGAGGGGTCGTCGTTGTGCTGGGAACCACCGGTCGCAACATCGCCGCGGGCATGACAGGTGGTGTCGCGTTCCTCTTGGATGAGGCCGACGGGGTCCAGCACCGCCTCAATCTCAGCACGGTGAGTCTTCACCCAATTACCACCAATGAACAGGTAGATCTGCTGAAACCCCTGCTTGAAGCCCATCTGGCCCACACGGGTAGCGCCAGGGCGGACGCGATCCTGGCGGACTGGGCGAATTGGAAAACCCGATTCAAGGTGGTCGTGCCACCCAGCGAGAAAGCCTTGGTCGGTTTGGCGACGCTTGAGACCTTGGCGGTTTAGGGGCCGCCGCCGCCCGCCGAGCACAAACCACCATCCCTCGCTGAGCTAATCAGTCATCGGGGATGTTTGAGCATGAGGCCTTGAACCTCACCAGCGTGATAGCTGCTGCGTGTCAACGGAGTGCTGATCACTTGCAGGAAACCAAGCCCACATTCACCGTAATGCCGATAGTTATCAAATTGTTCAGGGCTGACGAACCGGTCAACGGGCAAATGCTTTGGTCCCGGGGAGAGATATTGGCCGATAGTCACAATGTCAACTGAATGACGATGCAGGTCAGCAAGAACATCCATCACCTCCGCATCGGTTTCCCCCAGTCCCACCATCAAACCTGACTTCGTATAAGTACGCGGCCACCCCTGGTGCACCCTCTGCAGGAGTTCAAGCGAACGGGTATAACTGGCTTGGGGCCTGGCCTTTCGATAGAGACTGGGCACCGTTTCGATGTTGTGATTCAGGACCTCAGGTGCGGCCTCCATCACGGCCTCCAATGCATTCCAGTCACCGCAGAAATCAGGAATCAACAACTCAATCGTTGTCGCGGCAGAGCATTTCCGTACGGCGTTGACGCAGGCGACGAAATGGCCGGCACCACCATCGGCCAGATCATCACGGTTTACCGATGTGATCACAACGTGGCGCAGGCCCAAGCGCTCCACCGCCTCACCGAGACGCCCAGGCTCGGTGGTATCAAGGGGTCTCACCGAGCGGTCAAAGTCGATGTCGCAATAGGGGCAGGCCCTGGTGCACCCAGGACCCATAATCAAGAACGTGGCGGTACCGCCGGCAAAACATTCACCGATGTTGGGACAACTTGCCTCCTGGCAAACCGTGTTCAACTGCAGATCGAGCAGCAGATCGGCTACGGCCCCGATGCGCTCCCGTTGGGGGGCTTTGACACGTAACCAAGGCGGTTTGGGAGCGACCGAAGCCATGGAGTCGAGACAGAGGGGGAAAGCCGTAGGAACAGTGGCCCCAGGAAGCCCTTAGGGGGATGAAACTCTAGGCAAGCAAGCGGCCCGGCTTGGGATCCGAACACACCATGCTGGCTCGGTAGAGTTGGAAGGGAGCGTTCGATCGCTTAGGGTAGATCCAGCGGGATGTGGCGCAGCTTGGTAGCGCACTTCGTTCGGGACGAAGGGGCCGCAGGTTCGAATCCTGTCATCCCGATTGATGAATAGCCAGAGTGAGGTAAACCCTCATCAAATTAGTTCGGCGCCCGGGTATCCCCTTGGCGTGACAAAGCGGCCATCTTTGACATAGCTTGTGCTGTTGCCAACCAGCACCAGTGTCAACATGTCAACCTGCGCCATGGCCACATGTTCCAGGGTGGTTAGCGTCAGCGCTTCCTCTTGTCGACCAAGCTGGCGGGCGATCAACACTGGCGTAGAGGGTCGGCGCTGCTCCATCAAGAGATCAAGGGCGCGGCCCAGCTGCCAATCCCGACCCTTTGAACGGGGGTTGTAAAGGGCCACTACGAAATCCCCAGCCGCAGCCCCCCTTAGTCGGTCTTCGATCACGGGCCACGGCGTAAGTCGATCACTCAGGCTGATCGTGCAGAAATCGTGCATCAGGGGAGCACCCGCCCTGGCTGCCGCCAGCTGAATCGCAGAGATTCCAGGATGTACTTCTAAGAAAGGGCGCCCGATCACGGGCAAATCAAGCCATTGTTCAAGGGCCAGACCCGCCATGCCATAGATGCCGCTCTCCCCAGAGGAGATCAGAGCAACACGCAGGCCCTGGGCCGCCAGGGCAAGAGCCTCGGCACAACGGGCCCGTTCCTCGGTGAGACGCCCTTCCCGCCGCAGCTGATCCGGCCGGCGCAGGGGCTCCAGCAGATCTAGATAGGGACTGTATCCCGCCCAGACACCACATCGGTCGAGCGCCCATCGCCCATCGCCGGTCAGAAGATCTAGAGAACCGGGACCACTACCGACCAAGTGGAGCTCACCACGGGCCGGCCCCCACTGCTCGCCTGCCTCGGCCACGGCCAGGGTGGCGGCCCCCTTTTCCCCGGCTCCGGCGTGGGCCACCGTTTTGGGTACTACCAAGGTCGCCCCGGTCCCATCGCGTCCAGCCGCCGCGAGCAGGGCAGCCGCCTCGGCGACGCTGGCGGTGCCCATCTCCTGTTCCACAACTCTGGAAGGATTTGGGACTGGTACTTCAGCCAAGACAGGGGCTGAGATACAAACCAGTCTCCAGCCATGCCGTTCGACCAGGGTTCGAAGGGCCGGCTCATCGGCCTTGCGATCAACAGTCGCCAGCCCAGCAACGGCCTGGATGGCCAAACCATGCTGCTGCAAGGTTGCCTCCACGAGCCGATCCAAGACCGACAAAGAAGTGTCTCTTTCACATCCCATCCCGAGCCAAAGGGAAGGGGGATGCCAACGACAACCCGGTCCCAAGCGGGGCCCAATCACAAGTTCGGGATCTTTCCCATCCGTGAGGGAGTCAGAGCCTGGGAGCAACTTCAGACCCATCGCCTGGGCGGCCCCGGTCCTATGCCAAAGAGCCGTACCACTCTCCTGACGCACCCGTAAGGGGACCCGATCGAGATCCTGGCGAGCCGCCAGCATTAGAGCTTGCCAGTCCCCGGTGCCCCGCATCCAACCCCAGTCGCTGCCGAAGCTATCGAGGGCCAATCGCCCCGTAGCTGAACTACTGCCAGTAATCACGGCCTGACCACCGAGTAGGGCAGCTATCTGGCGTGCCAACGCTTCCGCGCCGGCTCCGTGGCCGCCAAGCAACGGCACGGCAAAACGGCCTTCAGGGTCGAGCACAACGACAGCAGGATCGGAGGCTTTACTGACAAGCAGCGGAGCCACAAGGCGCGTCACGAGCCCAGATGCAGCAATGGCAACGACGGCCGATGCGAGGGGCCATTCCCGGGCCAGCCAATCGGCGGGGGAGATTGGGTCGTCTGGCCAACGGATCTCTCCAAGCCACCCTGCCTGCTGTAGGCGTTGCAACAGGGGGATGGCCTCTTTGGAAAGGGCGAAACCCACCACCCTCGACGACGTGAACGGCATCTCAGGACGGCCCCAGTAACCGACGAAAACCCTGGCCCAGGCTTGCCAGGAAACCCTCTGATGGGGGATGGATCATGGTTCCGTCTGGATTCGCCAAATCCCTGCCAGGGGGTGGGATGACCTTAAAAAACTGCGAACCAGGAGCGTTATCTAGCGGAGAAATCGCGACCAGATCCCGCCCTAAAAACAGTGTCATAGGGGTCGTGGGACTGACATTTGGCAAGGGGGCCTCAGGCTTGGAGGGCACGGCAGGCAGAGGGTCAGGAAGCGAAGGTTGGAGGTTAGGAGCCCTAAGAGTCGTTACTTCTGCGTCCGAGTCCTTCGGCCCCACTGAAACAGACAGTTCTGGGTTGCTGTCCAGCTGCACATCATCACGCCCATGGCCAGGATCTCTAGAGGATTCACGACTCGTAACTTCGCCAGAAGGAAGATCAGGGAACACTTTTAAAACGTCATTTTGCACTTCATTCAGGTTACTATTTAGACCTTGTTCTTGTACCAAGGGTGGAATCACGTCTGGAAAGAATGATACTGAAGGAAACGCTTCCGCCTCCCCGTTGGGAACAATACTTACAGGGGGCGCATTACCCAACAATACGGCAAGATCGTCGGCTTTGATTCGACCATTTAACCAGGGCGAATGAGAAGCATTAGAATCTTCAACATACAATTCACTGACAATACTATTGAAAGGTGGATTAAGTGGTTCCCCCCGGCCATCAACCAACTCCCAAAGCAAGGCATTAGCCCCAGAATGCCAACCACTGAGCCAGAGGGGCGTCTGTTGATCCACTAGAAAACTCTCACCATTCACCGTGATCCTCAGACGCCAACTCGCATCATCCACACGCAGATTTTGCAAAGGAGCATCGATCAAAAGCCAGTCCAGCAGAACAGGCTGAGTCTTGTTCTTGGAATTTGAACTTGGTGATGTAACTAACAGCTGGGAGCTCCCGGGGGCAGGGACTGACAAGGGATTGACTGCGGCACGATACAAACGTATCTGATCGAAGGCACCATGGCTCTTGATGATTTCCCCCCAGGGCCAGGCTGCTGCAACTGTCAATCGATGGCTCCCCGGACTCAGGGGAGCCATCTGGGCCTCGGTTGTCGTGATCACCCGTGGGGACTCCCCATCGAGAATGACCAGGAGATGGGGACCCAATCCCAACGAACCGCCATCAATCAAAGGCCAGTCAGAAACATTCACCCGAAGCGTCCAGGTGCCATCCGCAACCATGGTCCCGTTGGCAGGCTCCAGTATCTCTATTTGGGGAAGCTTCTCGCCCACCGCATCTTTGAACTGAGAAACGGCCAGAGGAGGAGACACCTCCTGCAGATGGGCTGAAGCAGCTAGGGAGGATGGAGCCAGGGGAGTAGGGGCGGCACCCTGGCGCTTTGGCAACCGCCAGGCCGCATGGCTGACCGCCGGGCTACCAAAACAAACAAAGCCCAGAAATACGACAACTACCAGGACCGTGCAGCACCGCCTTAGCCAGAAGAACTTTTGAGACACCAACAAACCATTTTCAGTTCCCCTCATTCTGCTGAAGGACGTATTGGGGCCGGAGGCACGCGCCGGCAGCCCAGAACACGAAAGATGGCAAAGAGTCATAAAAATTATAATTACATCCCGACACAAAATCGCTTTTCAATGCAAAACAACTCCCTATAGACACCAGTCCCAGCCTGCGTATGGCGGGGATTGAACCTTTGTAACTGGACGTGGATAAGGCCTGTTTTCGGCCCCTATAGTTTCGCCAGCGGTCCCCTCTGGGGCCCAATGCCCCAGTCATGGCAAGGGCTCACTCCCTTTGACCGACTGGCGCCCATGGCATCGGTTCAGTGCCTGGCTTGTCCAAGCCACCCCGTGCCATGGGGCCCAACGGCCCCGGATTCACCGGCAGGTCGAAAGGGTGGACTTCCACCTCGATTCCGTCCCTCGAGGAACCTCTCGATGACCATCAGCCCACCAGAACGTGGGAAAAAGGCGCAGGAGCTTGTCGACCGGAACACCGTTCCGGCGACTTTCGAGCTTTTCGAAAAACCCGGCTTTTTCGATCGCACCCTCGCCAAGGGTCCCAAAACCACAACCTGGATTTGGAACCTCCACGCCAACGCTCACGACTTCGATAGCCACACGAGCGATCTCGAAGAAGTCTCACGAAAGATCTTCAGCGCTCACTTCGGCCATTTGGCCGTAATTTTCATATGGTTAAGCGGCGCCTTCTACCACGGGGCCCGCTTTTCCAACTACACCGGCTGGATCGCCGACCCACTGCACGTCAAACCAAGTGCACAGGTGGTCTGGCCGATCTTTGGCCAGGAAATCCTCAATGGTGACGTGGGAGGTGGCTTCCACGGCATTCAGATCACTTCAGGCCTCTTCCACGTTTGGAGAGCCTGGGGATTCACCAGTGAGTTTCAACTTCTCTGCACGGCCATTGGCTCCTTAGTCATGGCCGGCCTCATGCTGAATGCTGGGGTTTTTCATTATCACAAGGCAGCTCCGAAGCTGGAGTGGTTCCAGAACGTTGAGTCGATGCTCAACCACCATCTGGCCGGCCTATTAGGCCTGGGTTCCCTGTCTTGGACAGGGCACCTCCTCCATGTGTCTCTGCCAACAAGCCAATTGATGGATGCCATTGATGCCGGCAATCCGCTGGTCCTCAATGGACGAACGATCGCATCAGTTGCAGACATCCCGCTTCCCCACGAGTTCTTCAACCAAGATCTCCTGTCTCAACTGTTCCCTGGCTTCGGGGCAGGCCTCTCAGCGTTCTTCACTGGAAACTGGGCGGCTTACAGCGATTTCCTGACTTTCAAAGGAGGCCTGAATCCGGTTACTGGAAGCCTCTGGATGACTGATATCGCCCATCACCATCTGGCGATTGCTGTTCTGTTCATCGTTGCCGGTCACATGTACCGGACCAACTGGGGAATCGGACACAGCATCAGGGAAATTCTTGAAGGTCAAAAAGGCGACCCTCTCTTGTTCCCCGCAACTAACGGGCACAACGGACTCTTCGAATTTCTGACAACCTCCTGGCATGCCCAGCTAGGTATAAACCTGGCCATGCTGGGCTCTCTGACAATTATCATCGCGCACCACATGTATGCGATGCCTCCGTATCCCTACATCGGCATCTCCTACGCGACCCAATTATCATTGTTCACCCATCACATGTGGATTGGTGGCTTCCTGATCGTTGGCGCCGGTGCCCATGCGGCCATCGCGATGATCCGCGACTACGACCCAGCCAAAAACGTCGACAATGTTCTTGACCGGGTTCTAAAGGCTCGCGATGCCCTCATTAGCCATCTCAACTGGGTGTGCATCTGGCTTGGCTTCCACAGCTTTGGCCTTTACATCCACAACGACACAATGCGTGCCCTGGGTCGCCCTCAGGACATGTTCAGCGACACCGCGATCCAGCTGAAACCGATTTTCGCTCAGTGGATTCAAGGACTCCATGCTGCGGCGGCAGGTACCACCGCTCCTAACGCCCTTGCAAGTGTCAGCGAGGTCTTCAACGGTTCAGTGATCGCTGTGGGCGGCAAAGTTGCCGCAGGGCCGATTCCCCTGGGAACGGCCGATTTCATGGTCCACCACATCCATGCCTTCACGATCCACGTCACCGTGCTGATCCTTCTGAAGGGCGTGCTTTATAGCCGTAGTTCGCGCCTCGTCCCTGACAAAGCCAACCTCGGCTTCCGATTCCCCTGCGACGGCCCTGGCCGTGGCGGTACTTGCCAGGTTTCCGCTTGGGACCACGTGTTCCTGGGTCTGTTCTGGATGTACAACTCCCTGTCGATCGTCATCTTCCACTTCAGCTGGAAAATGCAGAGCGACGTATGGGGAACTGTCAACGCTGACGGGACTGTCCAGCACATCACCAACGGGAATTTCGCCCAGAGTGCGATCACCATTAATGGTTGGCTACGCGATTTCCTTTGGGCTCAAGCAGCCCAAGTGATCAACAGCTACGGCTCTAGCAGCAGTGCCTATGGCCTGTTGTTCCTGGGTGCCCACTTCATCTGGGCCTTCAGCCTGATGTTCCTGTTCAGCGGCCGCGGCTACTGGCAAGAATTGATTGAGTCCATCGTATGGGCTCACAACAAGCTGAAAGTGGCTCCGGCCATCCAGCCCCGTGCGCTTTCGATCACCCAAGGACGCGCGGTTGGTGTTGCCCACTATCTGCTGGGCGGTATCGCAACCACTTGGGCCTTCTTCCTGGCCCGCATCATTGCAGTCGGCTGACCTCCACCTGACCTTTCCCAATGGCAACGAAATTTCCTAATTTCAGCCAGGGGTTGGCACAGGACCCGACAACCCGTCGTATTTGGTACGGGATCGCTACGGCTCACGACTTCGAGAGCCATGACGGAATGACAGAAGAACGGCTTTATCAAAAGCTGTTCTCTACCCACTTCGGTCACCTGGCGATCATCGGCCTCTGGGTTTCGGGAAACCTGTTCCATATCGCCTGGCAGGGCAACTTCGAGCAGTGGGTCGCCGATCCTCTGCATACCCGTCCCATCGCCCACGCGATTTGGGATCCTCACTTCGGCCAGGGGGCCATCGCTGCCTTTACCCAGGCCGGTGCCACCTCACCTGTGAACATTGCCTATTCCGGTCTGTACCACTGGTGGTACACGATTGGTATGCGCAGCAATGCCGAGTTGTATCAAGGATCCATCTTCATGATGATCCTCTCAGCTTGGGCCCTATTCGCTGGCTGGCTCCATCTACAGCCAAAGTTCCTGCCATCACTAGCGTGGTTCAAAAACGCCGAATCCCGGTTAAACCACCATCTGGCGGTACTTTTCGGCTTCAGTTCCATCGCTTGGACCGGACACCTGGTTCACGTGGCCATTCCTGAATCCCGCGGTGTTCATGTTGGTTGGGACAATTTCCTCTCGGTGTCTCCCCACCCAGCCGGTCTTGGCCCCTTCTTCACAGGTAACTGGGGCGTTTATGCCCAAAATCCGGATTCTGCCCAGCAGGTTTTTAACACCACGCAAGGTGCTGGAACGGCCATCCTGACTTTCCTTGGGGGATTCCATCCCCAGACGGAAGCCCTTTGGCTGACGGACATTGCCCATCACCACCTGGCGATCGGTTGTCTGTTTGTGATCGCTGGCCACATGTACCGGACCAACTTCGGTGTTGGTCACTCGATCCGCGAGATCCTTGAGGCCCACAACCCCCCCAAGGGCACCCCCTTCGGCGGTGCCCTTGGGGCCGGCCATAAGGGCCTCTACGACACCATCAACAACTCGCTTCACTTTCAGCTGGGTCTTGCTCTGGCCTCACTTGGGGTAGTAACAAGTCTGGTTGCGCAGCACATGTACGCGCTGCCTTCCTACGCTTTCATCGCGCGGGATTACACGACCCAGGCAGCCCTTTACACGCACCACCAGTACATCGCCATCTTCCTGATGTGCGGTGCTTTTGCCCACGGGGCCATCTTCTTCATCCGTGACTACGACCCTGAGGCCAACAAGAACAACGTTCTGGCTCGGATGCTTGAGCACAAAGAAGCCATCATCAGCCACTTGAGCTGGGTTTCTCTGTTCCTTGGCTTCCACACCCTCGGTCTGTACGTCCACAACGATGTGGTCGTGGCCTTCGGAACGCCTGAAAAGCAAATTCTGGTTGAACCCGTTTTTGCCCAATTTGTTCAGGCGGCTAGCGGAAAAGCTCTGTACGGCATGGACGTTCTGCTGGCCAATCCCAACAGCATCGTCAGTAATGCCCCTGGCCCCGGCGCTGTATGGCTTCCAGGCTGGTTAGATGCCATCAACGCGGGTAACAACTCCCTGTTCCTGCAGATTGGTCCTGGTGACTTCCTTGTTCACCACGCCATTGCACTGGGACTCCATACCACCACCTTGATCCTTGTGAAGGGTGCCTTGGATGCCCGGGGTTCCAAGTTGATGCCCGACAAAAAGGACTTCGGCTATTCCTTCCCCTGTGATGGACCTGGCCGAGGTGGCACCTGTGATATCTCCGCATGGGATGCCTTCTACCTCTCGGTCTTCTGGGCTCTCAACACTGTGGCCTGGGTGACCTTCTACTGGCACTGGAAACACCTGGCCATCTGGCAAGGCAATGTCGCCCAATTCAATGAATCCAGCACCTATTTGATGGGCTGGTTCCGGGACTACCTCTGGCTTAACAGTTCCCAGTTGATCAATGGATACAATCCCTCAGGCACCAATAATCTGGCCGTCTGGGCATGGATGTTCCTCTTTGGTCACCTGGTATGGGCCACAGGTTTCATGTTCCTCATCTCCTGGCGTGGATATTGGCAGGAGTTGATTGAAACCATTGTTTGGGCCCATCAACGCACTCCTCTCGCCAACCTGGTGGGCTGGCGTGACAAGCCCGTGGCCCTCTCCATCGTTCAAGCTCGTGTTGTTGGTCTGGCTCACTTCACCGTGGGTTTCTTCCTGACCTATGCAGCCTTCTTGATCGCCTCAACGTCAGGTAAATTCGGATAATCCCGTTCAATTACCTTTCTCCTTGAGGGACGAATTGCCTCCGACTTCAGTCGGAGGCTTTTTAGTGGATAAAGTTGCGGGCGTTCAACCAATCCAAAGATCCGCAGATTAGACAGAATTTAAAGCCAATTAAAATTACCTTCCAGATCCACCTTCTGTTGTCAATTGTCAAAATTCAACCCTCAACCACGCCCCAGACCAAGACACTTCATTTGGTGAAACACTTCCCCACGCTGCTCTCCCTTACTTGACGAGCTCGGCACGGGTGTCCGGATAAGAGCAGCACCTTGCAAATCCATACAACACTCGGCAACTCACCTCAGTCATTGCCGCTGAGTTTAGCCAAACATAAGTTTGGCTAAACTCATTAAAAACCCCTCTCTAGTCAAAGAGAGGGGTAAGGAATTAGAAGCGTAGGAACCTAGGCTACTCGACTCATCAAATTAAAGACTAATTGACACTCCAAACACCACCTGCAAGGTTGACCAAAGGGGCAACTATCGCTGTGCTGCAAAGGAACCAAGCAAAGGCGGCACCACCGCATCCGCCCAACCAGAAGCCACTGGCAAACTCTGCCCAGCCAGCTTTGGTAAACAGATCAGCAGGAGGATGGTCAACGGTGGCGTCAGGGGGCTGAACATTCGGACCACGACCGGCAGTGCCATAAATGGATAGGCAGACGGTCAGGATCGAGATCAGGCCGATGGTCGCCAGTAATCCTGCGGTGCCACCGTATTCGGTATGGCGCAGGGGACCGGTGAGAGCGAAAGGACCAAAGAGGAAAAACCCGTGGGCCATTCCTACCTCAAGACCGCGACGGTTCGGCGAGAGGGAAGGACGGTAGGCCGGAAGGGCGTTGATAAAAGCCTTGGTGAAATAGCTGCTGTTCACCGGTGTGGCCAGATTGCCGACAGTGGGGTCGGCGACAGGAGTCACGGTCATGGGACGGGCTGAGGCGGCGTGGGATTCAAAAAGGCGTAGCGAGAGAGGAGGCTGAGACCGTTGAGGGCCTCAGTCGCGGGCCTCAATCACGTTGAACAGCAGAGCCATGGCCACGGCAGGGGCAAGGATGCCCACCAAAGGCACAAGCATTGACGGCAACCAGGCAGCTGCGAATTCTCCAGTCATGGCTTAGGCCAGAACAACCGCAGGCACTGTACGAACACCTGGATGCCTGCCTGCAGGACGGCTGGGGCGACGACATAAAAGTTGAGCTAATCAGCCGAAGTGGCCTTTTCAAGGATGAACCCGTGCTGACTCGAGAAACACCAATGGTTTATGCCGCAGCTTTACCGCGCAAGGTCGCCCGAGTGCGGTAGATAGGTCGGCCCTGACTTTCGTGATAAGTACGCATCTGCATTTCAGCAAGAAGACCGAAACAAAATAGCTGCACACCGCTGAGGATCGCAAGAACGGCCATCAACAGCAGTGGCCTCGAGCCGATATCGGTCCCAAACATCAGTTTCTGAACCACCAGCCCTAGGGCAATCAGCAAACCAATGCCCATGGTCAACAGACCGACAAATCCAAAAACATGCATGGGCCGTGTCAAGAAGCGCTTCATGAACCAGACCGTAAGCAAATCCATTAAAACGCGAAAAGTACGATCTATTCCATACTTACTTTGCCCATAACGCCTCGGATGATGATTAACTTTAACCTCACCAATCCTAGCCCCTTCAATAAATGCGAGCGCCGGCAAAAAACGGTGCAGCTCACCGTAAAGATTCATATCGGCAACCACTTCACGGCGGTAGGCCTTGAGTGAGCAGCCATAGTCGTGCAATTTCACTCCGGTGACTCTGGCAATCAAGCGATTCGCCAACAACGAAGGCAGCAACCTTGAGAGGGCTGCATCCTGACGCTGGTGACGCCAGCCACTGACCAGGTCATAGCCCTGATCAAGGCGCTCAAGAAGCAGGGGGATATCAGCCGGATCATTTTGAAGATCACCATCAAGGGTCACAATCACAGGGGCTCTACTGACATCAAAGCCGGCAGCCATAGCCGCCGTTTGGCCGTAATTTCGGCGTAGCAAAACAGCTACAAGTTCAGGGACCTGGTTGACGATGTCCCGTAGCAAAGCTGGCGTTCCATCCTTAGAACCATCGTCAACCAGAATTAGCTCAAAGCGTTGACCAAGGGGGCGCAGTGCATTCAGTAATTGATTAACCAGTTGGGAGAGACTCCCCTCTTCGTTGTAAAGAGGTACAACAACGGAAAGTTCCGGCAGGCCCGAGGGCTCCCCTGCCGTCAACGCAGTCACCGGGGCTGAGGATGGACAGGCGGCGGTAAGCACTGGATCCGCCATGGCAACCGTTTGACGTTGGGTGGAACCCGACCTTAAGGGGGCAAGGGACTGCCGTCATGGCTATGCATGACCCGACCGGCTCCCCGCAATTCAGCCCTGTAGTGGCAGGCCACTGAATCGTGGTTCGAAAAGAACAGATCGTCCACCCCCAATCCATTGCGGCCATGCTCACGGCCGGAACTGTGCAGATAGCGGCCCTGGCCCAGATGCAACCCCACATGGGTGCAGCGTTGCGGCGACCCGAAGAAAATCAGGTCGCCACTCTGCAGAAGATTCACAACGTCAGGACGCACTGCCACAGGCCGACAGAAGCGTTCCTGAAGATAGGCATCCCGCGGCAACCAGATGCCTGCCTGGGAATAGGCCCACTGAACCAACCCTGAGCAGTCGTAGTTTGGGCCAATCGTGCCTCCCCATCGATAACAGTTCTTTTGCGCCAAGGCCTCCAAGGCGATGCTCAACACCTGGGGTAAGCGATCGTGGATGGTGCTGCGGTCCAAGCGGGGCAGCAGCGGAGACTCAGAGGGTTGACCATGGCTTAACAGCGCCTGGGCATCTAACCAGCAGGGATAACCATCCTCCAGCAGGCGCACCCGCCAACGCAAGCTCCCTGATTCTCGTGGTGGATAGGGGGCCGGTTCAAGCAGCCGCAACCGGCGACCCACTGCCAATTCGGTGGCCAGCGCATCGCCCTGCGGGCGACTCCAGCCGGACAGGGGTTCGCTGATTTGCCAGATCGCTCCACTGGCAAGCATGGGCATTGAACCGCGCATGTCTAATCTCTTCATCGCTGATGGGCCAAATATCATGGCGTTCTACAGCGCGGATCCGGCCATGGGCCAGAGGCTCGCGGATCTGGTCCGTGCCCTGGAACAGGAGGGCAGGCCTGGACTGGGGGCCCGGATATCCATCACCTGGCTGCGCTATGCCGAATCCCTGCGCGACCGAGAGACCCACGAGGCCTTAGCCCTAGGGGCCGCAGCGGGAGCGGGAGCGGGCTGGCGGGGAAGCCAACTGCGGGAGCCGGCCAGCCTCGTCAATCTCACCTATCTGGTGGCCTGTGAGGCCTGGTTGCAACGTCAGTTATTGAGAGATGAACCGGAATTAAGGAGGGCCATGGCAGCCATGGTTCGTCCTTCGACCTCAGCGCATTGGGCCACCGGCTTGATTGTGGATCTCCTAAGCGGCACCACCAGCGGGCCGTCCCTCCCCCAGGATTGTTACAACCAATGGAAGACCCAACGAGAACTGGTGAACCACTGGCTTGAGAGCCTTGGCTGGCCCGAGCTGGTGGGTTGGAAGGCCTGTCAGAAAACCTGGGTGGATGGAACCTACGGCCGTGAGCAGGACTTCCACAGCGCCGATCAAAGCAACCGCAACCTCCTGAGCACTGACGGCCTGGCCAGGTTGTTGGAGGCTGTGATGGCCGGATCCCTCATCTCGCCGCCCGCATGTCGCAGGCTGCAAAGCCTGCTTGAGCAACCCTCGGAGGAAAGGTGCGCGAACCCAGCTGAGACCAAAGAGGTGACTGGCTTTGCAGCCGCAGCCCTTGGGCACAAGGCCCGGATTTGGGGCAAATCAAGCTGGATGGGTGAGGCAAGACACGAAGCCGCCTATGTGGAAACTGAAGCAGGGACTCCGATGATTCTGATTGTCCTGAGCGAAGATGAACGCTCCGCAAATTACAAAAGGTTGCTGCCGGAAATCGCCGGCAGACTCATCACCTAACAACCCATGAGCTCAACGCCATCGGTGTGGGGCAACGGAGAGGGAGGGATTCGAACCCTCGACAGAAGTTGCCTCCTGTAACTCCTTAGCAGGGAGCCGCTTTCGACCACTCAGCCACCTCTCCAATGGCAATGGAACTGTACCTGAACGGCCACCGCTGCTGCCGCTTCGCTCCCCTCAGTCGTTGCGGAAGATGCGCTGCACCCTCCTGCTGTCGACATTGACAAGCAGCTCGTAGGGAATGCTGCCAGCACGGGCGGCCACTTCTTCGGGTCGGAGGACCTGGCCCTGGTGACTTCCAAAAATCAGCACTTCATCCCCCACGGCCGCATCGGGTACAGCCGTCAGATCGACTGCCATCGAATCCATCGACACCCTGCCCAGGATCCGGGCTGTCTGGCCCTGAACCAGAACCGCACCCGCATTCGACAGCCGCCAGGGAACGCCATCGTTGTATCCGGCCGCCACGATGCCAATTCTCTGCTTCTCTTGGTCAACGACGTAGGAGCCGTTGTAACCCACCCGTTGACCGCGGGGCCACATGGCCACCTGGGCAAGGCGACTCACAAAGGCCAGCGCCTGCTCCAGTTCAATAGCCTCAGCCACTTCACACGAAGGGGCGATACCGAACAACCCCAGGCCTAACCGGACCATGTCGTAGCGAGCCCCTGGGAAACGAACGGCGGCGGAGGTGGCGGCGGCATGAATGCAAAGGGGTTCATCCCCTTCGGACCGGATGGCTGCCACAACCTGATCAAAACGGGTCAATTGCTGATCGCTATGGCGATCAGCGGCCGGATCGTCGGCCCCGGCGAGATGGGTCATCACACCCCGTAGGCGCACCACCCCAGAGCCGCGCAAGAGTCGGGCCGTCGCCAAAGCCTCTTCGGGAGACACGCCAAGACGCCCCATCCCCGTATCCACTTCGAGGTGCACGTCACACTCGGCCCCCATGTCCCGGAGCGTCTCGACCAGGGACCGAGCCAAGGGAAGCGAGTAAACAACAGGGGTGAGGCCGTAGCGCACGACCTTGTCGACCTCCTCCCGGTCCATCAGCATGACCAGGATCGGTAGCCGGATTCCGGCACGACGGGCCAGCGCGCCCTCATCAGCCGTAGAGACACCGATCCAATCCACCCCGCTTGCCTGCAAGGCAAGCGCCAGCCGAGGCAATTCAGTGCCGTAAGCCCAGGCCTTGAGAACGGCCAGGATGGCCACCCTGGGGCCCGAAAGGGCTCGGAAGCGAGCCACATTTTCCCGGATGGCGCCCAGATCAATGAACAGCCTCCGGGGCGCCATGGATTCCCAGATGGCTGTCGCCGTGACCTCAAGTCCCTCAGCAGCCGCTGCCTTCATCAACACCAGGTCCCCGGCTTGGGCCAGTTCCCGGACTTGGTGCCGCAGACCCTGCCAATCAGGCACTTGGAGAAGCGAGGCCTCTGGACGCAACGACAACCAGCCAGCACAGGTGGAACCACTGGCGGTGTGGGGCAACAGCAACAGGTGCGTGAAGCCCCGCTCGGCGGCGACCCGACCTATCAAGCCATGCTCGCGGTGTTCCTGGGCACCGAGATCAGCCATGCCCCCAAAAACAAACAGGCGCCGATGGCCGGTGCTCGGGGTCGCGGCGACGGTATCCAGGGCCGCCTGGACCGAAAGGGGATCACTGCTGGCGGTGTCGTTGATGATGGTGATTCCCTCAGGTGTGCTCCAGGTCTCCATGCGGGTCGGCCCAAAGCCGTAGTCCTCAAGGGCGCCAACGATGTGCGTGGGATCCAGGCCCAAGCGCAGGGCGGCCGTCATCGCAATCAGGAGATCCTCGACCAAGGGCAGGGAACGGGTCCGCACCGGCAATGTCAACTGCTGATCCGCAAATTGCAGATTGAGGGCAAAACCGGTAGCGGTGGGACGACGCGCGATCAGCCGGGGCCAGTCCTTGCCGGGATGGACCCGCTCGCAGGCCAGGGGCAGGTCCTCAAGCAGGGGGTCAGCCGGGGCGATCAACCAATGGGAAGCGGGGAGATGACGGAAGAGAACCATCTTTTCGCGGGCAATCGCCTGGCGACTCCCGAAGGCGGCGAAATGGGCAAGTCCCACATTCACAAGTACGCCGTAATCAGGACGCAGGATGGCCTCGATGGCCTCCATTTCTCCTGGGGCCGAGACCCCGGCTTCAAACACACCAATCTGACTTCCAGGCGGAGCACCTAGAACGGCCAAGGGCACTCCCACCTGGCTGTTCCAGCTTCCCGGGCTGGCCGCCACCCGGAAACGAGCTGTCAAGCAGGCGGCAAGGGCGTCCTTGACCACTGTCTTGCCATTGCTACCGGTGATCGCAACCACCTGGGGAAGATAGTTGCTGCGATACCAGGCCGCGAGCTTCTGCAGGGCCAGCAAGGGGTCCTCGACCACAAGCCGAGGCACGTCGTCGATCCAACCCATCCCACGGGCCACGAGCACGAGAGCCGCCCCAGCCCCCAAGGCCGCTGGCACGTAGTTATGGCCATCCTGGTGCCGCCCTTTGAGGGCCACAAAAAGATCCCCTGGCTGGACCCGGCGCGAATCAATCACTACACGATCAATCGCAATGTCAGGGGCGGCATCGCGCAAGTCGGCACCGAGGATTCGGGCCAAATCAAGTCCTCGGGGCAGGGTCATCGCCATTGGAGTCGAACCTGGGGAAGATTGGGAAGGCCTTGTGACAAAGCACACCACCATCCTGCAAGACCGTGGTTAGGATTTAAATTGCCTAGGGGGCTGGCATGGGCCATGTTCTCGTTCTGAATGCTTCCTACGAGCCCCTCAACATCACCACTTGGAAGCGTGCGGTGGTGATGTTGTTGAAAGGCAAGGCGGAAGGGCTTGAACACGACCCAACATCTTTGTTGCGGCCAGATCAAATGCGACCCACCGTGATCCGGCTGCGTCAATTCGTTCGTGTTCCCTACCGCCAACTGCCGCTGACTCGGCGAAACATTTTCCAGCGCGACGGTCACGCATGTCAATACTGCGGTTATAACGGAGAAAAGCTCTCGATCGACCATGTTCAGCCTCGCAGCCGTGGTGGTAACAACAGTTGGGATAATGTAACTACCGCTTGCCTTCCTTGTAATGTTCGCAAGGGTAACCGCACACCCCGGGAAGCCGGCATGGCATTGCTTCGCGCCCCCCATCGGCCGCTGAGCAGCCTCAGCTTCGAAGCCAATCGCCAGATTCGTGCCGGCAGGAACAAACAGTGGGCTAAATATCTAATTGACGAGTAAATTCCAAATCCACTGCATCATCCGTCAACTCCCATCGCCTCACGGGCAAGGGCCTCTAACTGGCGACTCTGTTCAGCCACGATGCAGGCCTCAATGGGTTCCTGAAGCTGACCGGTAAGCACAGTATCGAGCGCAAAATGTCTATTAAGGCGGTGATCAGTAGCGCGATTATCCTTGTAGTTATAGGTTCGAATCTTTTCACTTCGATCACCACTTCCCACCTGGGCACGCCGTGCCGAACTCTCGGCAGCATTAGCTAAAGCTAATTCCCGATCATAAAGCTTAGCCCGAAGAATCTCAAGGGCCCGCTCGCGATTCTGCAGTTGACTACGCTCCTGGGTACAGAAGACCCGAATCCCGGTTGGTTTGTGCAAAAGGTCCACAGCCGTCTCAACCTTATTAACATTTTGCCCCCCTGCCCCGCCCGATCTGGCTGTGCTGATCTCCAAATCTCCAGGCTCAATCTGCACTTCCACAGGATCCACTTCAGGCATCACAGCCACGGTGGCCGTCGAAGTGTGGACGCGACCTTGGGACTCGGTGGCCGGAACCCGCTGGACACGATGCACTCCAGCCTCAAATTTCAACTGGCTATAGACACCTTCGCCTCGGATCGCCAGAATCAGTTCACGATACCCGCCCAGATCCGACTCCGATACAGTTAAGTGCTGGGCTATCCAACCCCTACTCTGGGCATAACGCTCATACATACGGGCCAGATCGCCGGCCCAAAGAGCCGCTTCATCGCCACCGGCTCCTGCACGAATCTCCAACATGACACTTCGCTCATCTCGAGGGTCGGAAGGAACCATGGCCAATAAAAGTCTCTGGCGCAAGCCAACCAACTCCTGTTCCAGGATGTCGATTTCATCGGCAGCCAACTCAAGCAACTCATGGCCGGAAGGATCGCCTCGATATTGACGCAAAAGATCGCGAGCCTGGATTTGCTCCGACTTCAATCGGAGCATTTTCTGATAATCAAGGACCATCGGCTCAAGCTTGGCCCTCTCCTTGGCGAGGGCTTGCAGCTGGCTTGGATTCGTCGCGAGAGAAGGATCGGCCAATTGACGCTCCAGGGCTTCAAACGTGCGACAGGTCGTTTCCAATCGTTCACTAAGAAGGTCTGAATCCATGGGCGGGCCTTTGATTCTGGATACAAGAAAAAAGCCGGCTACACAAGGCAGCCGGCTGCTACAAGGAAACCTGAAGATCAGGCCGAGACAGGAGGTGTTTTGACTGCTGGAGGTGAGGATTCCGAGCCTCCCATGCCGTACTTACGCATGAAGCGGTCAACCCGACCTTCAGTGTCAAGGATCTTCTGGGTCCCAGTGTAGAAAGGGTGGTTACCACTCCAGACATCCACATGGATCTCGGGTTTGGTGGAACCGGTGGTCATGATCACCTCACCGTTACAGATGACCTTGGCATCTGGAAACCAAGTGGGATGGATGTCGGCCTTTGGCATGGCTGTTGCGCTGAGATGGGGAGAAAACTAGCGTTTAGAGAACTGAGGTGCCTTACGGGCTTTCTTGAGTCCGTATTTGCGACGTTCCTTGGCTCGCGGGTCGCGGCTGAGATGACCCTCAGCCTTAAGGGGCTTGCGGTTATCTGGAGACAGGTCGCAAAGGGCCCGAGCCGCTCCTTGCTTAATGGCATCGGCTTGACCTGTCAGGCCACCGCCCCGGACATTAACAAGAAGGTCATACTGGGACTCGAGACCAAGGGTCTGAAGAGGGGCCTTGACCGAAGCAAGATAGACAGGGTTGTAATTGAGATAGTTGTCACCAGGACGGCCATTAATGGTGACAGCACCGGATCCAGGAACGACGCGAACGCGGGCAACGGCGGTTTTACGGCGTCCCGTTCCCCAGTACACAACGCGGTTGGATGAACTGGTCATTGGGCTGACGCGGAAGGATTGAGGGCGAGGATCTGGGGCTGCTGGGCGGCATGAGGATGCTCAGCGCCTCGATAAACCTTAAGCTTGCGGAAGAGCTGGCGACCGAGAGCGTTGTGGGGAAGCATGCCCTTGATCGCCTTCTCAACGATGCGCTCAGGGAGACGGGCCTGAAGATGGGCAAAAGTCTCGGTCTTCATGCCACCAGGACGACCCGAATGGCGTCGATAAACCTTCTGAGTGGGCTTGTTGCCGCTGACACGAATCTTCTCAGCGTTGATGATGACGACAAAATCGCCCGTATCCATGTGGGGCGTGAAGGTGGGCTTGTTCTTGCCCCGCAGAACCTGAGCCACCTCACTGGCTAGGCGTCCGAGAGTTTGGTCAGCCGCATCCACTACAAACCATTGACGGTCCAGAGATTCGGCAGAGGGTTGAGGGGTCTTGTTCATGGCGCCAGAGTGGGCCCGTTGGGGCATCAGGAAAAGGATGTGGATCGGGTCAGGTAACCCGTTTTCCAAAACCATGGGCCGGGCAGGACTTGCCGCCTACGGCTCAAATCAATCTCTGACCATAACTGATCACCAAGCCGATGCTGCTCGGCTGGCATGCAGACACAGCCAGGCTGGGATGAAGTGGCCCATGAGCCTGAAAGACCCAAAGGCTTCCTTGGGCCACGCAGGCTCAAGGAAACAGGCTCGCCGGCAAAGGATAGTCAGGCAAAAGCCTAAATCGCCTTATCGTGCGAGTCGAGAAGAAATCTCGGTTGACTATCATACCATAGACCAGGCGGAAAGATCACCGTTGGATAGCCGACCCGAAGAAGACACAGGCCCTTAGGAGGTGCTGCCTCGCGGACTTCATGGCGGGCTCGCCTGCGCCAACGGCTTATAAAGTTATCCAGGGAAAGAGAACCCTCACCAACGGCAACAATCTGCCCCATCAATAAACGGACCATACCATAAAGAAATCCGCTGGCCTGAATTTCCACAACCAACAAATCCCCCTGGCGAACCAGACTCACGTCCTGGACGGTTGTGCGGGAATGGGCTCGGTGACTACCTGCCTTTTGAAAAGCAGAAAAATCGTGCTCGCCAACAATATCTGCGAGGGCAGCCGCCATCAAGTGTTCGTCCAATCTTTTTTTATATCGATGCCAGCTCCAATGAGCAAGAAAAAGATTAGCAGTTTGTGCATTATAGATTGTATATCTATAGCGCCGGTATTGTGCATTATAACAAGCATGCCATGTGCTGGAGACCTCAGCAGCTGCACGGACGCGAATCGTTTGCGGCAAACGACCGTTGAGCGCTGCAGGCCAACGATGGGAAGGAATTGGACCCACGGAATCAAAATGGGCCACTTGAGCCGCAGCATGGACTCCGGCATCAGTCCTGCCGGCAGCGACAACAGAATGGCGCACACCGGACTCTAATTGATCCAAAATATCCTCCAATGTAGATTGCACAGAGGAAGCATTGGATTGGCGTTGCCAACCTGAAAAAGGACTGCCATCGTACTGAAAGCAGAGGGCAATGCGACGGGGGTGATTCAGACCAACTCTATGATTGCCATCTCAGCGTTGTCGCCACGACGGGGTACGGTACGAATAATCCTTGTGTAACCACCGTTTCTATCGCCGTAGCGGTCGGGCACCTTATCGAAAAGAGCGTGAACGAGTTGCTTATCGTAGATGTAGCCAATCGCTAGGCGCCTTGATGCAAGACTTCCTTCCTTAGCCAGGGTAATCATGCGTTCGGCTTGATCACGAAGGGCCTTGGCACGGGCCTTGGTGGTGGTGACACGACCTTCGCGAATCAATTGGGTCGTAAGACCCCGAAGCAAGGCTTTGCGTTGGTCTGCGGGTCGTCCAAGCAGGGGGACGCGGCACTGGTGGCGCATGACGATAAAGGGTGAGAAGGGTAAGCAGCCTTTAGGCCGTTGTACGGCTTTGGGGGAGTGAGATACCGATACGCTCAAGGGCTTCGATCACCTCATCAGCAGACTTTGAACCAAAGTTCTTAATCTCAAGAAGGTCTTCATAACTGAAGCCCATCAAGTCTGAAACAGAGTTGACTTGAGCACGCTTAAGACAGTTGTAAGCCCTTACTGAAAGATTTAATTCCTCAAGGGGGATTTGGGCCTCAGCTGTAGTTTCAGGCTCAAGCCCAGGATCTTCGGTTGTGGTAAGAGTCGCAAGAGGTTGGAAAAGGGATATCAACTGGTTCGCAGCTTGGGCCATGGCGTCATCGGGAGAAATGCTGCCATTCGTTTCAATCTCAAGCCTCAGGCGTTCACGAGCTGAACCGCCTTCTCCGACGGCAGTTTCATCAACACTGTAATTAACCCGACGAATAGGCATAAAGACAGCATCAATCTGGAGTAGATCAATGGCGCTAGTCTCTTCATTGTGGCGATCGACAGGTCGATAGCCAATTCCTCTTTCAACGTGGACTTCCATCTCAAGACTATGGCCTTCAGCAACTGTCGCGATCGGTCGATCGGCATCGATGACCTGAACCTGAGATGAAAACTGCAGATGGGAAGCAGTCACAGTGGCGGGTCCATTGACTACTAAACGGCCAATCTCTACCTCACGGCTGCGACTATTGACCGGAACAGACTTGCAATTAAGAAGAATGTCAAGGACATCTTCTCTGACACCAGGAACAGTGGCGTATTCGTGGTTCACACCGGCGATACGGACGGCGGTGATCGCACTACCTTCTAAACCGCCAATCAGGATGCGGCGAAGGGAAGTCCCGAGAGTTGTGGCCTGACCTTTGTCCAGGGGACCGATCAGGAAAACGCCAATTTGGGAACGGTCGTCGGCAACCTGATGGTCAACGCGATCGATCTGGTATTGCAACACGGTATGAATGGCAGGGGTAAAACAGAATCAAGCGTCAGACGCGACGTCGCTTGGGACGACGGCAGCCGTTGTGTGGCAAGGGGGTGACATCCCGAATCAAGGTGATTTCAAGGCCGGCAACCTGAAGGGCTCGGATCGCGGTTTCACGCCCTGAACCAGGCCCACGAACCAACACCTCAATTTGGCGCATCCCTTGCTCAAGGGCGCGGCGACCGGCAGCCTCAGCGGCAGTTTGGGCCGCGAACGGGGTCCCTTTACGAGCTCCTTTGAAGCCACTGGCTCCGGCTGAAGACCAACTGATCACCTCGCCCGCCGTGTCGGTAATCGACACGATGGTGTTATTAAAAGTGCTTTGAATGTGAGCAACTCCATTGGGAACGTTGCGCTTAGCCTTTTTAGGGCCTGTTTTTTTGGCTGGCTTCGCCATGGCTTTTGGCCTGCAGGGCAGGAATGGGGTCGGGAGAAAGGTTGGGGGGAAGGGCGACTGATGCTGGGTCTTAGTGACCTACTTCTTCTTGCCGGCGACGGTCTTGCGAGCACCACGGCGGGTGCGTGCATTGGTACGAGTCCGTTGTCCTCGGACAGGCAGACCCATGCGGTGACGACGGCCACGCAAACAGCCGATGTCTTGGAGTCGCTTGAGGGCCATGCCCTCCTCCCGACGAAGGTCCCCTTCCAAAGTGAATGTTTCAGCAGCTCCGCGGAGTTTCTGAACATCTGCATCGCTGAGGTCCTTGACCCGGATATCGGGGCTGACACCGGCCTTGGCAAGAATCTTCTTCGCCCGAGTGAGGCCTATGCCATAGACATAGGTCAGAGAAATCTCGATCCGCTTGTCGCGGGGGATGTCAACACCGGCTATCCGTGCCACTGGCGAAAGAATTCGAAGGATTTGTGGGAATGTGAGGTCACACCCGAAGGGATGACTGGAGTATCAGGAGCAGATCAGCCTTGTCGCTGCTTGTGCTTGGGGTTGGTGCAGATGACCATTACCCGACCATGACGACGGATGACTCGACATTTGTCGCACATCCGCTTGACTGAGGCACGCACCTTCATGGCCGGCGAGACTCCGATTTCACAAACAAAAATACTAACACATCAGCTGCCGACAGATCGTCTGATGCTGTCAGAAACCTCGTCGACCGTTCCGGCTGCATCCACGGACAGCAGCAGTCCGAGCTGTTGGTAATGCTCGATCAAGGGAGCCGTCTGTTGACGGTAAACCTCAAGACGGTGACGAATAACAGCTTCGGTGTCATCAGCACGGCCGCGCGACAGCATGCGCTGGACGAGAATCTCATCAGGGAGTGCCATCAGGAGCACCAATTCAATGGATTGGTTGAGCTGAAACAGCAGGGAATCTAGGGCCGTGGCTTGGCCAAGATTACGGGGGAATCCATCCAACAACCAACCTTGGGAATGGGTTTCAAGGCGGTGGCGAACGATGGCAAGCACAAGGGCATCACTGACAAGCTCGCCCCGGGCCATTACCGCTTCGGCTTGCTGGCCGAGTTCGGTACCAGCAAGAACTTCAGCACGGAGCAGATCGCCCGTTGAGAGGTGCATTAACCGATTCTCAGAAGCCAGGAGCTGAGCCTGGGTACCCTTACCAGCCCCAGGAGGACCGAGGAAAAGGAGACGTTGTTTCATTGTTGGAATTACAACCTTGAGGCCAAACAGAAAAATAAAAGCTAATTCAGCCTCGTACAATTCCTTCGTATCTTTGGGAGATGACGTAGGTCTGAACCTGCTTTGCGGTATCAATAGCGACACCAACTAAAATCAACAGTGAGGTCGCTCCGATCCCTTGAAAGGTTCGGACCTGAATGGCACCTTCAACAGCAGATGGAATAATTGCAACCGCGCCAAGAAATAATCCGCCTAACAAAGTTAAACGATTACCAACATCACTAAGATAAGTCGCTGTTGCTGATCCAGGTCTAACACCTGGTATAGCAACACCAGTGCGCTTCAAATTAGTGGCAATATCAAGAGGGTTTACCGTAAGAGAGGCGTAAAAGTACGAAAAACCAAGGATTAGACCAAAATATACTACTGCATAAATCCATGGAAGACTGCTGTTAGGATTCAAATAACCGGCAAAGCGGATGAGCAAAGGGTTTGAAGTAAAATTGGCTATCGTAAGAGGTAGAAATAACATGGCAGATGCAAAGATAATCGGCATTACTCCACCTGCATTGAGTTTTAAGGGTAAATAGCTTTGTCGTGCTGCCAGTACACCCACGCCACCAACTTGACGTTTAGCACTAATAATCGGAAGCCTTCGGCTACCTTCCTGAACAAGGATGATTCCGACAATTGTAAACAAAAAGATAAGCAAGAGGATCAAAATCCCTGTGACAGTGCTTCGATCTCCACTCTGAGCCAACTGTATTGTCGAGCCGAGAGCCCTAGGGAGAGTAGCAACTATATTAAGAAAAATAACAAGTGATGCTCCCTGGCCAATCCCACGCTCTGTAATCACTTCGCTAATCCACATCACAACCATGGAACCCGTAACCAGAGCCAAAGTGGTTTGAAGGACAAACAACCAATCTGGCAAGCCCGGAAGAGCGTACTGGCGGAGAATGAGAGCAAATACAAGACTCTGAATCATGCCCCAGCCAAGGGCAACGAATCGAGTGATTTGGGCGATCCTTCGGCGGCCTGCTTCACCCTCATTCTTCTGAAGGTCTTCCAGACTAGGCAGAGCGGCGGTCAGCAATTGGATAATGATCGAGGCATTAATAAATGGAAGAATGCCCAAACCAAAAATACCGATGGTTGAGATGCCGCCCCCTGTAAAGATGTCAAGAAAACCAATCAGTTGGCCACCACGCGCCAAAAATTGTTGAAAGGCGACCCGATCAATCCCAGGAACAGGGATGTAGACCCCCAAACGAACCAGTAGCAAAAGACCAAGAGTCAGCAGAACTCTGTCCCGCAGACCTTTGGCCTGAATGAGCTGGGTGAGAATTTCAGTGGCGCCTGGATTGCGACCCCGACTGAGAACCATGGCGGTGAAGGGATGGGAGAGCAGATCAGACGGATAACAGATAAGCCATTCGACAAACAGTTATCAGTCGGTAACTTCACAGGAACCACCAGCAGCCTCAATCTTGGCCCGAGCTCCAACAGTGAAGGCTGCGGCCTGCACGTTGAGCTTGACCGACAGATCGCCGCTACCAAGCACCTTGAGCGGATACTTCGGACTTGTTACTAGACCGTCTTTGACAAGGGAATCCATCGTGACTGTGGATCCTGCAGATAGATCAGCCAGTCGACCGACGTTAATCACAGTGTAATAAACCGGATTCACAAGCTCAAAATGCTTGAGCTTGGGGATTCGACGATAAAGGGGCATCTGGCCACCCTCAAAACCGGGGCGAACAGGACGACCAGAACGGGACTTTTGGCCCCGCATGCCGAAACCACAACTGGCACCTTGGCCGGCAGCGATGCCCCGACCTTTACGCAGTTTGCGGCGGCGGGAACCTGGTTGGGGCTTGAGAGTGTTGAGGGAGAAAGAGGATGTCATCGTGATGCTCCAGCAATGGGCTCAGGAGTAGATCTGTTCTAGAGAAATACCACGTTCTTTGGCAGTCTCCTTGTGGGTACGCAGGGCCCCTAGGGCTTCCATGGCAGCACGGGCATTGTTCAGGGGGGTCTTGGATCCAAGGCGCTTGGCTAGAACGTTCTTGATACCCGCCAGTTCAAGAACCGTGCGAATTGAACCACCAGCAATAACGCCAGTACCCGGAGCGGCGGGACGAATAAGGACGCTCGCTGCGCCATCACGCCCACGGCTTTCGGTTGGTACTGAGCTAGTGCGCGTGAGGGGCACCTTGACAAGGTGTTTTTTGCCATCGGCAACACCCTTACGGACGGCACCGATCACATCACCAGCCTTACCGACCCCAACACCCACCTGGCCACGTTCATTGCCAACGACGACGATGGCCCGGAAGCTCATCTTCTTGCCGCCCTTGACGGTTTTGGACACACGTCGAATTTGAACGACCCGCTCCTGCCATTCGGAATCACGCTCCTGGCCACCGCGGCGGTCACCGCCTCGGCGTTGGCCGCGACGATCACCGCCACCGGCTTTGCCGTCACCGCGGCCTTGGCCTCGACGTTCCTGGCCCTCGGCGCTAGGCACATCCGCGGCGGCAGGGATGTCGCCGGACTGAACTTGTTCGTTGGTTTCGGTCATGGTGAGCGGAGGAGTCAGAACTGAAGGCCCGCTTCCCGGGCGGCATCGGCGAGGGCCTTGACCCTGCCGTGGTACAGGTTGCCGCCGCGATCGAAGACCACCTGCTGGATGCCCTTGGAAAGGGCACGCTTGGCTACAAGCTGGCCCACAGCCACGGAGGCTTCACAAGTGGCCCCGACGGCGAGGGACGTACGCAGATCCTTATCGAGGCTTGAAGCCGAGCAAAGGGTGCTCTGGGCGTCGTCGTCGATGACTTGGGCGTAGATGTGATTGTTGGACCGAAACACGGCAAGCCGGGGACGATCGGAGGTGCCGGACAGATGGCGACGCAGACGGCGATGGCGCTTCTGGGTCTGAAGTTTGCGGGAGAGAGTGGACATGGGGATTCAGGTTATGAAAGCTGGAGCCGAGCTCATTTCTTGCCGGTCTTACCCGCCTTGCGAAGGATTCGCTCACCTTCGTATTTGATGCCCTTGCCCTTATAGGGCTCCGGCGGACGAATGGCGCGAACCTTAGCCGCCTCGTTACCGACAAGTTCCTTATCCGCCCCGGAAACCAGGACAGTAGTGTTGTTCTCGACGGCGAAGGTGATGCCCTCAGGGGGCAACATCTCGACAGGGTGGCTGTAGCCAGCACTAACAACCAACTTTCGTCCCTGAACCTGGGCGCGATAGCCCACGCCAACAATTTCCAGTTTGCGGATGTACCCCTGGCTCACACCTTCCACCATGTTGGCGACAAGGGTACGACTGAGGCCATGTCGCTCACGGGAGCGGCGGCTGGTATTGACAGGATTAACCTGAACCGTGGAGCCCTCCTGAACGACGGTTACGCCATCAGGAAGGGTGCGCCGCAATTCGCCCTTGGGGCCCTTGACAGTGACGGCCAAACCGTCAATACCAACGGAAACCTTGTCGGGAATGGGAATGGGGGCTTTGCCGATACGAGACATGGAACTGTTCTCCCTAGATCAAAAGACGTAGCAAAGCACTTCGCCGCCGACACCCTGCTTACGGGCATCGCGGTCACTCATCACCCCCCTCGATGTGGAGATGATCGCAACCCCAAGGCCGCCAAGGACCTTGGGCAACTGGCGAGTGCTTTTGTAAATGCGCAGACCGGGCTTACTCACCCGCTGCATGCGGCGGATGGTGGGCTGGCGATGTTTTCCGCTGTACTTGAGTTCAAGCACTAATTCTTTGCGCACACCTTCGCCTTCCTCGGAGATGTTGGCAATGAAGCCTTCATGCTGGAGCACCTGGGCGATGCTGCGGCAGAGTCGGGAAGAAGGTACGCGAGTGTTCTCGTGGCGCTTCTCACTCGCATTGCGGATGCGGGTGAGCATGTCAGAAATCGGGTCGTGGTTTGCCATGGTCGTGTCCGGAAGAGGGCTCAGTTGCTGCGGAACGGCATCCCCATTTCGCGGAGGAGGGCCCGGCCCTCATCGTCGTTACGGGCGCTGGTCACGATCGTTACGTCCATGCCCCGGATGGCGTCGATCTGGTCAAATGAAATCTCAGGGAAGATGATCTGTTCGCGGATGCCCAGGGTGTAGTTACCCCGGCCATCAAAACTCTTTGGACTTACACCCCGAAAGTCACGAATGCGAGGCAAGGCTAGATGTATCAGACGCTCCAGGAAGGCGTACATCCGTTCTCCCCTAAGGGTAACAGTGACACCGATGGGCATACCCTGGCGAATCTTGAAACCGGCGATGGCCTTTTTGGCTCGGGTCACCACGACCTTCTGACCTGTGATGGTGGCCAGTTCAGTAATGGAGGCTTCCAAAGACTTTGCATTCTGGGCAGCTTCACCCAGACCCCGGTTGACGGTGACCTTGAGAACCTTGGGGACCTCGTGAACATTGGAGAGATCGAGATCCTTCAGCAACTTGGGCTGGATCGTCTCCCGGTAGCGCTGTTTCAGTGACATAGGGGGATGGGGTTGCGCTTCTGGACGTGGTCAGAAGGCGGACAGGCAAAAGGAAAGAAGGGCTGGTTCGAGGAAGAAACCGGAGGGTCAATAGCCGGATTCAATCTAGAAGTTCACCTGTCTTCTTAAGACGGCGTTTTTTGGTGCCGTCCTTCTCCACAACAATTCCAACGCGGCTAGCCACGTTATTTGTTGAGGAATAAAGCATCACATTGGAAGCATGCAGGGACGCTTCCTCGGTGAGAATGCGCCCAGACTCACCTTCCTGGGTTGGCTTAACGTGGCGGGTGCGCAGGTTGACACCTTGCACAATCACGCGATTTTCGTAGGGAAGGGTCCGCAGAACCTCACCGGTCTTTCCCTTGTCCTTACCGGTGATCACCTGGACGGTATCCCCTTTTTTGATGCGCATCTTGATGCGCACTGTTGGTTTAGCCCTAGGAGTTGTGGCAGCCATCTCAGATCACCTCCGGAGCAAGCGAAACAATTTTGGTAAAATTGCGCTCACGCAGTTCGCGGGCCACGGGTCCAAAAACTCGAGTGCCCTTGGGATTGTTGTCGTTAGCGAGGATGACTGCCGCGTTGTCGTCAAACCGAATCGAGTTGCCGGTGTCACGACGCAGGGTGGCTCGGGTACGAACAACCACAGCCTTGACTACATCGGACTTCTTCACACCCATGTTGGGCATGGCATCTTTCACAGCGGCGACAATAATGTCACCTACGTGGGCGTAACGACGGTTGGTACCGAGCACGCGGATGCATTGAATCCGTTTGGCGCCGCTGTTATCAGCAACGTTGAGGTAGGTTTCCTGTTGAATCATGCGAAGGTCCTCCTCAAGAAGCGGTGGGGGAAATCACCTCAGCCACCATCCAGCGCTTGGTGCGACTGAGGGGCCTGGTTTCAGTGATGCGGACCCGATCGCCGACGCGGCAATTGTTGGCTTCGTCGTGGGCCTTGTAGCGGGTGGTGCGGCTAACAGTCTTCAGGTAGATGGGGTGGGGAAAGCGGTTTTCCACCGCAACCACCACCGTTTTGTCCATCTTGTCGCTGACGACGGTGCCGATCCTTTCCTTGAGTGCCATGGGAATGGAGAGGTTCAGGAGGCGGTGGAGCGCTGGCGCTCCTGCTGCACCGTTAGCAGGTGAGCCAGCTTGATGCGGGCCTCCTTGAAGCGGTGCGGATGTTCCAGGCGGCGGGTGGCCCGCTGGAAACGGAGGTCGAAGAGTTGACGACGAACGCCGTCAATGCCTTCGATGATCTGGGTATCGGTGAGGTTGCGCACCTCGACGATCGTGGGGCGGGCCATGGTCAGGACTCCAGGGCGAGGGCATGGGACGGCGACAAATCAGCCACGGGGATGACCGCAACGTCGACGTTTTCCTCGGCTACCAGCTCGACCGACTGGTCGGCAAGAGCGAGGAACTTGGTCTTAATGGGCAGCTTGTACTGCGCCAGGCGCATGGCCTCTTTAGCGATAGCCTCGGTAATTTCGGGACCACCCATCTCAAAGAGAATCCGACCGGGTTTAATCACTGCCACCCAGAACTCTGGGTTTCCCTTACCGGAACCCATCCGAGTTTCGGCAGCGCGCATGGTGACAGGCTTATCGGGAAAGATCCGGATCCAGATCTTGCCGCCCCGTTTGACATAACGGGTCATGGCCCGCCGGCTGGCTTCAATTTGGCGGGAAGTGATCCAGCCACATTCCTGGGCCTGAAGAGCGAATTCGCCAAAGGCGATGGTGTTACCGCGGGTAGCGATGCCGCGCATGCGGCCTCGCTGTTGCTTGCGGAATTTGACGCGACGTGGACTCAGCATGGTTCAGCTTCCCTCACTCCTCGTTGGAGCGATCTTCGAATTGTTGGGGCCGGCGACTAGCTCGGCGCTTGGGGGCTCCGCCAGTGGGCAGCTGTTCTTGCTGACCAGGAAGCACCTCTCCTTTAAATACCCACACCTTGATGCCAAGAACGCCATAGGTGGTGGTGGCCACCTTAGTGGCGTAATCGATGTCGGCCCGAAGGGTGTGCAAGGGAACTCGACCCTCACGAGTCCATTCGGTCCGGGCAATTTCGGCGCCGTTAAGACGTCCGCCCACCTGGATCTTGAGACCAAGCACTCCAGCGCGCTGGGCACGCTGCACAGCCATGCGCATGACACGGCGGAAGGCAACCCGCTTTTCCAGCTGTTGGGCGATGTACTCGGCCAGCAAATAGGCGTCGGCGTCGACCCGTTCCACCTCAACAACGTTGATCCGCACTTGGCGGGACGCATCTTTGAGGGTGGCCTGAATGCCAGTGCGTAATTCTTCGATGCCGCTGCCTTGGCGTCCGACAAGAACACCAGGTCGGGCGGTCTTGAGTTCAACCTCAAGTTGGTCGGCCTTACGGGCAATCAGCACATCGCTGATACCAGCAGCAGCATATTTCTTGTGGATGAACTTGCGAATCCGGTCATCCTCCTGAAGAAGGGTCGGATAGGTGCGGCTTGGGGCGTACCAGCGGGAGCGGTGTTCCTGGGTGATCCCCAGGCGCAGGCCGGTTGGATGGATTTTGTGTCCCATCGGTCGGTGTCCTCGGGGGTCAGGCGGAAGGAGACGCCACAGCAATGCTGATGTGGCAGGTCTGTTTCTTGATGGCGTAGGCGCGGCCCTGGGCGCGTGGACGGAAGCGCTTCAGGGAAGGCCCCATGTCGGCAATGGCCTGGCTGATGATCAAGGTGGATGGGTCAAGACCGAGGTTGTGCTCGGCATTCGCCACCGCAGAACGGAGAACTTTGGTAATCGGTCCTGTGGAGCGGTAAGGCATGAACTCGAGCATGATCAGGGCATCGCGATAGGTACGACCTCTGATCTGGTCGAGCACGCGCCGAACCTTGGAGACGGAACCGCGAATGTAGCGGCCGTGGGCTTGGGCAGTTGTGGTGTTGGCCATTGGATCAACGTCCTCCCTTCTTGTCCTTGGTGTGACCGCGGAAGGTGCGGGTCGGGGCGAATTCGCCCAGTTTGTGGCCCACCATCTGCTCGGTCACGTAGACCGGAACGTGGGCCTTGCCGTTGTGAACGGCAATGGTGTGGCCAATCATCATCGGCAGGATGGTGGAGGCCCGTGACCAGGTTTTGATCACGGATTTGTCATCGTCGGTGTTTTGCTTCTCGAGCTTGCGAAGCAGGCTGTCGGCGACAAACGGTCCTTTTTTGAGTGAGCGTCCCATGGTGGATCAGGCGTACAACGGAGCGAAATAATTCATCAAGCGTCCCGTCCACCACGGCTCCGCTTGGAGGTGCGGCGACGTTTGCGGAGCACAAAGCGGTTGCTGGGCTTGTTCCGCTTACGGGTCTTGAGGCCAAGGGCGGGCTTGCCCCAGGGGGTCACAGGACCAGAACGTCCGATCGGAGCGCGACCTTCGCCACCACCATGGGGGTGATCGCAAGGGTTCATGACACTGCCTCGTACTTCCGGGCGGCGACCGAGCCAGCGCTTGCGGCCAGCCTTGCCGAGGCTGGTGTTGCGTTGTTCGGCATTACCGACCTCGCCCAGGGTGGCGTAGCACTCCCGACGAATCAGACGGACTTCCGTCGAAGGCAGCTTGAGGGCGACATAGTCCCCTTCCTTGGCCACGACTTGGGCACTGGCCCCTGCCGTGCGGACCATTTGTCCACCACGACCGGCATAGAGCTCGACGTTATGGACGCTGGAGCCAAGTGGAATGGCGGAGAGGGGAAGGGCGTTGCCGATCTCAATCGGGCTATCCGGGCCGGAGATGACTGTTTGGCCGACAGCAATGCGAGCAGGGGCCAAAATATAACGTTTTTCACCATCGCTGTAATAAAGCAGCGCCAGGCGAGCGTTGCGATGGGGGTCGTAATGAATGGCAGCGACACGGGCCTGAACGCCGTGCTTATCGCGGCGAAAATCCACCAGACGGTAGAGGCGCTTATGTCCACCACCACGATGGCGACAAGTGATGACGCCGCGATTATTGCGACCCTTGCGGCGATGCTTTGCGACAACAAGGCCACGCTCGCGACCGCGACCAGTGATTTCACTGAAGTCAGTGACCACCAGGGTGCGGGTGCCGGGACTGGTGGGTCTGTAGTTACGGATTGCCATGACGATTCAGACCCTCAGGACTCAGGGAACAACTGGATGGAGCTGCCTTCGGCTAGACGCACCACAGCCTTTTTGACTTGTGCGCGTTTGCCGGCGAAGCGACCCACACGTCGAGAACGACGGGGGGGATTCATGGTGCTGATCCCAATGACCTTGACGTCAAAGAGAGTTTCAACAGCAGCTTTGATGTCGGGCTTGGCCGCCCGATGATCCACCTCAAAGGTGTATTGATTCAGGTCGAGGGCCCGGGTGGCCTTCTCGGTGATCAGTGGGCGACGAATCACATCCGCCAACCGACCGGTGAAACGTTCAGCCATCTCCGTAAACCTCCTGGATCTTGGCAAGTGCTTCTTCGTTCAACACCAGCTTGGAGGCGTTGAGCAAGTCGAAGACATTGAGCTGGTCGGCTGCGATCAACTTGACCTTCTCAAGGTTGCGTACCGAAAGGCGCACTTCCTCAGAGGCTCCATCAATCACCAACAGGACCTTGGCATCAGCAGCAATACCGAATCGCTGCAGGGCCGCGGTGATTTCGCGGGTCTTGGGGACTTCCAGCCCCTGGGCAAAGCCTTTGACCACGGTGATGTCCGCAACGCGGCTCATCAGGGCGGTACGCAGGGCCAGGCGACGCTCCTTGCGATTCATCGCCAGGGCGTAAGAGCGGGGTTTGGGACCGAAAACGATGCCACCACCGGGACGCAGCGGGGTGCGGATGGACCCTTGGCGGGCCCGGCCGGTGCCCTTCTGTTTGTAGGGCTTACGGCCACCACCGGCCACCTCAGCGCGGGTGAGGGTGCTCGCAGTGCCCTGACGGGCGTTAGCGAGCTGGCGCACGACGGCGCGATGCAAGAGATCAACGGCGGAAGTCTCCCGTGCAACCTTGAGGTCGAGGGAGGCCTGGCCACTTTCCTTGCCCTGCCAATCACGTACTACACAGTTAGCCATGGTGATTCTCCTCAGGACGCGGCGTTGAAGCCCACCCGCTTGGCCGGGCGGATGTTGAGCAGGGCGCCCGGCTTGCCGGGAACGGAACCCTTGACCACGAGCAAATTGTGCTCGGTGTCCACTTTGAGGATGGTGAGTCCGCGGGTGGTGATCTGCTTGCCGCCGTAGCGACCGGCCATCCGCTTGCCGGGATAGACACGGCCAGGGGTCGTGCCGGCGCCGATGGACCCAGGTTCGCGGTGGTTCTTGGAACCGTGGGTCATCGGACCACGGCTGAAGCCATGGCGTTTCTGAAAACCGGAAAAGCCGCGACCCATGGTGTCACCACTGACATCAATCTTCTGGCCGGGCTCGAAGGCGGACACGGTGATCGCCCCACCCAATTCAAGACCTTCAACGCTGGCCACTCGGTACTCCCGCAGATGGCGCAGCGGATCGTTACCAGAACGGACCAAATGTCCCTTGGCAGGCTTGTTGACAAGCTTGTCGCGGATTTCGCCAAAACCGACCTGAACGGCGGAGTATCCGTCGGTGGCGTCGTTCTTGATCTGGGTGATGCGGCAGGGACCCGCCTCGATCACGGTGACCGGGATGGATCTGCCTTCGTCGTCGAAGAACTGGGACATACCCAACTTCTTCCCGAGAATGCCTACGGACATGGGAACAGGGAACTAAGCTAGCTGGAAAAGCCATAGCAAACCCGAAATCGGGCTAGCCCTCAGGCAACCGAAATTGCCCAGGAATGGCAGGGATCTGAAATCGTGAATCGCAGAACGGTCCTGGATGGAATCCGGGACTGGGGGCTAGCGAGCGAAGTCAGTGGGCTGGGACTTGCTTGAGGCGGGCCCGGGGGTTATCCCTGGTCATCCGATTGCAGTTTCCCGACGGTGGGGTGCCGAAACACTTGCCCGTACTGGCCTGGAGAACCGCCACCACGGACGATTCTTGTGTCGCGACTGGAGGCCCGGCTAGCGGACGGGCACAGAACTTCGGCACAAGAATTGAATCTAGCAGATCACCCTCCCCCCTCACCCTGAAGGGTTCAAGCAGCCAGGTTCCTGAAGCGCGTGAACTGGGGTTCAAACAGCAATTTGACTGTGCCAACCGGGCCATTGCGGTGCTTGGTCACGATCACTTCGGTGATGCCGCGGTCGGCCGTCTCGGGGTTGTAATACTCATCGCGGTAGATCATCAACACCAGATCGGCATCCTGTTCAATCGAGCCCGATTCACGCAGATCACTGAGCATGGGCCGTTTATTGGTGCGGGCCTCCACACCACGACTGAGCTGGGAAAGGGCCATCACGGGCACATTCAGTTCGCGGGCCATGCCCTTGAGGCCACGAGTAATGCGCGAGAGCTCCTGCACCCGGTTATCGGGGGTCGATCCTTCCATCAGCTGCAGGTAGTCGATCATCACCAGTCCCAATTCCTTGCCGGTTTCAGCCATCAGACGCCGACAAAGGGAGCGCATCTCCAACACGCCGGCGTTGGGTTTGTCATCCAGAAACAACGGCAGCTGACTGAGGCTGCTGATGGCGTTGCCTAGCAAGGGCCATTCCTCGGGTTGGAGACGTCCGGTGCGGAGTCGGCCGCTTTCGATGCCCACCTCCATCGACAACAGGCGATAGGTGAGTTGCTCCTTACTCATTTCCAGACTGAACACAGCAACCGGCAGCTGGTGCAACTGGGCCACGTTTTTGGCGATGTTGAGCACGATCGAGGTTTTTCCCATGGCGGGCCGCCCCGCCACGATGATCAAATCGCTGCGCTGCAGGCCCTGGGTGATGGCATCGAGGTCGTAGAAGTTCACCGGTATGCCGGCAACGGCTGTGCCAAGGGAGCGGCTCTCGATTTCGTTGAAGGTGCTCGTAAGGATCTCGGCGGTGGGAGTCAGGCCCACGCTCGGCTTTTCCTGGCTGATGGCAAAGATCTTCTGTTCGGCCTCGTCGAGCACTTGCTCCATGGGTTTGCTCTGATCGAAGCCGAGACGAATGACCTCGTTACCCGAGCGAATCAGCTGGCGCCTGAGGTATTTATCCATCACAAGGCGCGCCACCTGGTCAATGGAGGCTGTGCTGAGAGTGCGCTCCACCAGTTCCACCAGGCGGGCGCTGCCTCCCACCTTTTCCAGGTGACCTGTGTCAGCCAGCCAGGCCGCCATGGCGGTGAGATCCGTGGGCTTGCCCTGGCTATGAAGCATCAAAGCCGTGCGGTAGATCTCCCGGTGGGATCCAAGGTAAAAAGCCTCAGGCTGGAGAACGTCAGCCACCCGGCCAATGGCATCCGGGTCCAGCAGGATGCCCCCCAGCACCGCCTCTTCGGCCTCCAAATTCTGGGGGGGCAAGCCATCGGGAGTGGCTTCAAAGCCGCCACCTTCGCCCCGAGGTTCCCCGCCCCGTCTCGGTCGGGGGGTGGGAACCTCGGGGGCGCCAGTGTCGCTCAAGGGAAGGGTGACCATGGCCAATCTTGCGGACGACGACGGAGGGTTGAGCCCAAGGGTGGAATTCTCGCGAACGGATCGGCGGATCCACCGGCATGGACGCTACAGGTAGAGTTTGGATTCGGTTGATGTCGGTTTAGGAAGGGTCCCAAGCCACCCCAGGAAGCCATGGTCCAGAAGCAAGCCGATCGTGAAAATCAAGTCAGGCCCTGAACGAAAGCTGGTTCGTTCAGGGCCTGACTGGGCAATCTGTGTTCGTAATGCGAATACTGTCAAAGCTGAATCAAAAAATCCGCTAAGTATGGTCCTGGTTTGTTGTTTAGCTTTGGACCCTGAGGACCGCTATTAAAAGCTGACGACTTCGAGGTTGAGCTCTGCAATTACCTCGGGATGCAACTTAACCATCACTTTGTAGGAACCTGTGCGGTGAATGTCAGGGACGGTGATGTCACGGCGCTCGACGGCTTTCTGGGTAGCCGCTTCAATGGCATCAGCCACATCACCATTGGTCACAGTGCCGAACAGCACATCATCGCCACCGGTCTGCTTCTTAACGACGAAACGGCCGATGGTGCTGAGGGCGGTTCTGAGGGCATCCGCTTCAGCCTTAAAGGCGGCCTGGCGCTCCGCCTCCTTAGAGCGACGGTGCTCGACCTGGCGCAGAACGGCGGCTGTCACTGGGACAGCCTTACCGGAGGGCACCAAAAAATTGCGGGCGTAACCAGGGGCTACGTCAACAAGGTCCCCGTTTTTGCCAAGACTGAGTACATCTTCACTGAGAACAACCTGTACGCGCTTGGCCATGACGACGAAACCTGAAACCTGGACTGGACGTTTTTTAACCATACGCTACCGGCAGGCCCCCTCAACGCTTGCCCCGCACAATGGCCCGGGGCAAGCGCACGTGACTGGCGAGACCCAGGGCCTGCAACAGCCGAATGTGCTCCCAGGTCAAATCGATCTGTCCCTTGTCGACGCCATGGCGTGCGGAATGGGGAAAGGCGTGGTGGTTGTTATGCCAACCCTCACCAAAGGTGAGCGCGGCAACCCAGGGGTTGTTCTTGGAGTGGTCACCGCTGTCGTGGCTGACCTGGCCCCAACGATGGGTGGCCGAATTCACCAGCCAGGTGCACTGATAAACGATCGCCAGGCGCAGGGGAATCCCCCATAACACCAGGGACCAACCACCCACACCCGTGACGCTGCCAACCCAGTAAAGGAAAATCCCAAGGACCAGCTGCAGGGAAAGGAACCAACGGTTCAACCACCGGTAATAGGGGTCGACCGCGAGATCCCCCGTCAAGGAGGGCACGGCGGCAAGGGCAGGAACCCCGACCAGCATCCAACCCATGTGGGACCACCAAAATCCCAGGTTGCTGTCGTGGTGGTCGACGGCCGTGTCGGAAAATTTGTGGTGGTGACGATGCAACCCGACCCAGTCAATGGGGCCGTGCTGGCAGCTGAGGGCTCCGCATGTGGCCAGAACCCGCTCCAACCAATGGGGGACCCGGAAGGAGCGATGGCTGAGAAGACGGTGATAACCCAGGGTGACCCCCAGGCAAGCAGTGATCCAGTACAGGATCAGCAGGGTGACCAGTGCCTGCCAGCTCCAGAACCGTGGCAGCAGGGCCACCAAGGCCAGACCATGGACCGCCGCCATGTAAAGGATGACGCCCCAGCGGGCCCCAGACCCCTTGCCAGGCCCGGTACGCAGGGCCTGGGCGCGGTCAGGATCCAGACTTATTTTGGCGACTCTCCGGGTATGGCGCGCCTGGGGCCCGGCGGCGATTCGGGAGCGAGCGGCATCGACCATAAAGGCGGGAAAGGAACGGAAGCTAGAATGATAGCAGTACGGATTCATATCAAATGGGATACCGAGAAGAAATCGCATCTGGACGTGTCGCCTTTTCGCATCTGATTCGCATCTGGCATGCCCGTAACGGCTGGTCCCACAAGGTGCTCCCCTCCCTCGCGGAACACTTCGATTTGGGGCGCGTCCACAATTCTCAGCTCTCGATGCTGCGTAACGGCAAACTGGCCTCCCCTGGGCCTGAGGTGTTTTTGGCCCTGGGGGGCATCAACCGCTGGCTGGCCGAACAAGCGCCCGCAGGCCGTCTCGACCCAAACCACCTCCAGACTGTGCTGGCCGGCCACCCTGACCTGATCGAAGCCCTGGCGACGGGCGCCGATGCGGTGCAGGACCCCCAGGGCGGGGTCCTGGGGGCCGGCGATCTGCTGGAGGTGTTCGTGGGTCTGCGGCCGGCACCTCCAGCTTTTAACCTCTCGATCCGGGACGAGGAGGCCGCCCCACTCTCGGCGGCATTGGCGGACTTATTGACGGCTGGGCGTCCCTGGCGCCAGTGCCGAGACGAGCTGCTGGCGGCCTATCCCGTGGGACGGCGCGGTCGGCGCGACCGCTTTGCCGCCGTCATGGCCGGCCAGCAGGAGTACGGCGCCACAGACCTCGAGGCGGAGTTACCTGATCTACGGCGCACCCTCGCCCAGCTGGGGGGAAAGGGGGAGGCGGAACTGGGGCCAGAACGCTTCCTAGATCTCCTGCGGCATCGCGCCCACTCCGGGGCCGTAACCGCCCTCAGCCGGCCCGAGGAAGGGGCTGATCTGGCCACCGCGATCCGCCGCGAACTGGCTGCGGGGTAAAGGCTCCGGCCTTGCAGCGGCAAGATGGCCCCCTCCGCCTTCTGCCGTTGTCCACCCGTTGGGCCCGTGATCAAGTCGCCACAGCCCTGGAGCAGATCGCCCCCCTGGTCCGGACCCATACGGCTGCGGTACGTCCGCGGCTGGCCTCGGTGCTGGAAGCCATGGCAGCCGAGCGGGTCGGAACCCAACACTTCGCCTCGGTGAGCGGCTACGGCCATGGCGACCAGGGCCGCGACACCCTGGATCGGGTCTTTGCCAGGGTGCTCCAGGCTGAGGCCGCCGCCGTGCGACTGCAATTCGTCAGTGGCACCCACGCCATCACCGCCGCCCTCTTCGGGGTGCTGCGCCCCGGCGACCGACTGCTGGCCCTCACTGGCCGTCCCTACGACACCCTGGAAGAGGTCATCGGGCTGCGGGGCAGTGGCATGGGTTCGTTGGCGGAATTCGGCATCGTCTACGACGAACTGCCGCTCACCCCGGCTGGCCTGGTAAATGAAGCAGAGCTGGACACGGCCCTGTCGATCCCCACCCGCATGGTGCTGATCCAGCGGAGTTGCGGCTACAGCTGGCGACCCTCCCTCGGGGTGCGGGCCATCGGTCGGCTGTGCGAAAGGGTCAAGGCTCTCCAGCCCGACTGCCTTTGTTTCGTGGACAACTGCTACGGAGAACTGGTGCAGGACCTGGAGCCCACCGCCGTGGGCGCCGATCTGATCGCAGGCTCCTTAATTAAGAACCTGGGGGGCACCATCGCCCCCGCAGGCGGTTATGTAGCCGGCCATCGCCAGCTGGTGGAACAGGCCTGCTGCCGCCTTACGGCGCCAGGCATCGGCAGTGAGGGGGGCACCAGCTTCGACCTCAACCGCCTGTTGTTTCAAGGGTTATTCCTGGCACCTCAGATGGTGGCTGAGGCTCTCATCGGCGCCGAACTGGTCGCCACCGTATTCGCCAATCTCGGCTATGCCGTCAGTCCCAAGCCCGGTGCGAGACGCAGCGACGTCATCCAGGCAGTGCGGCTCGGCAACGCTGATGCCCTCAAAGCAGTGTGTCGGGCCTTCCAGTCGGCCTCGCCGGTGGGCTCCTATCTCGACCCCGTTCCCGCGCCCATGCCCGGCTACGCCAGCGACCTGGTGATGGCGGGAGGCACCTTCATCGACGGGAGCACCAGCGAATTCTCAGCTGACGCGCCCCTGAGGGAGCCCTTCGTGTTGTTCAGCCAGGGGGGCAGCCACCATGCTCACACCGCCTTGGCCCTCGAGCGGGCCCTGCCCGGCCTGGCGGAGGGGGTTGGCAGGGGCGATTGATCAGCCCAAGCCGACAGAACCCCTGTCAGAGTGACCCGGCCCCCCCATCCCCGCCCCGGACATGGCGCTCTCCTTCCCCACCGACTGCCGTTACTCCGACAGCCACGAATACACCCGTCCCGAAGGCGATCTGGCCCGGGTCGGCATCAGTGCCTTCGCCGTGGATCAACTCGGCGATATCGTCTTTGTGGAGCTTCCCGAGGTGGGAGCTGCCGTGACCCAGGGACAAAGTTTTGGCACGGTGGAGTCGGTCAAGGCCGTGGAAGAGCTGGTGGCGCCGATCACAGGGACGGTGCAAGCGCGCAATGAGGCCGTGCTGGCCAATCCCGAAGAGTTGCAGAACGACCCCTACGGCGAAGGCTGGTTGCTGGTACTGGTGCCCAGCGACGTCAGTGAAATTGACACCCTGATGGATGCCGCCACTTATCAAGGGAAAGTGGATGGCCACTGATGGACCGGCGATGAGTCCGAGCTGGCCTTGGGTTATTGCTGGCGAAGCGACACGAGACCAGACCAACCCTCCATCGATTTCCTTAGGATCCCAGCTCTTGATTGAACGCCTGTGAGCGCTGCGTTTCTCGTACGGCACCTGGGTCCTGGGCCCGACGAACAACGGCAGATGCTCGATGAGCTGGGGCTTGATTCCCTCGAAGCCTTGGCGGCTCAAATCGTACCGGCAGAAATCCTGCTGCCCCAAGCGGTCGCCGCAGAAGGTTTACCAGCCGCCTGTGACGAGGCCGAGGCCCTGGCCGAGCTAGCCCAGATCGCCGCCGCCAACCGACCTTGTCGGAGTCTGATCGGACTGGGTTACCACGGCACCGCCACTCCGGCCCTGATCCAGCGCCACGTTCTCGAAAACCCCTGCTGGTACACCGCCTACACCCCCTATCAAGCCGAGATCGCCCAAGGACGGCTGGAAGCCCTGCTCAACTTCCAGACCCTGGTGAGCGAACTCACCGGTTTACCGATTGCCAATGCCTCGCTACTGGATGAGGCCACCGCAGCGGCAGAAGCCATGGCTATGGCGCTGGCGGTGAGCCGCCGCAGTGGAGCCCGTCGCTTTCTGGTCGATGAGGAGGTGTTGCCCCAGACCCTGGCGGTGTTGCGCACCAGAGCCGAACCCCTCGACATCGAACTGGAACTGATCCCGTCCGCGGATCTGGCCCTCCGCTGCGCCGAAGGACTTGGGGGATCCGATCTGCCGGACGATGCGTTCGGCCTGCTGCTGCAACTGCCCGGCACCGCCGGGGGCCTATGGGACCCCTGCCCCCTACTTGCCGCGGCCCGGAGCGCTGGGATCATCACCACGGTGGCGATCGATCCACTGGCCCAAGTGCTGCTGGCGCCCGTTGGCTCCATGGGGGCCGACATCGCTATCGGCAGCCTGCAGCGCTTCGGTGTGCCGATGGGCTTCGGGGGCCCCCATGCCGCCTTCTTCGCCACCAGCGACGACTACAAGCGCCACATCCCGGGGAGATTGGTGGGCCAGTCCCGCGATGCCGAAGGCAACCCAGCCCTGCGCCTGGCGCTGCAGACCCGGGAGCAACACATTCGCCGCGACAAGGCCACAAGCAACATCTGCACCGCCCAGGTACTGCTGGCGGTCATGGCCAGTTTTTACGCCGTCCACCACGGCCCCGAGGGCCTGGGCGCCATCTCCCGGACGGTGCTGGAGGGGCGTCGGGCCCTGGTGGCCGCCCTGGCTGAACTAGGTCTTGCCAGCGAAGTCGGACCGGGATTCGACACCGTGGCCCTGCGCACCCCCCGGGCTGAAACCCTGCGGCAGCGCGCCCTCACGGCAGGATTCAACCTGCGCCGTGGCCTGAGGGGCGATGGCGATCCAGCAAGCCTGGCCATCAGTCTCGATGAACTGACCACGGCAGGGGAACTTCATCGCCTCATTAGCGCCCTGGCCGATGACCCCGCCCAGGCGGAACGGGCGACTACCACCCTGGAACTGACCCTGGCCAGCGCCGCCGCCAGCCCGCTCGCAGAGCTACTGCCCGAGTTGCCACTCCGCCATGGCCCCTGGCTGGGCCAAACCGCCTTCCACCGCTATCACAGCGAAACCGAGCTGCTGCGTTACATCCAACGACTGGCCAGCAAGGATTTATCCCTGGTGCACGGCATGATCCCCTTGGGTAGCTGCACCATGAAACTAAACGCGGCGGCCGAAATGGTGCCCGTCAGTTGGCCAGCCTTCGGCCAAATGCATCCCTTCGCGCCCTCCGACCAAAGCCAGGGTTACACCCGCTTGGTGGCCGATCTGGAGCAATGGCTGGCGGCGATTACCGGCTTTGCCGGAGTTTCCCTGCAGCCCAATGCCGGATCCCAGGGCGAATACGCCGGGTTGATGGTGATTCGGGCCTGGCATCAAAGCCGCGGGGAGGGCCACCGTCGCATCTGTTTGATCCCCACCAGCGCCCACGGCACCAATCCGGCCAGTGCCGTGATGGCTGGGATGCGGGTTGTGGCGATTCAATGCGATGAAGACGGCAATATTGACGCGGCCGACCTGGAGGCCAAGGCCAGGATCCACGCGAACGACCTGGCGGCGTTGATGGTGACCTACCCCTCCACCCACGGCGTGTTTGAAACCAGCATCCGCCACCTCTGCGACGTGGTGCACGAACAGGGCGGCCAGGTGTATCTCGATGGCGCCAACCTCAATGCCCAGGTGGGTCTGTGCAAACCTGGCCTCTACGGCGCCGATGTCTGCCACCTCAATCTCCATAAGACGTTCTGCATCCCCCACGGGGGCGGCGGGCCGGGGGTGGGACCCATCGCTGTCGCCGCCCACCTGGTGCCCTTCCTGCCGGGCCATCCCCTCGTCGGTCCAGGCGAAGCCGGATCCGGGAGCGACCAAGCGATCGGACCGGTGTCTGCGGCCCCCTGGGGCAGTGCCGGCATCCTGCCGATCAGTTGGATGTACATCCGCATGATGGGGGGACTGGGCCTACGTACCGCCAGCCAGGTTGCCCTGCTGTCAGCCAACCTGATTGCCGAGCGCTTGGATCCCCATTTCCCGGTGCTCTACAAAGGTGCCAATGGCCGGGTGGCCCACGAATGCATCCTCGACCTGCGTCCCCTCAAACGCAGCTGCGGCCTGGAGGTGGATGACGTGGCCAAGCGCCTGATGGATTACGGGTTCCACGCGCCAACCGTTAGTTGGCCCGTAGGAGGAACGATGATGGTCGAACCGACCGAGAGCGAGTCCTTGGCTGAGTTGGATCGCTTCTGCAACGCCATGATCCACATTCGGGAAGAAGCAGCGGCCCTGGAATCAGGTCAAGCCGATCCCCTCAACAACCCTCTCAAGCGAGCGCCCCATACGTTGGCTGCCGTCACGGCCGACAGCTGGGACCGTCCCTACAGCCGCAGCCAAGCCGGTTTTCCGGCAGGCGAGAAACAGCTCGATGGCAAAGTGTGGCCGGCCGTAGCCCGTATCGATAACGCCTTCGGCGATCGCAACCTGGTCTGCACCTGCCCCACGGTGGCAGAAATGTCAGTTGCGGAAGTGGCCTCCTAATTGGCCAAAGGGCTTCTCATTGCCAAACGAATGCCGCATATTTGTCACCAAGTTGGGCCCTTGATCGCCTCCACCGCCCCCCCCCCGCGCAACTGCCCATGAACCCCATCGGCCCAGGAAACGGAGACGGAATTCAACGCATCGAAGGCACCAATGTGATTCGAGTGCCCTTCGGTATCCGCCACTCCCGTCGCAGCCGCCCCGTCCGGCCTGAGCATTGGGCCACCCTGGTGCTGTCTTTCCAAGGCGCCGGAGGGGGGGGGGGACCCACCCCGCCCCAGGCAGCTTGATGATGCACCGATTTTTTTGAGTTGCCGCCGATTCAATGGTTCGATTCCTGCATTCCCAAGTCAAGCTAACTGTTGTTTTCTAAAAGTTCTGTGAATGGCACCGGGCTGATAAAGTCTCGACCATAACTCTCATTATTGATCTTGCTCTAACCTGCTGGACATCGTCAAATCAGTATCTACTAGCCTTAAGGCACATAGTCAGCGCACGCCCCGATGGAGAGACGCCGAGGATACCAGCAGCAGCGGTACGCACAGACAGGCGATCACGGGGCCAGGGGGGCTGTTGACCAGCATGGCGAGCCAGAAACCACCCACCGTCACCGTCACGCCGATGATGGCCGACCTCGCCATGGCGCCTGCCAGGCTTGTCGATGTACGCATGCCGATTAGGGCCGGCGCACCGTAAAGGGCAATTGAAAGGATAAGACCCACAGCGGCCATACCGCTCACAATCACGAGTGTGGTGGCGAGGCTGAGCAGCTGCTGCAGCCGTTTTACCGGCAGCCCTGCAGCCGCGGCCCCTTCCGGATCCATGGCCAGAAACACAAGGTGCTTATAGCGGCTGCGGACCAGAACCAGCAGCATGCCGAGGGCGATCCCGGCCCGCAACAATTCAACCGGGCCGACGGTTAGCAGATCGCCGAACAGGAGGCTGTTGAGGTCCACGTCGCCATCTAGGGCCTGGATCAGCAGGACCCCTAGCCCCAGGCTGGCGGCGAGCAGCGTATTGGCTACTACTTCCTGGCCCGTATCCTCCAGGAGGTGACGGCTGCTGAGACGCTCCGCTAGCCAGGTGACGCTTAATCCACTGGCCAGCCCTCCCAGCAGGGGGTCGATTCCCGCCGCCATTGCCAAGGCGACACCCGGCAGCACGGCATGGGCGATCAGGTTGCTGTGCAGCACCCTGCGTCTCACCACCAGAAGTGGGCCGACCACGCCGCCCATGGCTCCGGTCAACAGGGCCATCAGCAGTGGTAGAAGCCACCAGGCAATCGTGATCGGGTCTGGACTCATGGCCGCTGCAACCGCTCTAGGACGTGATCAGGCCGGTCATCCGCGAGAAGCGTTGTATCCAGTAGAAGCACTCGGTCGTACCCGAGCAGGGAATCACCCCAGTCATGGCTACTCACCAGCACGATGCAACCCTGGGCGGCCTGCTGGCGCAGTACCGCCAGCAGCAGCTGGCGGGTCGGTGGATCCAGGTAGGTGAAGGGTTCATCGAGAAGCAGCAGTTCAGCCTTCTGGAGAAGGGCCCGAGCCAGCAGGGCCCGCTGCTGCTGCCCCCCGGAGAGCTGGGAAAGACGCGTTTCCGCCAGGGAGGCCAAACCCATGGACTGCAGAACCTCGGCGATATCAAGCAGCGGTTCCGGCGCGGCACTAGCCAGGGTACCGAGAGCCACGAGATCCCGGACGGTAATAGGCATCTGCCACTGGATGGCGCTCCGCTGTGGAACAAGGGCCAGCCGAGGCCGACGAGGGGCCATGGCCTGGCCATTCCAGAGCAGATTTCCCAGGCTTGGGGTGAGCTGGCCGAGCAGCAGTTTCAGCAGGGTGGATTTACCGGCGCCATTCGGCCCGAGCAGCGCCGTGAGGCTGCCGGGCCCGAGGCTGAAACTCACCTCCGCCAGAACCGTGGGGGAAAGCTTGCCTGGATAGCAGTAACTGACGCCCTGAACCTGAAGCATCGGTAAGGCTGGTCGGGATTGCGCTGCGATGGGGAAGCACGCGGAATGGGCTTCCGGGCAGAGGGCAAGGCGGCCAAAGACCGCCGTAGGGATCGAAGCGATAAAAGCCTAAGGCCGTCGACGGTGGGAATGGTTATCATTTGAGCAATTGCTATTCGGCATATGTCTCGGCTGTCACCTCGCCAGTGCTCCGGTTTCAGGGGGTTCCACGTTGAGGGCCGGCGAACCCCCATCTCCAGGCCATGGCTGGCCACCCTCCTTCTGGGCGCCGCCTTGCTGCTGCCGCCTCCCCCTGCCCGGGCGGCCACCGTCGTTGCTGCGGACGGCGTGCTCTGCGACCTCACCCGCACCCTGGCGGACGGGCTGATCACGGTGGTCTGCCTTTTGCCAGCCAGCCAGGACCCTCACCAGGCGGCGCTGCGGCCCAGCGATCGCCAGGTTCTGGCCCAGTCCGATTTGGTTTTGGTGAATGGCTATGGCCTCACCCCCGCCCTCAGCAAGGTGCAGGGGCGTCGTCCCCAGGTGGCGGTGGCGGAGCTGGCGGTGCCGAACAGCCCCAGCTTCGAGGGTGCCGGCGGTGTGAGGGACCCCCATGTCTGGCATGACCCCCGCCATGGAGCCGCGATGGTGCGGCTGATCGCGGAACGCCTGGCTCCCTTCACCGACCAGGACAGCCGGCTGCGCTCCCGAAGCCAACAGGCCGCTCTGGTGCTCACCGATCTCGATGCCTGGACCGCTCGACAGATCGCGACGCTGCCCCCTTCTAGCCGGGTGCTGGCCAGCGGCCATCGTGCCTTCCTCAGCTTCGCCCGTCGCTACGGCATACGGGAGTTGGCGGTGATTGAATCCTTCAGTACCGCCGGCCTAATGCGGCCGCAGGGACTTAATCAGGTGAGTGATGCGTTGAAGCGCTCGGGAGTCCGCGTCATTTTCCCCGATCGACTTCCGCCCTCGAAGACACTCCGGCGCATCTCCCAGCGCAGCGGAGTTCCCATCAATTCCGTGGCCCTCGTTGCCGATGGCCTGGCAGCCAAGGCCACTTACGTCGAGACCTTCATCGCCAATGTCTGCACCTTCGTGGAGGGTCAGGGCGGCAGCTGCGACCGGGCCGGTGGCCAGCAACTGGCGCGCCGCTGGGCGGCAATTCGCTGAGTGCTGCGGCGCACCTCGGCTTGGCAGCGCTCTTCGCCTCGATCTTCCAGCTTTCAGTGAATCCCTCCACCCCGTCGTCCCTTCATCCGCAATCGCGTCATGGCTTTTCCGTTCTCCTGTCGCTTCCGCTGGCCGCTCAGCTCAAGCCTGGCAGGGCTCCTGCTGCTCTCCAGCGCACCTGCCCTGAGCCATGGCGGTGATGGCCAGGCCGGCCGGGTGGCTCCGGGCCAGTTCCGCGTGCTGCCATTGATCACGATCGAGGGCCACGGCGGCTTTGAGAACAACATCGAGGGCCAGCCCCGCCACTACGCCATCGATGCCCAGTTGGGCACGGTGCTGGAGTGGGGTCTCAACAACGGTGGCGTGTTTGCCATCGAGATGGAACTGGGCCCGGCCTTCGTGTGGGGTGAGGCCGAGCATTTCTATGGCCAGGTGGAACCGGCAGGCGAGGAGGAGGAGCACGACCACCACGGGCTGCCGGGCTCGAACTGGCGCCGCACCGACATCAAGGGCCGGCTGCAGCTGGTGTACCAGCCGACACGCCGGCTCGAACTGAGCGCCGAGTGGATGCCCTACCTGATCACGTCCAGTCAGGGTGAAGATGTGCGCGGCCTGCGCCAGCAGCTCTCGCTGGCCGGCACCCTGGCGCTAGGTGACGGTGATGTGAACTTCGCGCTGGGCGATGGGCTTGAGACCATTGCCGACGGCCTCTTTCTGGCGGTGGAAAACCGCAACGGCTGGGATTCCACCGGCACCTACCTCGGCAACTACACCGATACCCGCTTGGGCCTGGGTTTCAACGTGGATCAACTCAACCTCACCATGGATGCGGGGCCGCGTTTTTACAACCCGGGCAGCTATTCAGGGCTTGGGGGAAGAGTTGACTGGGGCGGTGAGATTGAGCTGACCTACCCGCTCAGCTCCCGCACCGTGCTGTTCGCCCATTGGCAACCGACCTACAACACCCAGGTCGGCATGGCCGGCTGGGTAAATCATGTGGGTGCAGGGGTAACCCTCAGATTCTGAGCTGGGTGGGGCCGCTTCAGTAATTCACCCCGAATCGGCGCTGATGCACCGCCGTGGTGCCAGAAGGATCCAGCACGGCGCCATTGTTCACCTGGGCGTAGAGGATCCAGTGGTCGCCGCATTCCATCCGCGCCGTCACCTGGGCCTCCAGCCAGGCCAGGGCCTCGGGCAGGATCGGCTGGCCGCCTGGGCTTGCCTGAAGTTCCAGTCCCGCGAAGCGATCAGCTCCCGGGGGAAAAGACTGCAGGAACTGCTTCATCGGCCCGGTTTCGCGACCTGCCGCCAGGATATTGAGGGCGCAACGATCGCCCACGTGCAACAGACCTTCCACGGCCCGGTCCTTGGCCACGGCCACCGTGAAGCCCGGAGGCGAAAAACTGGCCTGGCTGACCCAGCTGGCCACCATGGCACCACTGAGGGCCGAGGCCCCTTCCCCCTTGCGGGCCGTGAGCACACACAGGCTGCCGATGACCCGGCCCAGGGCCTGGATGGCGGGATCGCTGCGACTGTCACTCAGCCCACCGCCACTGCGGCGCTGGCTGCGTCGCTGCTCCTCCTGTAGGCGTCGACCCAGACTGGTGCCGGTCTCATCCAAGGTACGCAGGGTGGCGGCATCAGGACTGAACCGCACCCGAATCGGCGCGAAGGCGAAGGTAAATCCACCATCCCGCAGCTTGGACTCCAGCAGATCGATGGCCTCACCGCTCCAGCCATAGCTGCCGAACACACCAACGGGTTTGCTGCGGTCGCCCTCCGCCAACACCGTGCCCAGGGCGGAAACAATGGGTGTTGGCGCATGACCTCCGAGGGTGGGCGAGCCAATGAGCAGGGCATCGCAGCTGCGAATGGCCTCGATCAATTGCTCCGAAGGGGCAAATTCACAGTTGATGCTCTCCACCCGCACCCCCGTTTTAGCGACCCCCTGGGCCAGGGCATCCGCAATCGCGGCGGTGTTGCCATAGGCACTGGCGAACAGCAGGGCCACCGATCGCCGCGCCTGCTGCAGGGTCGTCCCCCAACGGCGATAGTCGGCTAAAAGGCTGCGCCAGCTTTCGGTGATGGCGGGGCCATGACCCGGGGCGATGCCCCGCAAGGGCAAACCCTCCAGGCGATCCAATACCACCTCCACCGAGCGGGCCATGGGGGCCATGAGGCAGTCATAGAAATAACGCCGGTCCTCCTCGCTGCTGCCCCGATGGGCCTCAGCAAACGTCTCGATGCAGAGATGGGCGGAAAAGAACTTGCCGCTCATCAACAGTCCCGACCGGTCCTCCAAAGCCATTAACGCCCCAGGCCAGCGGGGCGTGGGCGCCGGAATCAAGGTGAGCATGTGGCCTCCAGCCAACTCACGGCTCACCTCGTGCTTCACCACATCGATGGGAGGCAGCGGTGGACCCGCTTCGTCAGCACCATCGCTGGCGGTGGGTGAACGCTGGTCCCAGAGGTCCCCCAGGAGTCGGGCGCCGGCATTGGAGGCCACCAACATCAGGGCTGGCCAGCGGCTGGCCAGCAGGCGCAAGAGCGTGACCCGATTGGGGTTGACATGACCGACCACCACCTTGAGCGCAGCCTCGGGACTGACCAAGGTGGCCAACTCAGCCAGAAAGGGCTCGGCGAATGAAGCCCCCAGGGGATGAACCAGCACGGGCGGCACCGACTGGCCGGCGGCGTTAACGCCGGCATCGAACAGGAAACTATTGGCAGAGGTGCCCCGCTCCAGCCCGTACTCGACTTCAAAGCGCAGGCGTTTGGGGCTCAGCCCCCTCAGGCAGGTGAAGCCAGGATCAATCGCCAGGCGAATAACCCGGCGGCCATCGGTTTCGTTAACCGCAATGGGCGAAGCCGGGCCCGGAGCGGTGGGATTGGGGGTAACCACCATCAGACCAGGGCCGAAGGCAGAAGGAAACGCAGCCTATCGGCAGCGGAGCGATTAATAGTGATTTCCCACCTTGCGGTGATGCACCGCCGTGGCGGCGTCGGTGTCCGCCACATTGCCCTGCTCCACCAACGCATAGATGATCCAGTGGTCTGGACCCTCGAGCCGCTGGGCCACCACGCAACCCAGGTAGGCCAAGGCATCCCCGAGGACAGGTCCGCCGGCCGCCACCCCATCAAGGGTGTTGATGCCCGCAAAGCGGTCGGCCCCGGGGGGGAAGCGGCGCAGGAAATGGCGCAGCATGGGCTGGTGGTTGTCCTCTCGCAGGACATTGAGGACAAAGCGATCTCCCACCTGCATCAAGGCCTCAATCGCCCGATCTTTGGCCACGGCGACGGTGATCCCCGGCGGCTCGAAGCTGGCCTGGCTGACCCAGCTGGCCACCATGGCGCCACTGCGTTGCCCTTCCGCTTCCCGAGCCGTGACGACGTAAAGCCCTCCGGACAGCCGACCCATGGCCTTATCCAGATCACCATCGATGGATTTCATCGCGGCAATCGTTTTCTCACGGCTCAGCATCTGACCCAGGTCCGTGCCGGTCTCCTCGCAGCGCTGGTAATCGGCGGCATTGGGCACCTGGCGAATCCGCAGGGGCGCGAAGGCCTCAGGCTGGCCCATGCTGCGTAACTGGCTGGCCACGGTGTCAATGGCCTCATCGTTGCCGCTGAAGGCGTCGTAGCACCCCACCCATTGCTTGGCTTTGAGGGCCGCCAGCAGGGTGCCAATGGCGGCTTGCAGATCGGCATCGGGGGCTGTGGGCCAAGTGGGAACCACCACGGCGGCCGCTTCGCCAACCAAGGCCGCCAGCTCCTGGGCATCCGTGGCCCGCAGATCCACCAATTGCACTTGCACCTCCGCCTTGCCAATGCCACGGGCAATGGCCTGGCTGAGACGATCGCAAAAACCGACCTGGCTGAGATAGCAAACCGCTACGTAGGCCTCCCCACCACTGCGTTGGCTACTCCACTCGCGATAATCCTCCACCCACAACGACAAGTGATCCCGCAGCAGGGGTCCGTGCCCCACAGCAATCATCTGGATCGGTGGTAACGCTTCCATGCGCTTAAGAGCCTGCAGCACACTGCGGGCATTGGGGCCCATCAGGCAGTCATAATAAAAACGAAAATCCGGAGCGATGGCGCCGGGATTGAGGTCATAGAGATCGTCGCTGCAGTAGTGCAGACCGAAGGCATCACAGGTGAAGAGCACTCCGGTGCCGTGATCGTAGGAAAAGATTGTATCTGGCCAATGCAGATTGGGTGCACTGAGAAATTCAAATCGGTGGGCCGTTCCGCTATTGCTGTTGATGCCCAGATCAAGGACTTCACCCGTCTTGATGGCCCGGCTGCGGAAGGGTCGGTGCACCTGGTTTTCGAGGAACTGGATCGCCACCTTGGAGGCAACAATTTCAATTTCGGGGTTTCGATCAATCAGATCTCCAATCAAGCCGGAATGGTCGGGCTCGGTATGGGAAACAATTAAATAATCAATTTGTTTGGGATCGATCTGCTCCTCCAGCAGCGGCAACCAGGTGCTCTGGAATTTGAGATGGCTGGTGTCGATCAGGGCCGTGCGCTCGCCCCGCACCAAAAAGGCGTTGTAAGTGGTGCCGTTGCGAAGGCCAAATTCAATATCAAAGCGACTCCGTTCCCAGTCAAGGGAGCGAATCGTGGTGGTGTCCGCAGCGATGGTTTCGCTCTGCAGGCTGAGGCGTGGAATCGGTGCCTCCAAGGCGAATGCTGCGCCGGAATCAACGGGTGCGGCTGTCATCGGCGGACATGCACGGATTGATAACAACTTTAGGCAGGGCAACGGGGCCCTGGGTCCGACTGGGGTCGGGCCTACCTACAGCCACCACCAGCTCTCGAAACAGGCCGCCTGGCCCAAGGGCTGACCGAAGCCCTCCTGCAGGGTCCAAAGCCGGGCCCCCTCAATGCGGAAGCGGCGGCCCTGACGGTTGACCCGAACACCGGCGTAGTTGGCGATGGCCTCCTGGCGGCGAGCCAGGTCAAGGGCCCCTTGCCGGGCCTGACGTTCCAACGGCTCTGCCGTCAGACGAGAGGGCATGCCAACCATGGAGGCCCAGGGACGATCCCAAAGGCGAAGCGCAGCGGCATTGGCATAGATCAGGCGGGGATCGCTGCCGCCATCGTGGGCGAGCACCACCGGCGTTGCCCCAAACAGTTCTTGGGCGGCCTGGCGCGCGGACCAGGTATGGCTCCTGGCCAGTAGCGCCCTGCCAAAGAGACGTTGATGGTCAGCCAAGATCGTTGCAGCAAGGCGAAGACCCCCTTCCCTGAGCCAGGGCGGCTCCTCAGGGACCACTGGTCCCCTGCCCATCGGGAGCCGGCTCAGCGCCAGCAGTCATGGCCCGGGCCATGGCCAGCTGCCCCATGGCCATGCCCTGGGCTTGGAGCCGTTCCAGGAACAGGCGGTTGGCCTCATCAAAGCGGTGATCTTCGGCCAAGGGCAGGGGTCCGGCCCCATCGAGCCCCGATTCGCCTTCAAGGGCTGGCGTAATCACCACCAGATCAGGATCCAACGGCGCGTCATAACGCCACCAGCGCATTGGATCGAGGATGGCTGGATGGGCGGGGTGGGGGGCTAGGACGACAGCCTGGTTCGCCCCGGCGCGACGCCTTTCGGCCAACTCCCCCAACAACTGGTCGCGGGTACGGCCGCGCAACTGGAATAACACAAAGGGGTCCTCACTGAAGCGATCGCCCATGAGGTAGTAAACAGCACTGATATGTTTACAAGGATTAGCCTTATCAGGACAACTGCATTCACTGCGTACCTCTTGCAATTTAAATGGAAACAGACGCTTCCCACTGGCAGCGAAAGCCCTCTCAATATCCTGGGGCATAATGCCCGCCAAAAGCTGGGCCGACCAACGCGCCTTCTGGCTAAGAGCCTCAAGCACATAGCCCCAGTCCTCATCATTGAGAACATCAAGCCATAGTTTGACCTTATAAGGATCCTTGTCCGACCCTTGGACACGTGCATGGACCCGGCGACCTTCAAAGCGGATCGAAAGCACGTTGCCCTCCCGCGCATAGGTCCAGGCACGCTCAAGGCGTTTCTTATAGCGAAACGAATGAATCAGCTCCATCCACTGTTCGACCCACCAAGGCTGCTGGCCTAGGCCCTCCTGACCGAGCTGGGTTGTGATGGTCAAGGAGCTGGTCATAACCAGAGCGGCAGAAGTCCAGCAACGGACCCGAGGCCCAAATCGCCTAGACGAGATATCATCGCAGCCGGCCGTAGCGATGGTAACGCCCCTGGGCTGGCAGCACGGACAAGGTGCACAACACCAAGACCAAGCTGTTCAGGATGTGCCACAAAAAATGGGTGCCGTGGGGAAATGAAGCACACAGGGCCAAATCCAGGCTTCGGAATGTGAGGGACAGAAAAAACAACCCTGCCGCCCAGAGCAACAAAACTGGACCATGGCCCCGTCGCCCTTGGTGAATTCCTAACAGCACCAAGGCTGTCCATGCGGGGGCATAGGCCAGGGAGCCATTCAGAAGCTGCGGCCAACCGCGTGCCACTAGACAGAGAACCAGAAACACGGCCACCATTGTAATGGTAGCCCCATGGGCGATCCCCAAGTTTCGGCGTAGATAGAGGCCTAAAAAAACCAACTGAAATAACAGAAGCGGCAGTACATCTGCCAACTGGGCCGCGGAATTCGCATAGGTATGAAACAACCCACTACCAATGCCGATGGCTACCATCAAGACGATAAGCGCTAACGCACCGCGATCATTGCCGTGGTTCCATCGCTCAATGTGACGTACCATCGCCAAGCCCGCAGCTACAAAGGCAAGGTTGGTGATGGCATTGAGGGGTTCACTCCAGAGGCCAGAATCGACGCGTTCACAATAAAGATCAATCACACATTAAGTTTTTTGGGCACTTCAGCCTCGGCATAAACAGAAGCTGGTACAGGCCGCAGATCCCATACGAGGCCAAGACTAGAAAGCAGGGAAAGGGTTATAAAAGTGATATCAATTTCCCACCAATAAAAGCCCTGGCGACAACTGGATTGGTAATGGTGATGATTGTTGTGCCAACCTTCTCCGAGGGTAATCAGGGCCAACAAAGGGTTGTTACGACTGTCGTCGCCAGTCACAAAGCGCTGGGTGCCAAAAAGATGGGAAAAAGAATTAATCGTATAGGTACCGTGGTAAAGAAGCACTGTAGAGACAAAGAAACCCCAGATCAACATTTGCATGGGGGTTGTGGGCCTGCCTAGCTGCTCAAGTAGATAGCCAAGACCATACATGAAGAATGCCAAGACAGTCGGAGCAATCAACGACCATTTATCAATAAAAACAAGTTCCGGAAATTTTGCATAATCACGGATCGCATTATGATTGGCCTTGCGATGATTAGGGTGCAAAAACCATCCCATATGGGACCACAGAACACCATGGTGCTTAGGCGAGTGGGGATCTTGAACCGTATCCGAGCTGCTGTGGTGGTGGCGATGGGTGGCGGCCCACCAAAGTGGACCAAGCTGGGCCGAACTTGTAGCTAAGAGGGCAAGGACAAACTGGAAGGGTCGGCTGGTTTTAAAAGCCCGATGGGCGAAATAACGATGATATCCAGCTGTTACTCCAAACATCCTCACGACATAAGCCAAAAAACATATTAAAACAGCATCAAAGCTGATGCCTGTCCAAAAAACCCCAAGACAGGCAAGATGCACCATCGCATAGGGGATTGTGGCAAGGATAAACCCTGAATTAATCTCAGGTCCGGTGAATTCTTCCCCTATAGCCTGGCCAGACGCAGATGCTGGGGTCGTCCCCGAGTCGACATGCGTCCCAGGACGCCGGGATTGAGTGAGCAAAAAGACACCTGCTGATCGTAACCAATGCTAACAGGGAAAGAGCCCTTTCCATGAGAAGGCTTGCCGATCGACCGTCCATCAGCAAAAACCATAATCGAACAGCAAGCATCTCAAATAAAAACCTCCCACCAAGCTGATTGGCAGGAGGATTGAAATTAATTTAATTTAACCAGATTATGGTTCTTTCAAAAGATTAACTAGAACAATCCAAGAGTGAGGGATTTATCAATTGGCAGGGCAGCACCAATACCTAAATAGATGGTGACAGCAGTACCAAATAAGAATACAGTCATAGCAACTGGCCTGCGAAAGGGATTTTGAAACTTGTTGAAGCTCTCTATGAATGGAATTAGCATGAGCCCCAAAGGCACCATGGTTTGCAAGGCAATGCCCAGCAATTTATTGGGGACAACCCTAAGAATCTGAAATACAGGATAAAGATACCATTCGGGAAGGATTTCTAGGGGAGTAGCAAAAGGATCAGCCTTGTCGCCTAGCATTGCAGGGTCCAAAACAGCTAGGCCAACGATACAAGCAATTGTCCCAAGGATCGTCACAGGGAACATATATAGGAGATCGTTAGGCCACGCCGGCTCTCCGTAGTAGTTATGGCCCATGCCTTTGGCCAATTTTGCCCGCAGGGCGGGATCGTTGAGATCAGGCTTTTTGACGAAAGACATGGCCTAATGGCGGGGGAGTGGAGGAGGAGAACAAGTGAACTTAAGGAAAGCCTTGTTTGAACCAGCGTTCCTTGGGTCAGAGGGGTCCAGAAATGCCTTGCTTCCTGATCATCAGGAAGTGCATGAGCATGAACACAGCTAGCAACCAGGGCAGAACAAAAGTGTGGAGGCTATAAAAGCGGGTGAGGGTGGACTGACCGACACTCTCTCCACCTCGTAAAAGCTCAACCATAAAATCGCCCACCACTGGTAAAGCGGCAGGCACACCGGAGACAATTTTTACAGCCCAATAACCGACTTGATCCCAGGGCAAGGAATAGCCTGTAACACCGAACGAAACAGTGATCACAGCCATGGTCACTCCAGTGACCCAAGTAAGTTCCCGGGGGCGCTTGAACCCGCCTGTGAGATAGACCCGGAACACATGGAGAATCAACATCAGAACCATCATGCTGGCGCTCCAGCGATGGACGGAGCGAATCAACCAACCGAAACTGACGTCGGTCATCAGGTACTGGACAGAAGAATAGGCCTCTGCCACCGTGGGTTTGTAATAAAACGTCATCGCAAACCCGCTGGCGAACTGAATCAGGAAGCAGGTGAGGGTGATGCCGCCCAGGCAATAAAAGATGTTGACGTGGGGCGGCACATACTTGGTGGCGATGTCGTCGACAACATCTTGGAGATCCAACCGTTCGTTGAACCAATCGAACACCGGCGTGGATTTGCCGGCGGGGGAGGAATTCGCCATGCAGCGATGGGCTTGGGTTGTCAGAGTCTACCGATCGTGCTGCCCCCCCCGTGATCCATCCGGGCCATCCCCTCTCGCCAGCGGACCCCAGCGCCAGCCTGCCTCGCCCCCGGCAGCGGCCCCAGGGGCATCTGGGTCAAACCCTGCTAGGCATCCTGCTCACAGGCGCTCTCGTTGTCAGCACGCTGCTGGGCGGACCCCTACCTGTCCCCAGTGTCCTGGCGCTCAACGATGCCCAGCAGCTTGTGGTTGAGGCCTGGCGTCTCGTCAACCAGAGCTATTGGGACCCCGACCAGCTGGAACAGGTGCATTGGCGGCGCTTGCGGCAGGAGGCCCTGGAAAAGTCCATCAACAGTTCGACCGATGCCTACAGGGCCATTGAGGCGATGCTGGCGCCCCTCGGTGATTCCTACACAAGGCTGCTCCGGCCCAGCGACTACGGGGCCCTGCGGGCCACCACCCAGGGAACGGTGAGTGGGGTCGGGCTGCAACTGGGCCTGCGAGCCGTCGACCAACATGTGGTTGTCATCGCCCCCCTGGATGACTCACCCGCCAGTGAAGCCCATATCCAGCCGGGCACCGAAGTACTGGCCATCGACGGCACTTCCAGCCTTGAACTGGGCCTGGAAGGATCCGCAGCCCGGCTACGGGGGAATGCTGGAACCGACGTTGTGGTGACGCTGGCCACGACCAAGGGCAGCCAAAAGGAGGTGGTGCTTGAACGGCGCCAAGTGGATTTACAGCCCGTGCGCGGCCAGGTCCTGATTCGACCAGGTCATCGTCTGGGCTATCTCCGCATTACCCAGTTCAGCGAACCGGTTCCGGAGCTCACCGACCTCTGGCTGCGTCGCTTTGCCGGCCAAGGGGAAGGATCCTGGGTGGACGCAGCCCCCGTTGATGGGGTCATCTTGGATCTACGTAACAATTCCGGCGGACTGGTCAGCGCCGGAGTGGCAGTGGCGAACAGCCTCCTCGACAACAAGGGAATCGTCGAAACCCAGGACCGGGGGGGAATCAATGCGCAACAATCGGCCAACGCCGGCGCCCTCTACAGCGGCCCCCTGCTGACCCTCATCAACGGAGGCAGTGCCAGTGCCAGTGAAATCCTGGCCGGGGCCCTCCAGGATGCGGGCCGTTCCTCCCTGGTCGGCAGCCGCAGCTTCGGCAAGGGCCTGATTCAGACGCTGATTTCGCTGGGCGATGGCAGTGGCCTCGCCGTCAGTGTCGCCCGCTATCGCACCCCTCTGGGTCGGGAGATCCAGGCTCTGGGTCTGACACCTGATCACCTCCTGGCCCAGCCCGAGCCCTTGACTCCAGGGGGCACCAACGACACTTGGCTGGGGGAGGCCCAGCGCCTTCTCACCGAACAACTGGCTCCTGAGAGCGGGGCGAACTGATATGGCCTTAGGGCGCCGCACCTACCACGACCCCCTCCATGGAGCCATCCGTCTGGATCGGCAGGATCCGGCCGAAGCCATGGCCATGGATCTGATCGACACAGCTCCTTTCCAGCGGCTGCGACGCATCCGCCAACTCGGTCCCGCGTTCCTCACCTTTCACGGCGCCGAATCCAGTCGCTTCACCCACTCCCTAGGGGTGCTGCATCTGGCGCGCCTGGCCCTCAACCAACTCGAAACCCTCCAAAGCGACCTGGCCTCGCAGCGGCCCTTGCTCTATGCAGCGGCTTTACTCCACGACGTGGGGCATGCCCCCCTGAGCCATAGCGGCGAGGACATGTACGGGCTGCGGCATGAGGCCTGGTCGGCCCGACTGGCGAGGGAGCATCCCGACCTGAGGAGCCGGTTGGAAGCTACCAGGCCCGGGCTAGCTGAGGCGGTCGCCACCCTGTTGGAGACCGGCCAAACCCAGCCTGCGGCGATCGGAGCCCTAGTAAGCAGCCAACTTGACTGTGATCGGCTCGATTATCTGCTGCGCGACAGTTACAGCACCGGCACCTGTTTCGGCCATCTCGATCTGCAGCGGATTCTGGCCAGCCTCACCCTGGCGCCGGATGGCAGCCTGGCATTACACCCCAAGGGGCTGCCAGCGGTGGAGCACTACCTGGTCGTGCGCCAACTGATGTATCGCAGCGTTTACAACCACCGGCTCAATGGGGTCTGCAATTGGCTGCTGAACCACACTATCCAGGTCGCCAGGCGATTGGGACCCCAGCGAGTGTGGGCTGACAGGACCATGGCCCGCTGGCTCTGGGACCCGCAGAATCTCGACCTGGACACCTATCTGGCCAATGACGACATCGTCACCGGGTACCACCTGGAACGCTGGCGCCAGGAGGGTCCGGCGGAGTTGGCAGAACCCTGTGCCCGCCTGGTCGATCGCCGGCTCTTACGGGCCATTGATGTAAGCGAATTGAGCTCTCCAGAACGTCTGGAGCTATTGGCTGAGGCCCGCACGCTTGCGGCTGCCGCCGGCCTGGCACCTGACGGTTGCTGCGGCCTGCAACAGCGCCATAGCCGGGGTTACCACCCCTACAAAGGAGGCCTGCGCCTCTGGGATGGCCAGCGGTTGCTGGCCCTCGAACAGCGCTCCGAATTGGTCAGGGTGCTCAGTCAAAGCGAAGAGATCGCCTGGCTGATCCACCCACCGAACCTGAGCCCCCCCCTGGCCTACCTAGTGCGGGAGTGGGTGGCGAGGGGGGAGGGGGCCCAAAGGATTCATCACGCCAGTACCAATTAAAGTCCAAGTCCTTGAGCCCTGCAGCCATGGCGGCGGCCCTCTGCATTACGAGCGATCCCCAGCACCCCCATCTGCTGAGGCTGCCTCCCCCCCAGAAGGCTGGCCCCCTGTTGGAGGAGGTCAGACAGGCCCTCAGCCTGGGCGCCATCCAAGGCCCGTTGAACCTGATCTGCGGCGACTGGCGGCTGCGGCTTCCCGACCTGGAGGCCCTCCAAAGCCTTTTGACCCAACAGGGGCTGACCCTGGTTCAACTGCAGGCTGATCACCCGGAAACCCGCGTGGCGGCCGCCTCCCTCGGGCTCCACTTGGGGCCGAACACAGGTGAGTTACAGCATCCCCCCAAAGCGGCGCCCACCATCCCCGCCCTGACCGTGCACCAGGGGACCTTGCGCTCTGGAGAGCATCTCCAGGCCGATGGCTCGCTCTTGGTGCTGGGGGATGTGAATCCCGGAGCCCAGATTAGTGCGGTTGGCCACGTGCTGGTCTGGGGCCGTCTGCGGGGGGTGGCCCATGCCGGCCGACTTGGTGATGATCAGGCAACCATCGTCGCCCTGCAGATGCGTCCGCTCCAACTTCGTATTGCCGGGGCCGTGGCTCGGGGACCGGATGAAGTCCCCGCTGCGGGCCTTTGCGAAGAAGCCCGACTTGAGAACGGCGAAATTCGCATCGATCCTGCATCTCCACGCTGGCCCCTCCAAGGGATGCCTTCCCAGGGGCTTAACGTGGGATCCAGCCCCAGTGCCCAGTGACAGCTACCCCCGCTCGCGTCATCCTGATCTGTTCCGGCAAGGGAGGGGTCGGCAAGACAACCCTCACGGCGAACCTGGGCATTGCCCTGGCCCGACTCGGTGAGACCACCGTGGTTCTGGACGCTGACTTCGGTCTGCGCAATCTCGACCTGCTGCTGGGTCTGGAGAATCGCATTGTCTATAACGCCCAAGACGTGCTTGAAGAAACCTGTCGGTTGGAGCAGGCGTTGGTGAAGCACAAACAGGAGCCGAACCTCTCGCTGCTTCCCGCCGGCAACGCGCGCATGCTCGACTGGTTGACCTCCGACGATATGAAGAAAATCGTCGGGATGGTCGCGGAACGGGCCAACTTTGTGTTGATCGACTGCCCAGCGGGGATTGAAACCGGCTTTCGCAATGCCGCCGCCGCCGCCAGGGAAGCGATCGTCATTACCACCCCGGAGATGGCTGCGGTTCGGGACGCGGATCGCGTGATCGGTCTGCTGAATACCCAGGGGGTGGCGCCGGTGCAGATGGTTCTCAACCGGGTTCGCCCCAAGATGGTGGCCAACCAGGAAATGCTGGGCGTCAACGATGTCACCGACATTCTTGCCCTGCCCTTGTTGGGACTGGTGCTTGAAGACGAGCAGGTGATCACCTCCACCAATCGGGGTGAGCCCCTCACCCTCAATGGGTCCCTTTCCCCCGCCGGTCGGGCCTACATGAATGTGGCGCGCCGGCTTCGGGGCGAAGAGGTGCCCCTGATCGACCCGTCCCGCGAACGCCGGGGCCTCAGGGCCCGCCTGATGGGCAAGATTCGCAGAACAACTGGCCTTTTCTGAGCGGCATGGCCTTGTTCGACTTCCTTCAACACCTGCTGGGCCTGCATAAGCCCAGTGCCACCACGGCCCGCGAACGTCTGCAGTTGGTGTTGGCCCACGATCGCAGTGATCTCAATCCCGAGCTGCTCGAGCGCATGCGTCGGGAGATTCTTGAGGTGGTGCAGAAATATGTCGAGATTGACATCGAAAGTGGCGATGTCAGCTTGGCCACCGAGGACAGGGTGACGGCCTTGGTCGCCAATCTGCCGATCCGCCGTGCCCGCCCCCTGACCAGCCCATCCCTGGAAACCAGGACAACTAGCAACCCAAGCGACTCTGATCTGCTTGCGCCAGGTGGTACGTCGGAAATCCCTTTACCCATCCCATCCCAAAGCTCCGAGGTGATGGATGTCCAGGATCCTGCCAATGATCCGTCACCATCCCCATGACCGAAAGGGGGAACCCTGGACTTCTGGATTCAGCCGAAGACCATGCCCCCTCCGCTACCCCCCCATGGACTTGATCACGCTAACAACGGTCTGATGGGCATGACCCCTGCGGAACGCCGGGTCCTAGGCCTCTTAATTCAGGGCATGGGCAATCGGGCGATCGCGTCGGCCTTAGTCCTCAGCCCACGAACCGTCGAAAGCCATGTCTCCAGCATGTTGGAGAAGAGCGGATGTCGCCAGCGTTGCGAACTGCTTGTCTGGGCCCTGGCGCGGTCCTAAGCTGGATATGCAGATTTCAGCGGCCGGCTTAGCTCAGCGGTAGAGCAGCGCTTTTGTAAAGCGAAGGCCATCGGTTCAAATCCGTTAGCCGGCTTCCTTCCAGCCCCTTGATGGGGTTTTCGATCACGGGTGGTAATAGAGATGCCCTCCATGGCTGAGGTGGAGCTGAGAGCCATCGCTGATGTGGATGCCATGCGACTGACGACGGTCGGAGAACGCTTAGGCGTGGAGCGACGACGCTACGGCGAAACCTCAACGATGACCTCGCCACCCCAGGCGCTGGCGTAGCGAGGTGATCACCGAAGCGTTCATCAAAGCCAGCCGGAGCGGCAACATCGTCCAGTTGGAGCCGATCAGCCCCATGACCCGGCGAGAGGGGCCAACGGATTTAGGATTAGAATAGCCACTTGGGGGCTTGCCAGATTGGCTGCTTCTGAGAAAGTGAATCACTGCAAAATAAACATGGAGAACCAGGACGACTATCTCTCGACCCTGGAAGAGTTGGAGGCAGCGCGGAATCAACTCTCCAACTACCAATCTTTGTTAAGGGATCTGCCCGAACTGTACGAGCGCAAATTCGAAGAGCGTCTCCGCCCCATTCGCGATCGCAATCGAGCCCTCAATCAGGAAGGGGAGGGACTGCGCGAGAAGCTTGATCGAGCCTTGCCCGCCGCCCATCAGCCCCAACGCCCAAGTCTGCCGGCAACCACTGACGCGCCTACGGCAGCCCAACCCAGGCCAACGCCCGACACCTCCGTCGTTCGCAGCGGCCGCAACAAAATCCTCCTCCCCATTGGCCTGGCAAGTGCGGCATCCATTCTTCTGCTGGCTACTCTCGGTCCCCTGGCCAGCTGGGTGCGTCATTTAAGTCCAAGCCTTGCCAAGGCCTCGGTGGGGTCAAAGGCCAAAACCGAAGGGTCGATCCCGACCCTGAGCGCCCGCGAGGGACTACTCAACGCACCGATGGCTGGAGGGGGCCAGACGGCCAACCCCCCGGCGTCCGCAACCCTTGCGCCGACCCACCCCAAGCCACCGGCTCGAATATCGATGGCCGCCCCGGGCGAGTTAATCCTCACGGCTTCAGCCCCCACCTGGCTGGAAGTCCACGACGCCGACGATCAGCCGCTGATGGCCGAGACCTTCCAGGGACAGCGCCGGATTCCCCTTGGCAAGGGCCTGCGCCTATTGGCAGGACGCCCCGATCTCATTACAGTCCAGCTCCCCGGCACCCCGCCCCGACGCCTGGGCAGCATTGATGCGGTCGATTGGCAGACCATCAAGCCAACGGAATCCCACCTCGTTCAGGCCAGCCGTAGCACTGCTACCTCGACGGCCCAGGGCACCCTCCCATCCCCTTCACCTAACCGCTCTGTTGCCCCGACGCTCATCGTCCAGTCCAGAGAACCCAGCTGGATCGAAGTGCGAGGAATCAACGGGGACGCCATCTTTGCCGGTCTACTCAACGGTCAGCGCCGCTTCCCCTTGGGCAAGGGCCTGGAGGTGCTCTCCGGCCGCGCCGATGCCGTCAGCGTCGCCATCGACCAAGCCGTCCCCAAGCGCCTCGGCAGCATCGATGACCTTGGTTGGCACCGTTTTACTCCCATCAGCGCGATATCAGCCAGCTTGAGCCAACCGAAACGTTCCCAACCGGTGGGTACCAAACCCCCAGCAAGCGTCTCGATGTGGGAGTCCCTGGGGATCCCCACCTTCTTCTCTACCTTGCAACCTTCCTATCGGCAACCCGCCAGGATTGCGGCCCGACCGATGGCCCCTCAGCCTGCCCTCGGCCAAGTTCATGACCCAGCAGCCGAAGCGTTGATCCTGCGGGCTTCCGAACCCACCTGGCTGGAGGTGCGGGATGCCAACGATCGGCCCCTCCTGACTGAAAACTTCCAGGGCCAGCGCAAGATTCCCCTCGGCAAGGGCCTGAACCTGTTGGCGGGCCGCCCGGATCTGCTCACAGTTCAGCGCCAGGGCAAGCCCCCTAAACGGCTCGGCCGCATTGACGACCTCTACTGGTTCCGCTTCTTGCCTGTCTCCAAACCTCGCTCAGGGACCTGAATTGGGGGGATCGTCACCAGCCAGCAACCACAAACCTGCTCCAAGGAAAGCCCAAGGCATCCAGCTCAGTACAAAAAAAGGTTGCAACAGCAGCACGATTGGCTCCACCAACCAGTGGCTAACCGCCAAGGTAATAAGGACCAGTAAAGCGACAAGTTGCACAAAACCCCTCGATTTCAGAGAGGCGCCCTCCCAATCAAGGCTTAGTGAAACAAAGCCGGACTGGGCCGCTGGCTTCAGCGGAGGCGCTGCCAATCATTTTCTCTCCAAATAAGCACACGACTGGGCTGACCGGAAGAGACGGGCCAAGGGAGGGGGGCTAACAGGGGCAAGTGCGGAAACACCAAGCGGGCCGTGACGTCATCGTGGGCAGGAGGTTCGCCGGATTGGTTGACGCTGGTGGTCGCCATAGGTCCGCAGTGATCGAGAAACTGCTGGGCCATCGGACAGGCAGGAACCCGCAAGCCAAGGCTGCATCCCCCAGGATTCAACGCGTCAGCAAGGGGACCTGCCACTGGAAGCACGAGGGTGCATGCCCCTGGCCAGCAAGTCGCTGCCTGTTGCAACCAAGCGTCTTGCCAGGGAACCGCCAACACGGCAAGGAGTTGTTCCAGATTGGCCCCCATCAAGATCAGGGGTTTATGGGACGGCCGGGCCTTGAGGTCCCAGAGCCGCTGCGCCGAGAAAGGATGAGACGCCAGTGCGGGAAGAGTATCCGTTGGGAACATCACAGCTTCACCGCGCATCACTGTGGAAACAAGATCGACAGCGGCGAGAGCCACCATCACGTGGGGTTGCTGGATTGCATCGAGGGGGTGGCGGCTTGCCGCGCGGATGCAAAACGCCAGATACCTTCCAGATCTCGGTGGGCCTGGGGATGGGCGAGACCCGCTGAAACCAGAAGTTCGATCACAGCTGCGCTTTGATCATGGTGGTGTTCCATCAGCAATATCCCTCCTTGGGCCAGGTAAGTCTTGGCCTCCGCCACAATCGTGCGGATTGCGTCCAAGCCATCTTCCCCCCCATCGAGAGCCAACCAGGGTTCGTGTTGACGCACCACCGGATCCAAAGTCACCAAAAGGGAAGTCGGGATGTAGGGAGGGTTGGTCACGATCAGATCCAACTCACCCTGTAAAACATCGAGAGATTGCCACCAATGACTCTTTAGAAGACGAACGGAATCTCGGCAACCGTGGCGCTCCAGGTTGGTCTTCGTCCTGGCCAGGGCCAGATCACTGCAATCCACGGCCCATCCCGCACTCCCAGGAAAGGCAAGGGCCAGCGCCACAGCAAGACATCCGGAACCCGTACCAAGGTCCAGCCAAACCAAGGGGGATCGATGGTGGTCCGCAGCCGGGATCAACGACAAGGCCAGCTCCACCAAGAGTTCGGTTTCCTGGCGCGGTATCAAAACTCCCGGGCCAACTTCCAGTTCGAGATCACGCCAGGGGCACAATCCGACTAAATATTGAAGGGGCGCAGCCGTCTGCAGGTGCTGGTTCCATAGGGTTTGAATCGCCTCCAGGGAGGCAGCCAGCCTGTACGACCGTTCTGGGTGGAGATGAACCGACTGCAGTTGGCTCCAACTGAGACCGCCGGCCATCTCAATCAGCCAATCCAAATCGACGGCCCCACCACCAAGGCGCAGCAATCCACGGCGCCAGGCCAGGAGATCATCACCACGGATCGTTTCCGTCCCCAAAGACCCTTGGGCTGCATCCCCCTTGAGGGGCAGAAGAGCGGCGGGCTTGGATCGATCAACGATATCCATGGCAGCCACTCTAAAAAATTGGCGTGCCTGCGGTTTTCAACACAAGCGCCAGCGGAGCCCAGGCTGGGCCAGCACCAGTCCAGCCAATTCCAACTCAAGCAAGGTTGCTGTGATGTCTTGGCAGGACCAACCAAGGTCGAAACTAAGCTGCTCAAGGTTTGCACCACTGCCAAGGGCCCCGAGTAGGGCTTGGCGCTTGGACGCCATGGCGGTTGCCGAACCCGAGGGATAATTAGCCTCCATTGGAGCCGAGGGAAGCGCCCTGCTGATAGACGGCAAGGGTCCTTCGCCAATTGATGCGATGAGGTCGGAGGGGGTGAGGAGGGGTGTGGCTCCCTGCACCAGGAGACGGTTGCTGCCCATGGCAGAGGTCTTTCCTGCATCGGCCGGAACCACCCAGATGGGCAACTCGTGTTTCCAGGCCAACTCGGCCGATAAGAGGGCGCCACTGCGTTCGGGACACTCCACAACCACAAGGGCCGCAGCGAGGGCCACCTGCAACCTGTTGCGACTGGCGAAGTGGCCTGCCTGAACCCGGCATCCAGGGGGAAGTTCGGTAACGAGTAATCCCTGGGCACCAACCTGGGCCTGAAGCGAAGCGTGGTGACGGGGATAGACCCGTTCCAAGGGGGTGCCGAGGACACCGACCGGAACCCCGCCTGCCTCAAGGCAGCCTCGATGAACGGCCCCATCGATTCCCTCCGCCAGACCGCTAACGACGGGCCAACCCGCCTCCGCCAACACGGCGCCCAGTCGGCGGGCCATCAACAAACCATGGTCTGAGGCCCGACGGGTACCGACCACGGCCACGGCCTGGGGTCGTTGGAGAGAGGTCCAGAGGGAACCGCGACCTTTCCAATAAAGGGCCAGGGGAGGGCGTGCCAGGTGTTTCATGGCCGGTGGCCAGGGTGCATCACCAGGCAAAAGCACCCCAACCCCGCCGCCACACTGGCGGGACCAGGCCGGCAGGGGATCCTCCTCCCCCCAGCGGCGGCGATAGTTGTCTAGGGGTTCTTCCAGGCCCCCATGCCACCCCGGCAGACGCGCCAGAACTTCCCAGGGTGCACGCCATGCCGCAGCCAAGGACACAAACGCCCTGTCCAGGGTGTGCAAACGCACAGAGCCGACGCCAGGGCAACCCGACCAGAGGAGCCACCACAGGCGTCGCTCCCTGGACCAAGGGCGATGCTGATGGACCGCCATGGGATCCCTTCCAGCACCTAAAAAACACGAAGTAGCCCCACCCGCACTGGCCGGAGTCCAGCCAGAAGCCGCAACTGACCCAGAGCCCACCTCAAACCCAGGGATAAACCGCCCCAAAGCACCCACTCACCAGTACATCCATACTATATCCCTGCCCCTGGTCCCGCCTGCAATCGGGCCACGGCAGAGCCGAGATCATCCGGATAACGGCGCAGCACCCTCGGCAACTTGCCAATTGGACAGCTCACCAAAACCAGCTCGACCCGAGCCAAGGCCACCAACCGACCATCCGGACCCATAAACCGACAGGCCCAGGGCAGCTTCACCCCCTGAAATTCCAGAACCTCACTGAGGAGCGTCACCTGGTCTCCGTGCTGCAGAGGCTTGCGGTAATCGATCCCTAAGGACACCACAGGCATCTCCAGGCCTCGGCTGGAAAGCTCGGCATAATCCACGCCCACACAGGCCAGTGCCTCCACTCGCCCCTCCTCAAGCCAGGCCACATAAGCGCCATGCCACATGACACCGGCATGGTCGGTGTGCTGGGGAAGCACGCGGCGCTGGAGGCACCAGGGCTGGGCAGGTTGGCAACGATCCGCAGGTGGCATGGCTGAAGCTTGAATTAAAACGACTTAAGGCAAGAGAAACAGATTGAGCCATAGGCTGCCAAGAGCCAAACTTCCCACCGTGTTCCGCAATCTTCTGATCGCCGATTCAGGCAAAGGCAACGTTGAAGAAATGGTGCGCATGCTGCGGGCCATCCCCCCCTGCCGCCAGGCAAGGATCAACCTTCTGCATGTGGTCAACGAACAAGGAGGCGACAACCTCAAAGACCACCGCAATCAGGCCACAATCCTCCTCAACGAGGCTGTCGATCGCATGGGACTGGTCCATGCAGAAGTGACAACCATCGTGAGGGAAGGAGACACCAAGCAAACGCTGTTGGCGGTCGCCGAAGAAGTGAATGCTGATCTGATTGTGATGGGTTCCAGGGGCCTCGGCAGATTGCAATCCATTCTGGCCAACAGTGCTAGCCAGTACGTGTTTCAGTTGTCCACCCGGCCGATGCTTTTGGTCAGGGACGACCTCTATGTAAGGGCTATCAACCGTGTTCTGGTGACCATTGATGGCACTGGTGTCGGCGATGACGCCATCCGGTTGGCCTGTGAATTGGTGGCGGCTATCCCTGGCGGCTCCCTAACGGGAATCCATGTTGCACGCCAAGATCTGAGCCCATCGAGAGGAGGCCGCAGCCAGGCGGATGACATCTTGGAGAAAGCGGTACAAAGAGCCAGGGCCCTAGGGGTTGAGATGAAACCCATTCACCGCAGCGGTGACATTGGCAGAACGGTTTGTCAGACAGCCGAGGAAATCAAAGCCGACCTGGTGGTCATAGCCTCCCAGGATCGCCGTCCGCTCGTAGCCAAGGCTTTGGTGGATTTGGATCGTCTACTGGGCAGTTCGGTCAGTGATTACATCCGAGTCCATGCCCCAGCACCAGTTCTCCTAGTGAGGGAGCCGGAATCGAACCGGCTCCCTTCAGGCGCGACAAGTTAGTTACCAGGGTTCAGCCTCCTTGGCGACTGCTGGTCTGTATGTAAAGAACGATTAGGAAAACAGCCGGCACCAAAACAAAAAGAAGGCTGGCAACGAAACCGAGATCGTTGGTTTCCATGGCAATGCAGAATTTGCTCAGACGGTATCACCGCCGCCCGACCTAGCACACTTCAGCTTCATCGCTCGTTGTGGAATCGCCATCCCCTTCCCCGTCTGCCACAAGGTCGGCTTGGGGCTCAGGCTCCGGCCAGGCCAAGGGGCCAGGGGGCAGGGGCGTTTCCAGGGCCCGGGCCAGAATCCCTTCCCGATCCTGCAAACCAACCTGCGGACGCGTCAATACCACCAGCGAACCTTGAACCAGGGCTTGGCAAGCCAATCGCCAGCTCGAAGGGCGACGGCGAAGCTTTTGTTCTTCGACAGGTGTGCATGGTGTCAAGGCGAGGGGATCGGCCCCATCGACATCCACGAGACACGTGATGCACTGGCCGCAGCCCCCGCAATTGCCCAGTTTTCCCTTAAGTCCGTAGATCTCGATCCCCTCCCTGAGTGCCACTTCCCTGAGGTTTTCACCGGGGTAACACTCGACGTCCCTGCCTTCACGGACAAAACGAATCACCGGCATGACCTGGCTCCAAACCCACATTTTGCCGGTAGCTGGCGTTGCGGTCCCCGTTTCGGTCCGTAACCGGTGCGCTCTGGAGGAGGTCGGCAACTACTACCATCACTTGCACACCCAGACCTCACCCCCATGGGATTGCCCTGGTACAGGGTGCACACGGTCGTCATCAACGACCCGGGCCGCTTGCTGGCCGTGCACCTTATGCACACCGCTCTGGTTGCCGGCTGGGCCGGCTCCATGGCTCTCTACGAACTGGCCATTTTCGATCCTTCCGATCCGGTCCTGAACCCCATGTGGCGTCAGGGCATGTTTGTGATGCCTTTTATGGCCCGCCTAGGGGTCACTGGAAGTTGGAGCGGCTGGAACATCACCGGAGCAACAGGAGTCGATCCCGGCTTCTGGAGCTTTGAGGGCGTCGCTGCAGCCCACATTGTTTTCAGTGGTCTGTTGTTCTTGGCGGCCATCTGGCATTGGACCTACTGGGATTTGGAGATCTGGCAAGACCCCCGCACCGGGGAACCAGCCTTGGATCTTCCCAAGATCTTCGGAATTCACCTCTTACTTGCTGGCCTTGGCTGCTTCGGCTTCGGGGCGTTCCACCTCACAGGCGTTTTTGGACCGGGGATGTGGGTTTCGGACCCTTACGGAATCACGGGTCACCTGGAAAAGGTTCAACCCTCTTGGGGACCCGAAGGATTTAATCCGTTTAACCCTGGTGGAATCGTTGCCCACCACATTGCTGCTGGCATCGTCGGCATTATCGCTGGCATCTTCCACATCACGACTCGCCCCCCCGAAAGGCTCTACAAGGCCCTCAGGATGGGAAACATCGAAACGGTTTTGGCAAGTGCGATTGCCGCCGTTTTCTTTGCAGCTTTCATTGTGGCCGGTACCATGTGGTACGGCGCTGCAGCAACCCCCATTGAACTTTTTGGTCCGACTCGTTATCAGTGGGATCAGAGCTATTTCAAAACCGAGATCAATCGTAGAGTCCAAACGGCCCTTGATAACGGTGCCACGAATGAAGAGGCCTGGGCTTCCATTCCTGAAAAACTGGCTTTCTACGATTACGTCGGTAATAGCCCTGCCAAGGGAGGGCTATTCCGGGTGGGTCCGATGGTGAATGGTGACGGACTCCCCACTGGATGGATCGGTCACATTGCCTTCCAAGACAAGGATGGTCGAGACATTGAAGTGCGACGACTGCCCAACTTCTTTGAGAACTTCCCAATTGTTCTCCAGGACAAAGAGGGCACGGTTCGGGCCGACATTCCTTTCCGTCGTGCTGAAGCCAAATATTCATTTGAGCAGCAGGGCGTCACGGCAACGGTCTACGGCGGTGCCCTCAACGGCCAAACCTTCAAAGACCCCGCTGATGTCAAGAGGCTGGCCCGCAAGGCCCAACTAGGCGAAGCTTTTGAATTCGATCGTGAGAAATACCACTCCGACGGAACCTTCCGGAGTTCCCCAAGAGGTTGGTTTACGTTCGGTCATGCCACCTTCGCCCTGCTCTTCTTCTTTGGGCACATCTGGCATGGGGCCCGCACCCTCTACCGTGATGTTTTTGCCGGCATCGATCCCGACCTCGGCGAGCAAGTCGAATTCGGGCTCTTTGAGAAGCTCGGAGACCGTTCAACCCGTCGCTTGCCTGAGGGCTTTGTCCCTCCGGCAGGAAGCACACTCAGCTGACCCCAGGACACCCGAGGACACTCCATGGAAAGCTTTGCCTACATCCTGATCCTGGCCTTGGCCATTTCTACTCTGTTCTTTGCCATCGCATTTCGCGATCCCCCGAAGATCGGTAAATGATCATTCAGGACAAATGTCCATCCCCAAAGCCCCTAAAGGGGCTTTTTTTGTTGTGGATGGAAGCGGGGGGCTGTTCAATCTGTACAGACCTGTCTAAGATTGAATAACAATTGGAGTTCACGGGCATGCAATGCCCTTCCTGCCAACACACCGATAGTCGCGTACTGGAATCTCGGGCCGCAGATTCTGGACGCAGCGTGCGGCGGCGGCGCGAATGCCTGAACTGTGACTTCCGCTTCACCACTTACGAACGGGTTGAAACCGTTCCTATCACGGTGCTCAAACGCAATGGCCATCGCGAAACATTCAACCGATCGAAGCTGTTGCACGGTTTGCTTCGGGCTTGCGAAAAAACAGGTCTGGCACCGACAAGCCTGGAGTTGGTCGTCGATGAAATTGAGATTTCCCTGCAGCAACGAGCTGGACGTGAGGTGAGTAGCAACGAAATTGGCGAAATGGTTTTACAGCAGTTAAGGGAGATGAGTGATGTGGCCTACGTGAGGTTCGCTTCGGTTTACCGTCAATTCAAGAGTGTGAGCGATTTCGTCTCTGCCCTTGAAGTCCTCGGTGAGACCAAACCCAATCGCGGTAAGACCAGGGCAACGCTTGCAGCAGTGCCTTGATGCCGTAAGCGGTCAAGGTCGCTTGTTAGAATTTCGAGCTGTTGTCTTGCTGGCGGCAAGGCAACTCCCTTCGTACTGCCCCAGGCAGACCGCCATTCTACGATGACTGCTACAACGACCTCCGAACCGAACCAGATTCAAGTCAACGCCGCATCCCCAGGCTCTCTGGCAGAAATCGACTTCCTCGACGAAAACGGCGAAGAGGAGGTTCAATTTGAGGTTCCGGAGGCCGTCCCCACGGCCGACCATTCCAGCAGTCGCAAATCCAAACAGGACATGGAAGCCGTAGGCTTCACCCTGGATGAATTTGCTGCATTACTGAGTAAGTACGATTATAATTTCAAACCTGGCGACGTCGTCAACGGCACAGTTTTCGCCCTTGAGTCGAAAGGCGCCATGATTGATATTGGGGCCAAAACTGCTGCCTTCATGCCTCTACAAGAGGTTTCGATCAACCGGGTGGAACACCTTTCAGATGTTCTGGAACCGGGGGAAATTCGAGAGTTCTTCATCCTCAGCGAAGAGAATGAAGATGGGCAACTTACTCTTTCCGTTCGACGCATTGAATACCAACGTGCTTGGGAGCGGGTCCGACAGCTTCAGAAAGAAGACGCCACGATCTACAGCGAAGTCTTCGCGACCAACCGTGGTGGGGCCTTGGTTCGCGTTGAAGGGTTGAGGGGGTTCATTCCAGGCAGCCACATCAGCACTCGCAAAGCGAAAGAAGAACTTGTTGCCGATTTCCTGCCACTTAAATTCCTCGAGGTAGATGAAGAGCGCAACCGTTTGGTGCTCAGCCATCGTCGCGCCTTGGTTGAGCGCAAGATGAACCGACTCGAAGTTGGTGAAGTTGTACTTGGCACCGTGCGCGGCATCAAACCCTATGGTGCCTTCATTGACATCGGCGGTGTCAGCGGACTGCTGCACATATCCGAAATCAGCCATGAGCACATCGAGACTCCCCACACAGTGCTCAATGTCAATGACCAAATGAAGGTCATGATCATTGATCTGGATGCTGAACGGGGTCGCATCTCACTCTCCACCAAGGCGCTGGAACCTGAGCCCGGTGACATGCTCACCGATCCCCAAAAGGTCTTTGAAAAAGCAGAGGAAATGGCTGCTCGCTACAAGCAAATGTTGCTTGAGCAGGCCGAAGATGGAGAGTCGATGGCGGTTGATTCCGAGTCTATTGATGAGGATTGATCTAATCCCCATCGACCTGGGCTAATAGCAACAATGATCTACCTGAACCTTAGGGGTCAGGGCCTGCCTCGCCCAGGCGAGGCAAGGCCGATCAGAGCGGTGCTTTTCGACAAGGACGGCACCATGAGCCATAGCGAGCCCATGCTGACGGCCCTTGCGGAATCCCGAATCCTGCATTGTTTGGATCAAACCGTCGGCTTGGCAGCCATGGGGCGATCCGAAGAACTAAAAGATCTTCTTCACCGTGCCTACGGGCTGATCCCCAACCACGGACTTCACCCGGCGGGTCTTACGGCGGTTGCCGCCAAAGATCACAACCTGATCAGCACCGCTACTGCCCTGACCCAAGTCGGCTTGGGTTGGCCCGAAGCTCTAGCCACCGCCGAAAAGGTCTTTGCCATCACGGATCGACTCCACGAAGAAGAATCGATCCCCAGACCCCAACCCACCGAGGGGCTGGTTGAACTGTTGCAAGACCTGCATTCCCACGGTGTCCTTTGCGCCGTCATCAGTAACGACCATCAAAAAGGGATTCAGGCTTTCCTGGGCCAGCACGGACTCAGTTCCTTGGTTCAAGGCATCTGGAGCGCGGACCACCACCCCCGCAAACCGGATCCAGATGCGGTTCATGGCCTTTGCCAACGGCTTGGGGTGTCCCCTTCTGAATGCGCCCTGATTGGCGATGCCAACAGCGACCTGTGCATGGCCAGAGCCGCTGGTGTCAGCATCATCCTGGGCTACTCCTCTGGCTGGCGACGGCCCCTGGACCTTGATCCCAGCTTCCTCCACCTCACCCACTGGGACCAGCTCAGCCTGACCCCTGGCCCCTGAAAACCTCAGCCCGACTGGCAGCGTGTCCATCCTTACGCCCGAAGTAGCCTAGGAGGACATAATGTCGGCCCTTAACCTTTCCCCCCGGAATGAGCCACTACGTCTTCACCTCCGAATCCGTCACTGAAGGGCATCCGGACAAGATCTGTGATCAGATCAGCGATGCCGTGCTTGACGCCCTTCTGGCCCAGGATCCCGAGAGTCGGGTGGCCTGCGAGACCGTCGTCAATACAGGTCTTTGCCTCATCACCGGAGAAGTAACCACGAAAGCCAGAGTTGACTTCAACAACTTGGTGCGCGGTGTCATCGAGAAAATCGGCTATTCGGGGGCCCGGGCTGGCGGCTTCGATGCCAAAAGCTGCGCCGTGCTGATCGCCCTCGACCAGCAGTCTCCCGATATCGCCCAGGGGGTCGACGAAGCCGATGACCACGAGGGAGACCCCCTAGACAAGGTCGGAGCTGGCGACCAGGGAATCATGTTTGGCTACGCCTGCGACGAGACCCCCGAACTGATGCCGCTGCCGATCAGCCTGGCCCACCGCCTGGCCCGTCAGTTGGCCCAAGTACGCCATGACGGCCTGTTGAACTACCTCCTCCCTGACGGCAAGACCCAGGTGAGTGTGGTTTATGAAAATGACCAACCGGTGGCGATCGACACGATCTTGATCTCCACCCAGCACACGGCTGAAATCGACGGCATCAGCGAAGAAAAGGCCCTCAGGGATCGCATCTCTGCGGATCTCTGGCTCCACGTCGTCGAACCTGCCACCGCCGATCTCAAGCTCAAGCCCCATCCAGATTCAACCCGCTTTCTGGTGAATCCCACCGGTAAGTTTGTGGTGGGAGGTCCCCAGGGGGATGCCGGACTGACCGGTCGCAAGATCATCGTGGATACCTATGGCGGCTACGCCCGCCATGGAGGTGGCGCTTTCTCAGGCAAGGATCCCACCAAGGTGGACCGCTCTGCCGCCTATGCCGCCCGTTACGTCGCCAAAGCACTGGTGGCCGCTGGATTAGCCCGCAAAGTGGAAGTCCAGCTCAGCTATGCCATTGGTGTGGCACGTCCCGTGAGCATCCTGGTCGAAAGTTTTGGCACGGGCATCATCAGTAACGCCGATCTAACCGCCCTGGTTCAGGAACGCTTTGACCTGCGGCCCGGCGCCATCATCAACACGTTTGGCCTCCGCCAACTGCCAAGTCAACGGGGTGGTCGCTTCTACCAGGACGTTGCCGCCTACGGCCACTTCGGTCGCAGCGACCTTGACCTCCCCTGGGAAAACGTGGACACCATCGCCGCGGAACTCAAGCAGGCCACGGCCAGCCTTGGTGCCGCTTCCGTCCACGGCTGAGGGAGCGCCAAGGCCCATCCCGCCTCTGACCATTGGCGTTGACCTGGGTAGCAGCGGTCTGCGCCTCGCCCTTGTCGACGCCTCCGGGGATTTGGTGAGTGAAATCAGCAGCCCCTACCCCGGTCTTTTCACCAGTCCTGAGGCCTGGCGGCAAGGATTTCTGGCCTTGATCCAGCAATGGCCCCTCCCGTGGCGTGCCCAGGTCGCAGCGATTGCAGTGGCCGGGACCTCAGGCACCCTGCTGCTTTGCCATGAGGATGGCACCCTGCTCAAGGGATCGGCAGGGCTAGCCCTCGCCTACCACCATTGCTGTCCTGAGCAAGCAGCCACCGCCTTGGCCCTGGCCCAAGACGGTCCAGCGGCCTCGGCCAACGGCAGCTTGGCCAGGGCACTCCAACTGATGCAATCGGCCGGACTCCCCTGGAGCGATCCTGGTTTTCGATTGCGCCATCAAGCGGACTGGCTGATGGGCTGGTTGCTGGGGAACTGGCGCTGGGGGGAGGAAGGCAACAATCTGCGCCTGGGCTGGGACCTCATCGAAAATCGCTGGGGCGGCCGCATCGGCGAACAGCCTTGGGCCGCGGCGCTACCCCAGATCATCCCCAGCGGCTCCTGCCCCGGCAGGGTGTCTGAAGAGGCGTCCCAGCGATCCGGCCTGGGCAGGGAGTGTTGGGTGGTGGCAGGCAGCACGGACGCCAATGCCGGCGTTCTTGCCGCCTCCCCCCAGCCAGGGGACGGCATCACGGTGTTGGGCACAACCTTGGTGTTAAAGCAATTTGTATCCGAGCCGCTATGGGGACCCGGCATCAGTTGTCACCGACTCGCTGGACGCTGGCTCGCGGGGGGAGCCTCCAATGCCGGCGCCGGAATCCTGCTGCAGTTTTTCTCGGCAAATGACCTTAAAGAGCTCAGTCGTCAGATCGATCCGGGACGTCCAACGGGACTCACCCTGCGTCCCCTGACAGCGAAGGGAGATCGCTTTCCCATTGACGACCCGGAACTGGTGCCCCAACTCGAACCCAGACCCATCAGCGACGCCGTTTACCTCCAAGCCCTGCTGGAGGGACTGACGGCCATTGAAGTCGCCGGTTGGCAACGCCTCGAAGCCCTTGGGGCCCCACCTGTAAAGCGGGTGATCAGCCTGGGCGGCGGTGCCCGCAATCCCCAATGGCGGCGAATGCGAGAACGGGCCCTTGGGCGCCCAGTGCTGCAGCGCGCCGATGCCACCGCGGCCTTTGGCATGGCCCTTCTGGCCCGGTCCAGGATTGGCAAGGGCCATGCTCCGCCGCCCCC